>DATKCN010000260.1:0-12175 GCA_035513175.1 Thermomicrobiales bacterium
TATGGAGCAGGGCTCGGAGCTCGTCGGGGCGGTAGTCGTGGACGTGGTGAGGGTTGGGGCGTTCACCGGCGACAAGCACGTTCGGGGTCGTCAGTAGCAGGGCGCCGCCAGGAGCCAGCACTCGGCGAGCCTCGCGCAGGAACGAGCGGGCGTCGTGGAGATGCTCCAGCACCTGAAAGCAGGTGATGAGGTCGAAGGCGCCGTCATCAAACGGGAGGCGTTCGGCGTCGGAGGCGACGAAACGCAGGCGGTCAGGCTGCGCGTATTTCGCTGCCGCGAACTCGACGACCTCGTCGTCGCGGTCCAGCCCGACGACTTCGGCGGCCGTCTCCGCCAGCAGGGCCGAGCCGTAGCCCTCGCCGCAGCCGCAATCGAGCACCCGCTGCCCGGAGGCGAAGCCGAGCGCGAACTCGTAGGCGGCGAGGCTTTGCAGGTACGTGACCCGCATTTCCGGCAGGCCGGGCAGCACGCGTTCGCCGGTAAAACGCAGGCTCTTCGGCGTTGCGTCCGGCTGCTCGACGGACTTTCTGGCGACGATCTCCAAGTGTGGACGCAGCGGCGCGGGGAGCCAGGCGAGTGGCGCCCTGGCTGCCAGTGGGCGCAGGAAGCGTGGTCCCGGCAGCTTGGCGAGCTGGGCGTTGGTGAGGCTTGGTTGCGGGAGGATTCGCGCGCGGAAGCCGTGCCGCGCGAACAGGTCGCGAGCCTCGCGAGGCGAGAGCATCGAGGGGTGCCAGAAGTAGGCGTCGTGTAGACCACGCAGGCGGTAATAGGCGCTGGCGGTCAAGCGGTTGGGTGTCTTCAGCAGGTAGAGGCCGCCAGGAGCGAGCACGCGCGCCACCTCGGTGACGTGTTGCTCGATGTGCGGAAGATGCTCAATAACGTCACTGGAGATGACGACATCGAAGGCGCCGTCGCGAAAGGGCAGGCTGGCGGCGTCGACGCCGACCAGTTCGGCGTCGGGCACGTTCTCCCGCAGGGCGGCCAGCGCGGTCGTCGTGATATCAGACAGGACGACGTGGGTGAAGCCGCTGCGCCGCAGCTCAACGCCGAGAAAGCCGCCACCAGAGCCAAGCTCCAGGACACTCGCGTGTCGCGGGAGGCGGTCGATAACGCGCAGCAAGGCGACCGGCGCGTTCCAGTCGCCGTACGTGTTCGCCCGTTCGGGATAGGTTCGATCCAGCGCCTCATAGAAGCGCTTGCGCACGTGCGCCGGGACGGCCGTCCCCCGGTAGCGGTCGGAGCACTCGCGACAGAGGAAGGTGCGTCCCTCGAACGAGCGGCCACAGAGCAGGCATGCGCGGGTCGAACGATCGACGACCACGCC
Source organism: Thermomicrobiales bacterium (assembly GCA_035513175.1). Lineage (GTDB taxonomy): Bacteria > Chloroflexota > Chloroflexia > Thermomicrobiales > CFX8 > DATKCN01. Next base: position 1,325 of record DATKCN010000260.1, read on the forward strand.
TACGTCTCCTCCGTTGTGCGGGGGCGCCGCAGCCGGGCGCCCGCCACGCACAGGCCGCCGAGGCACAGCGCCCAGAGCGCCATGAAGGCCGTGTCGGCGCGGGCCGCGTCCCGCAGGCGCGCCGCGCCGCTCGACACGACGCCCCACGCCTCCACGTCGCGGTCGTAGCGCGTGCGGACGAGCATGGCGCCGTTGAGATCGGCGCCGGAGGCGTCCACGGCGCGCCAGCCACCGTAGGGCACGCGCCCCGGCGTCAGGCCAACCCGCAACGCCCCGGCGTCAGGCCCATCCCCCGGCACGACCCGCACCGCGAACACGAGCCCCGACGGCAACTCCGGGGGATCGTCGATCAGCAGCCAGTCGCCGTCACGAGGGAGCGCGTCGACCGGCGCCTCGTAGATGGGTGAGGGCGAATCGTAGAGCGGGTGTCCAGGGTTGAGAACGTCGTGCTGCGGCGCGGGGACGATCTGCACGGTCGCTGCGGTGTCCCAGGCGCCCTGAGCTTCCGGCTCCAGCCGCAAGCCGATGCGCAAATCGACGAGCGCGCCTTCCCGGGCGTCGTCGGGCAGCGCGGCGTGGCGCTGCTGGTAGTCCTCCGTTGTGATGCGGCCGTCGTTCGCCATGGCGGCCGCGTAGCCCGGACCAGCGACGAACGACTGCTGGACCGGCCCGCCAACCTGCGCCCACTCGACCGGACCATGGTCGTGCATGACCGGGCTGTCGAAGCCGGTGACGCGCGCCGAGCAGCCGGTGAGGAGGAGGGCCAACCCCACCCCCACGGCCCCCCTCCTCCAGCGGGAGAGGGGGGAGGTCAGGCGTCGGAGGGGGTGGTGGTTGCTGGCCTGAAGTGGTGTTGCGGTGTGTGGGAACGAGCGCGGTCCGGCCCCCGAACTCATCTCCCCCCTCTCCGCGTCGGGGAGGGGGGCCGGGGGGACAGGGTCCCGCAGCAGCGCCCAGATCATCCAGAGGGAGACGGCGGTGAGAATCGAGCGGAAGAAGCCGAAGAACAGGCGCGGCTCGATCTGCCCGCCGATGGCCTCGACCGGGTCGGGCAGGCTGGCGACGCGGTCGCCGAGCAGCGGCTCCAGCAGCTCCCAGGTGGTCCAGGAGCCCCACTGGGCGGAGTAGACGAGGACGCAGGCGACCTGGATGGCGTGCAGGGTCAACATGCGCGCGGTGAAGGGCATGACGAGCGCCAGGAACGGCACGAGCCAGATAGCGTAATGCGGGTGGAAGAAGGTGAGGCTGAACAGCAGCAGGAAGGCTGCCGCGCCGAAGACGGGGTACTCGCGCGGCGTGAGTCCCCGTTCGCTGACCCACAGCAGGCCCAGCACGTAGGCGACCGGGAAGAGGAAGATGAAGTCGTCGAAGCGCAGGTACAGACCGGCGTCGAACCAGTACTCGAAGTGCTCGTAGGAGCCGAGGATGGTGAGGATCGTGCTGCGGCCCGACGTGGCGAGTCCGGCCAACTCGACTAACGCCGCCATGCCGGCCAGCAGCCCGACGAAGAGGCCAAGCTGACGATTCGAGCGGCGGTAGGCGAGCAGGTAAGCCGGAACGATGATGATCGGAAAGAAGCGCGTGAGGGTGGCGACGCCAAGCAGCGCCAGCCCGCCTATGCGCCAGCCGTCAGTGGCCCGGCGGGCGGCGACGATCGAGAGCAGCACCAGCAGGATCGCCAGGCTGTCGTGGCGCCCGTAGATGGCGGTCGAGAAGATCACCAGCGGGTTCAGCAGCCAGAAAGCCGCCGCGCCGAGACGGCGGGCTGGCGGAACGAGACGCGTGATGACCCAGGCGCAGGCCAGGTCGGCGACAACGTAGGGCAGCTTCATCAGGAAGATGGCGCGGTACAGGTGGTCGTAGGCCAGGAAGCGCTCGTAGTCCTCGCGGCTGGCGCCGACGCCGATCACAGAGGCGGTGTCGGACCAGATGCCCCCACTGTCCGGCAGGAATGGCCGCATCAGCAGCAGCCACACGTTGTGAAAAGTCTGGATGATGATCTGGCTGGTGAACCCGAACCACTCGTTCAGGTAGGCCGCCTCGTGCGCGCGGGAGTAGATCTGGTAGGCGTCGAAGTGCAGCGTGAACGGCATCAGCGCCAGCCGGATCGCCACGGCGACGGTGACGAGCAGCGCCATCCGCCGCCCGGCGTCCGTGTCGAGGCGCGCGCGGAACGCGGGCAGCGTGGCGCTCACGCGTTGCCCCCGGACCACGCTCGCGCCAGCCGCAGGATGCCGAGCGAGAGGGGCAGCGCCAGCACCAGAAGCACCCGTTGCAGCACGGCCAGCCCGAGCAGCTCGGTGGCGCTGACGCCGGTGGCGCCCGAGAGCGCGACGATAGCCGCCTCCCGCGCGCCGATGCCGCCAGGCAGCGGCACGATCTGCCCGATCAGCAGCGGAATGCTCGCCAGCGCCAGCACGTTCGTGAACGTCAGCGGCAGATGCAGCCCCCACAGCAGCAGCGGAACGACCGAGACGTGGGCGATCCACAGCAGCAGCGTGAGGAGCGCGACCTGCTTGCGGTCAACGGTCGTCGCCAGCGTGCGGAAGGAGTCTACGATGCGGCTCACGGCTCGGGATATCCGGCCGCGGCCAACGAGGGCCAGCGCGACGGCGATGACGAACAGGATGGCTGCCACAACGATCTGCGTCGAACGGTCCGCTCCCGGCAGGATGGCAGACAACCGCTCCGGGCCGAGGACGAGCAGGGCAAGCGTCGAGCCGCTCAGCAGCACGAGGAAATCAAGACCCTGCTCGAATGCCATCGAGACGATCGAGCGGCTATAGGGCGCATTCGCAGCTCGATTCGCCAGATACGCCTTGGCAGGCGCCCCGAGGTAGCCGGGGCTGGCGTAATTCACCAGCGACGCGCTGACCGTCACGTCCGCCGCCAACCGGGCCGGGACCTCGACCCCCAGCGCCCGCATCACCACCCGCCAGCGCAGGGCGTGGATGATCGGCAGCAGCACGCCGGGGACCAGCACCAACAGCAACGGCAGCAGCCGCGCCCCCCGCACTTCCTGCCAGGCGCTCGACGCCTGCCCGCTCAGCCACAGCGCCAGCACGGCCGCCAGTAGCCCCAGCCAGAAGGCCGCCGGAACCATCAGACGCGACGCGATTGGCCTCGTCATGCGCGTAGCCGCCACTGGCTGGCGATCTGTCCGATGCGGCACGCCAGCGCGTCAGCCGAGGCCCGCTCGCGATAGACCGCGTGGCCCCGTTGCGCGACCCGCGCCCGTAGTTCCGGGTCGGCAAGCCGCTCGATGGCGTCCGCCAGCGCGGCCGGATCGCCGGGCGGGACCAGCAGCGCGCTGTCGCCGTCGAGCAACAGGTCGCGCGCCGCGTCACTGTCGCGGGTGATGGTGGCCACCCGGCAGGCGAGCGACTGGTAGACCTTGTTCGGAATGACCCGACCCGCCTTCGCGCCTGCCCCGAAGACGCCCAGCGCGACATCGGCCCTCCGCAGCCGTTCGCCAAGCTCAGCCTCCGGCAGCCAGTCGGTCCACGTCAGCGACGCGACACCGAGGCTTGCCGCCAGCTCGCGCGCGCGGGCATGAGTCTGCCCCGTGCCGACAAGCTCGAACCGCGCTTCGACGCCACGCCCCTCAAGCAGCGCCGCAGCCTCGACGATCGTGTCGGCGCCATGCAGCGGGATGAACTTTCCATAGAAGAGCACGTCCAGCGTCGAGCTGTCTCGCTCAGCGGCGCCGGCGTAAAACACCCGCTCGTCAGCCCCGACAGGCAGGACGTATACGCGCGACGACGCCACGCCGAACGCATCGATGACGTACGCGGCGTTCTGTCGCGTGTCCACCAGCACCTGGTCCGCCAGGCGCAGCGACGCGCGGTCGATCCTGGCGATGGCGCGCGCGGCGAGGGAGCGCGTCGACAGGACGGCGCGGTCCTCAACCAGCGTGTCGGTCAGTGTGACGAGGGGATTGAAGATCACGGGACGTCCCATCGCCTTCGCCACCGGGGCCAGCGCCAGCATGTCGGCCTGCCCGATGTAGCCGATCAGCAGCGCGTCGCAGCGCAGCAGCCGCAACGCAACCTCCGGGACGAGCCGGAGCCAGGCCAACGCGAGCCGCAGCGCGAGACCCGGCAGCGCGAGGGGCGCGACGCGGCTCTTGTCACGCCAGCGCTCGAACACGGGGACGTGCGCCTCCTCCACGCGCATCCCGGCCTGCCGGAGCGCGTCGATTGCCAGCCGGTTGCGCGGGTAGCCGCGTTCGTAGGTTCCCGCGTAGCAGATGCGTGGTTGCCTTGTCACGCCGCTGATTGTAGACACTCACGACGCTTCACGCGTCGTGTCCCCCCTCGAAGGAGGCTTCGCCGGATTATTATGTAGCCGTAGGGGCGCATGGCAATGCGCCCGGCACGATGCCCGAGCGCGCCGCCGCGTCACGAGGCGCTGAACGCCATGCTGCCGATCCGAGCGAGCGTTGTCCGGCGGGGCGCATTGCCATGCGCCCCTACGAACCGCAACGCCGTTGCGAAAGACAGGCCTTGCTCTATCCGCGTCCTTCCAGGTCGCACTGAGGTCTGGCTCGCCAACTCACCGGCCGGTGATAAACTTAGTCCAAGACGGATGCCAGGGGTGCGCGATGTGCGCTGAGATGGCGGGGTTACTCCCGCGGACCCTCCGAACCTGATCTGGGTTATGCCAGCGAAGGGACGGCATCGAAGCCAGTGATTTCCGGCGCCGTCCACCCTCGGGTGACGGCGCGGCGTGTTTTCGAAGCACTGGTCCATCGATTCCCCGGAGCCAGCCGCACAACCGATCGCGTCGCCTCCACGGCCCTGCAACGTGCCGGTCATGACACGGGAGGTGTTGATGACGCGACCAGCAGTATTGACGATCGCGGGCTCCGATTCCGGTGGCGGCGCGGGAATTCAGGCCGACCTCAAGACGTTCGCCGCGCTGGGGACCTACGGGACCTCGGCCATCACCGCCGTCACGGCCCAGAACACTCTCGGCGTCCAGTCCTTCGTGGCGCTGGAGCCGGACATGGTCGTCGCCCAGATGCGCTCGGTGCTCGACGACATCCGCCCGCTTGCCGCCAAGACCGGCATGCTGGCCACCGCGCCCATCGTGCGCGCCATCGCCGATGTGCTGCGCGACGCGGTCCTGCCGCTCGTCATCGATCCGGTGACGCACGCGAAGTCCGGCGACGCGCTTATCTCCGAGGACGCGGTCGCGGTGCTGCGCGACGAATTGCTGCCACTGTGCGCCGTCGTGACGCCGAATCTGCCGGAAGCGGCGGCCCTTACCGGCATGCGGGTCGAGAGCGACGAGCAGATGCTGGAGGCCGCGCGGCGCCTGCTGGCGTCCGGGGCGCGGGCCGTCGTCGTCAAGGGCGGGCACCGTTCCGGCGGAGCCGACGACCTTTACATGGACCGCGACTGCATCGAGTGGCTGCGTGGCGAGCGCATCGCGACCCGCTGCGACCATGGCACCGGCTGCACCTTCAGCGCGGCCATCGCCGCCGGACTGGCGCACGGACTGGACACGTTCGACGCCGTGCGGGAGGCGAAGATGTACCTGACCGCCGCCATGCGCGCCGGGTACGAGGTCGGCGCCGGCCACTCGCCCGTCAACCACTTTCACGCCGGAGTTCCCGTTCACGAAGCAGAAAGGATCGGTTCATGATCGCGACGCAGACAGCCGTCGACAGCCCGCTGGAGATCGGCGGCAAGCAGTTCACCTCCCGGCTGATGCTGGGCACCGGCAAGTACCGCACGCACGAGGAGATGATCGGCGCCTTCGAGGCGTCGGGCACGCAGATCATCACCGTCGCGCTGCGCCGCATCGACTTCGACGACCCGGCCAGCCGCTCGGTGCTGGAGAATGTCGACTGGTCCCAGTACCAGATCCTGCCGAACACGGCCGGTTGCGCCACGGCGGCCGAGGCTATCCGCATCGCCAGGCTGGCCCGCTCGATGGGACTGTCCGACTGGGTCAAGCTGGAGGTCATCCCCGACCCGGTCTACCTGTTCCCCGATCCCATCGGCACGCTTGAGGCGGCGAAGGTGCTGGTCGAGGAAGGCTTCACCGTCCTGCCCTACATCAGCGACGACCCGGTTCTGGCCCGCCAGCTGGAGGAGATCGGCTGCGCGACCGTGATGCCGCTGGCCGCGCCAATCGGCTCCGGGCAGGGGCTGACGCACTTCGACCGCATCAGGATCATCATCGAGCAGTCGAGCGTGCCGGTCGTCGTCGACGCCGGCATCGGCGCGCCCAGCGACGCCGCGCTGGCGCTGGAGCTTGGCGCGGACGCGGTGCTGGTCAACTCGGCCATCGCGCTGGCGCAGGGCCCGCCAGCCATGGCGCGCGCCATGAAGCTGGGCGTCGAAGCGGGCAGGCTCGCGTTCCTCGCCGGGCGCATGGAGAAGCGACCGAACGCATCGCCCAGCAGCCCGACGACCGGCATCGTGCGGTGAACGCGGACCTGTGCCGCCGCCTGCGTTACTACCTCGTGACCGACTCCCGCGTGGACGGCGTCGCGGACCTGGTGGCGCGCTGCGACGCCGCCCTCTCCGGCGGCATGACGGCGGTTCAGCTGCGGGTCAAGGACTGGTCTGACCGCGACCTGCTGCTGGCCGCCGAGCTGCTGCGCGAGTTGTGCGCGCAACGCGACACCCTGTTCGTCATGAACGACCGCGTCGACATCGCGCTGGCGGTCGGCGCGGACGGCGCGCACCTCGGCGCGAGCGACCTGCCCGTCACGGTCGCGCGCCGTCTGATGGGCGACGACGCCATCATCGGCTATTCGCCCGAGACGGAGTCCGACCGCGTCGCCGCCGAGGCCGCTGGGGCGAGCTACCTCGGCGTCGGCCCCGTCTACACGACCGCGACGAAGGACGACGCCGGGGAGGCGATCGGACTCGACGGGTTGCGTCGCGTCGTCGAGGCGACCCCGCTACCTGTCGTCGGCATCGGCGGCATTGGCGTCGAGCAGGCCCGTGACGTGCTGGCGACCGGCGCGGCCGGCGTCGCGATCGTCAGCGCCGTGTTCATGGCGTCGGATCCGGCAAAGGCTGCCCGGCGGCTGGTGGAGGCGACATCGTGAAGCGCATCCCGCGCCTGCACCTCATCGGCCCGCTTGACGGGCTGACCGCCGCCGAGTACGCGGACGTTGCGGCGGCCGCTGCCGAGGGGGGCGTCGACGGCGTGCACGTGCGTCTGCCGGGCGCGGCGGCCGACGACGTGCTGGCTCTGGCGCGAGAGCTGCGCGGCCGCATTGGCAACGCGGCGCTGATCGTCAACGACCGGCTCGACGTCGCGCTGGTCGCGGGAGCGGACGGCGCGCAGCTCGGCGAGCGCAGCTTGAGCGTGTCCGACGCGCGCGGTCTGCTAGGCGACGCGCTCCTGATCGGCCGCTCGGTGCACGATGTCGAAGGCGCCCGCCGCACGGCGGATGACGGCGCGGACTACCTGCTGGCCGGGCACGTCTTCGACACGATCAGCAAGGCGGGCACGCCGGGACGCGGGCTCGACTGGCTGGCCGAAATCGCCGCCGCCGTCGACGTCCCGGTGATCGCCATCGGCGGCGTCACGATCGAACGCATCCCGGCCGTTATGGAAACGGGAGCATACGGCGTCGCGATGGGCCGCGAGCTGTTGCGGGCAGCAGATCCGAAGGCGGCCGCGCAGGCAACATCCGCGCTAGGGGCGCATCACATGCGCCCCGCTTCACGACGCGTCTCTGGATCGGTAGCGCAGACTACGACGCCGTGCGGCGGCGCGACGTAGGCAGGCATCGAGCCGGGCTCATGCGATGCGCCCCTACGCGGTCAAGGGGCACGCCTCTGCCACGTGACCATGAATCGAGGAGGAACACAATGGCACAGACCACGAAGCTGCAATTGACGTTGAACGGCAATCAGACCGCCGTCGATGCTGGAACGACGCTGGGGCAACTGATCGACGCGCGGGGCATCGAGCGCCGCATGATCGCCGTCGAGTACAACGGTGAGATCGTCCCACGGCACGAGTACGACGACATCGTCCTCAATGACGGCGATCAGATGGAGGTCGTGCAGATGGTCGGAGGCGGATGAGCGATGGGACAGCAATCCTTCTTCGCCGGCCTGTGCGCTGAAAACGCCGGCATGCACCATGCCGGGCTGGCGCACCCGATGGTGCGCGGCATCGGCGCCGGGTCGCTGCCGGACGAAACGTTCCGCTTCTATATCGAGCAGGACTACCAGTTCCTCGTCCGCTACGCGCGCGTCATCGCGCAGACCGTCGCCGCCAGCCCGGACCTGCCGACCGCGACGCAGCTCGCCAACCTGCTGCACGGCACACTGGCCGTCGAGATCGACGCGCTGGTGGAGCTGTACGAGGGGTTCGGCGGCGAGCGGTCGCGGCTGGACAAGGTCGCCCCGGCGCCGGGATGCCAGGCGTACACCGACCACCTGCTGGCCTGCGCGGCGACCGGCAACCTGCTGGTCATGCTGGCCGCCATCCTGCCCTGCCAGTGGGGTTATCGCGAGATCGGACGGCGTCTGCTGGCCGAGGGACTGCCGAATGACGCGCGCTACGCGCGGTGGATTCAGGAATACGCCGCCGACGAGTACGGAGATCTGGTCGACTGGGTCATCGGACGCTTCGACGCGCTGGCCGTCGAGGAGGGCGTCCTCGCCCGCACCCGCGCGCGGGAGGTGTTCGCCCTCAGCACCCGCTACGAGCTGGGCTTCTGGGAGATGTCATGGACGCGCCAGACATGGGCCCGGGCGCCGGAACCCGCGCGAGCCTGACGCTCGTGACAAGCCGCCCAAAGCGCGCGGCGACTAACCCGGAGACGGGGCGATTGCGGCGGCGCGCCGCCTCTCTTAGACTGGCTGATGCCGGAGGGGCGCATGTCGAGAGAGGGACTGAACCGTGGGCACGCGCAGCGAGTGGTTGATCGACAAGAGCGAGGCAGTCAGCCGCGAAGGCATGGTCACCGCCATGCAGCCACAGGCGGCTGAAGCGGGCGCGGAAATGCTGCGGCGAGGCGGCAATGCCATCGACGCCGCTGTCGCCACCGCCTTCGCCGTCGGCGTCGTCGAGCCGTTCATGAGCGGCGTCGGCGGCATCGCCTTCATGGTCTACCGCGACTCCTCCAGCGGCGAGACGATCTGCTTCGACGGCAGCACCGTGCTTCCCAAAGCGATCCGCCCCGATCAGTTCGAGCTGCTCGATCCGGGACAGACCGCGGGGCTCTACGGCTGGCGGGCCACGAAGGACGACCAGAACAGCACCGGCTGGCTGGCGCCCGGCGTGCCCGGCATGCCGGCCCTGATGGGTGAGGCGCACCAGCGCCACGGCCGCCTGCCGTGGAGCGACCTGCTGCAGCCCGCCATCCGGCTGGCCGAGGATGGCTTCGAGGTCAACCACTACGTCGCGATGACCACCGCCTGGCAGCACGACCGGCTGTCGCGCGTGCCGGAAAGCAAGCGCACGTTCTTTCGCCCGAACGGCGCGCCCCTCTCGCCGCCCATCGGCGGACCGGGCGACGCGCTCACACAGCCCGACCTGGCGCGCACGCTGCGGCTGATCGCCGCGCAGGGGCCGGAGGTCGTCTACACCGGCGAGGTGGCGCGCCTGATCGCCGACGACATGGCCCGCAACGGAGGACTGATTACCGAGGAGGACCTGGCCGCCCACCAGACGCTGGTCAGCCGGGCCAGCGCGATCGACTACAGGGACGGGCAACTGCTGGGACAGCTGCAGAACACGGGAGACCCGACCGTCGCGCAGGCGCTACGCATCCTGGAGGGCTTCGATGTCGCCTCGCTCGGCTTCCAGAGCGCCGAGGCGATGCACCTCATCATCGAGGCCATCCGGCTGGCGTTCCTCGACCGGCTGCGCTATCTGGGCGACCCCTCGCTGATGCCGGTCCCGATGGAGGGCATCGTCTCGCGCGACTACGCCGCCATCCGGCGCGGCGCGCTGGACCCGAGCCGCGCCAGCCCAGGGGCGGAGCCGGGCGACCCGTGGCCATTTGAGACGACGGTCGACGCCGTGCGATTCAAGCGCAGTGCCGTGTCCGGCGACGGGCAGACGACGCACGTCAACGTTGTCGACAAGGATCGCAACATGGTGTCACTCACCTCGACGCTCGGCGACGCCTACGGCTCAGCGGTCACCATTGCCAAGACCGGCATCGTGCTCAACAACGCGACCATGTGGTTTGACCCGGTCCCCGGCAGCGTCAACTCGATCGGCCCTGGCAAGCGGGTGATGTCTGCCGCGTCGCCGTTCCTGCTGCTGCGGGACGGCGCGCCCTACGCCGCCATCGGCTCGCCGGGTGGCCGGCGTGTCATTTCGGCCGTGTACCAGGTGATCATCAACCTGATCGATTTCGAGCAGGGCATGCAGGCGGCGATCTCCGCGCCACGGGCGCATAGCGAAGGGCCGCTCACGGAGATTTCGACTCGTTTCGGCGACGAGGTGATCGAAGCGCTGGCCGCCATGGGTCACCAGATCGCGCGGCGGGAGGACACCCTCTCCGCGAGCTTTTTCGCCCGGCCAAGCGGCATTCGCGTGCACGACGACGGCACGCTGCGTGGGGGCGTCTTCCAGTACTCGCCCGCGACGGCGGTAGGGATATAGGGCGATCGCGCGGCGAAGCGCACAATTCTGACGTAGGGGCGCATGGCAATGCGCCCTGCTGGCCCCCGCGCCCGTCGATCGGCAGCAGTGTGTTCGGCATGTCGTTGCATCCCGCACGATCGGACGTCCAGCCGGGCGCATTGCCATGCGCCCCTACCGCGACGCTGACTCACACGGCCCCAGTCGCACGCAGGGTGGCGATACGTTCCGGCGAGTAGCCGAGCAGGTCCCGCAGCACGTCATCGGTGTCGG
>DATKCN010000261.1:0-16931 GCA_035513175.1 Thermomicrobiales bacterium
TACAACGCCCAGGCAATCGCCACCTACGAGCGTCTCGGCTTCCGCCTCGAAGGCGCCCACCGCGAGTTCCTGGAGCGCGACGGCCAACGCCACGACATGCTGCTGTATGGTCTGCTGCGGCACGAATGGGTGAGCGGGTAGCGGGTAGCGGGTAGCGGGTAGCGGGTAGCGGTCAAGGAGGACCGCGTCCCCTTTCCAATGTCAAGTCCCAATCGCCGGCTCGCTACGAGACGCCGAATCGAGCAACCCAACCCCTACCCGCTACCCGCCAACCGCTACCCGCTCGTCAGACAGCCAGTATGTTGTATCCGTTGTCCGCGTAGATCGTCTCTCCGGTGACGCAGCGGGAGAGGTCGGAGGCCAGGAACAGGCCCACGTTACCGACCTCCTCGATTGTAACGTTGCGGCGCAGGGGCGCCTTCTCCTCCATCACCTCGCGGAAGGCGCTGAGACCCTTCACCGCGCTGGCCGCCAGCGTGCGCAGCGGTCCGGCGGAGATGGCGTTGACTCGGATGTTGCTGGGGCCGAACTCGGCCGCCAGGTAGCGCACGTTGCACTCCAGCGCCGCCTTGGCCACCGCCATCACGTTGTACTTCTCGACCACCCGCTCTGCCGCAAGGTAGGAAAGGGTGAAGATGCTGCCGCCGCCAGCGGCGTCCATCAGCGGCTTGGCGTGCTTGCTCGTCTCAATCAACGAGTACGCGGAGATGTGGTGCGCCAGCGCGTACCCCTCCCAGGGGATGTCACTGAATGTCCCGATCAGGTCTTCCTGCCGCGCGAAAGCGACCGAGTGCACGAAGACATCCAGGCTGCCCCACGCCTCTCGAATGGCGTCAAACAGCGCCACGATCTCGTCCGTCTGCTGCACGTCACAGGCCAGTAGCGGCATCTTGTCGTGCCCATCGAGCGTGTTCATCAGCTTGACGACGTTGTCCTTCAGGCGCTCCCCAGCGTATGTGAAGGCCAGTTGCGCGCCTTCTCGGTGCAGCGCCTGCGCGATGCCCCAGGCAATCGAGCGCTGGTTCGCGACCCCCATGATCAGACACTTCCTGCCATCCATCAAGCCCACGTTGAACGCCCTTTCAGTGCGAAAACCGCTGCGCGCGGCGTTAAGATGTGAGGAATGCTACCCGACGGCCCGCCTCGCCGCGAACGCGCGCTTAGTGCAGCGAGGCCGCGTGACAGATGTAAGTCAGCGCCGCCTGCCCATCGTTCGTCACCTTGCGCACCACGCCGGGCGGGTAGCACAGCGCGCTGCCCGGCCCGATGCGCACCTGCGCGTCGTCCCATAGCGCCGTCCCTTCGCCGCACAGCACGTAGATCGTCTCCTCGATGTCCGGGTGCGTGTGCAACTGCGTCGAGCCGCCGGGCAGCAGTGTCAGCATCTCGGCCGGATCGTGCGTGCGCTGGCTCCTGCGCAGCGGGATGAGGTGAATCCGCAGGTGCAGACCCTCGTCGTGCCGCTGGCCCTCGTACAGGTAGACCGTGTTCTGCCCCGAGCCCGGCGCGGCGTGTCCGCCCGCGTCAACGCTCGTCCACAGCAGCATGCCCTCGCGCACCTCCGGTATCGCCACCTCTCCAACCCGAAACACCACGTAGTGCAGCGGTCGCGGGCCGGTGTTGCGCAGCTCGGTCGGGATCATCGGCGTGGTCCACAGGGCGGTCGTCTGCCGGATTTCGTACTGGTCGCCGGGGTAGATGTCCATCATGCCCCGGCCGTCGGTAAAGACGTACAGGCGCTCCTCCGGAAAACGGGCCAGCGGCAGCGTCTCGCCGACCGCCAGCTCGGCCTCTTCCAGTGTCGTGTGCCTGCTCGGGGCATGCTCACCGGGGCTCGCCGGGCTGAACAACGTTCGCGACTTCATGCGCGCCTCTCACGAATCCGCCAGCGACTCGTTCGTCGCTCCACGGGCCGATTGTCGCCTCTGGCGGGCCGGCTGTCGATAGCGCCGGGCGGGATGGCAGGCGCCGGAGTCGTGCGAGAATGGAGCGCATGGGCGGTGTGTGGAGGCAGCGAAAGGAAGCGAGCATGTCAGCAGGCAGTGGGGATGTCATCTACACGGGCGCGCTGGTCCGCACGCTCAACCGCGAACAGCCGACCGCTGAAGCGGTGCTCGTGCGGGGCGAGCGCGTCGCCGCCGTTGGCGCGTTGGACGCCGTGCGCGCCGAAGCCCGCAACGCTCGCGAGGTCGATCTGGCCGGGGCCACGCTGCTGCCAGGCTTCATCGAGTCACACAACCACTTCCTGTCAGCCGGGCAGGCGTTCGCCCAGGTCGACGTGCGCGCCAGCGTTTGCGACTCAATCGCAACGCTTCAGACTCTACTCGGGGAACGCGCCGAGCGGACTGAGCCGGGCCAGTGGGTCATCGGACGTGGCTACGACCAGACGCTGCTGGCCGAGAATCGGCACCCGACCCGCCACGACCTGGACGCCGTCTCGTCCGAGCATCCCATCGTCATCTTCCACATCTCCTACCATGGGCTGGTCGCCAACTCGATGGCCCTGCGGCTGGGCGGCGTCGACCGCAACACGAGCGACGTCCCCGGCGGCGAGATCCTGCGCGGCGCGCACGGCGAGCCGAACGGCGTCCTGCTGGAGAACCCGGCCATGTCCCTCGTCTCGAACCACATGCCGGAAGCGACCAGCGACACGATGCGCGCAGGCCTGCGCGCCGCGCGCGACCAGTACCTTCCGGTAGGAGTCTCGACCGTGCACGACGCGCTGATCCACACCCGCCAGGAGATCGACGCCTACGCCGCCGCTATGGCCGCCGGAGAGCTGCCTATCCGCGCCTATCTGATGATCCACCCCGATCTGTACGAAGGCGACCTCGAAGGACAAGCCGGCGATCTCGGACCATCCTATGGTCTGCCGGCGCAGCGGCTGGTCGCCGGGCCGGTGAAGTTCTTCCAGGATGGCGCCATCCAGGCGTACACCGCCGCGCTGACGCAACCGTACTTCGACGCCCCCGACCGCTACGGCGTGAAAATCCACGATCCCGCCGACCTCGCGAGCATGGTGCTGAAGCATCATCGCGCCGGCCGCCAGATCGCCATCCACGGCAACGGCGACGCCGCGATCGACGACATCCTGGACGCCTACGAGGCTGCGCTGCAGGACGCACCTCGCGCCAACCACCGTCACCGCATCGAGCACTGCCAGACGGCGCGAGAGGATCAGCTGGAACGCATGGCTCGCCACGGCGTCGTGTCCAGTGTCTTCGCCAATCACCTCTGGTTCTTCGGCGACCGGCACCTCTCCCGCTTCCTCGGTCCCGAGCGGGCGGAGCGCATGGAGCCGCTGGCATCGATGACGCGCCTGGGCATCACCTGGGGGCTGCACTCGGACTGCCCAGTTACCGAGGTGAACCCGCTGCTCAGCATCTGGCTGGCCGTCAACCGGCGCACCTCCGGCGGGCAGCCCATCGGCGAGGATCAGAAAGTCTCCGTCGAGCAGGCGTTGCGCGGCTTCGGGCCGGACGCCGCCTATCTCGGCTTTCAGGAGCAGCAACTCGGGACCATCGCGCCCGGCTATCTGGCAGACTTCGTCGTGCTCTCGGGTGATCCCGCCGACGACCCGGAGTCAATCAAGGACCTGCGCGTGCTGGCGACAATCATCGGTGGCGACACGGCACTTGACACGTCCACGCGATGACACGCTCACGCGGAGACGCGGCACGCGAACCAGCAGATCGGAGGATTCCGCTGAGCGCCGAACGCCACGGCCAGATCAAGCACGCGGCCAGCTATGTCCTGGAGAACGCGGCAACGCTGGAGGACGCGGCGGCCGGCATCCTGCAGGTCGTCTGCGAAGGCATGGGCTGGGAGATCGGCGTGTACTGGGCCCGCGACCGGCTGAACGACACCTTGCGCTTCCAGTTGGCGTGGTCCACAACTGAGTCTGCGACAGCCGCGTACACCGACGCCAGCCGGCTCCTGGACTTCCCGCTCGGAGTTCCGTTACCGGGGATCGCCTGGGCCGAGCGCGGGATCGTCTGGATCCCGGACGTGGCGCGGGACGAACGCTTCTCACGGCGCTCACTGGCCGCCGAGGCTGGCATGCGCGGCGCGTTGGCATTCCCGATCCTCGTGTCGGGAGAGATCATCGGCGTCATGGAGTTCCTCAGCCGCGACATTCGCGAGCCGGACGAGGCGCTCCGCGATGTCGTCGGCTCCCTGGGTGTGCAGGTCAGTCGCTTCCTGGAGCGCGCCCGCGCGATCGTCGAGCTGCGCGAGAGCGAGAGCCGGCACCGCGCGGTGCTTGAGACCGCGCTAGACGCCATGATCCAGATGGACCACAACGGCGTCGTCCGCGAGTTCAACCCGGCCGCGACGGAAATGTTCGGCATCTCGAGGGACGAGGCGGTCGGCCGTGAGTTGGCCGACCTGATTATCCCTCCCGGACTCAGAGACGAGCATCGAGCCGGACTCTCTCGTTACGTCAGCACGGGAGAGGGCCAGATCATCGGCTCCCGCTTTGAGACGATAGCCATGCGCCAGGACGGCGTCGAGTTCCCGGTCGAGGTGTCGGTGGCGCCGGTCCTCGCTGGCGGACCGCCATCGTTCAACGGCTTCGTGCGCGACATCACGGCGCGCAAGCGCGCCGAGGAACAGGCGCGCTTCCTGAACGAGGCGGGCGAGCTGCTCTCGGCATCGCTGGACTACGAACAGACCCTGGCCAGCGTCGCCAGCCTGGCGACGCCGTACTTCGCTGACTGGTGCATCGTCGACCTCGTCGATCCAGCGGGCGAGGTCAAGCGCATTGCCGCCGCCCACGCGCTGCCCAACCTTGAGAAGACGCTGCTGGAAATGATCCGGAGCTACCCTCCCCGTAAGGGGCGCCCCCATCCGGCGGTCGAAGTGGTCCGGCTCGGCGCGCCGAGCCTGATTGAGGTCGTCGACGAGGCGCTCTGGGAGCAGATTGCCCACGATGATATGCATCTGCGCATGCTCGAGGCGCTTCACCCGCGCTCAGGGCTGACCGTCCCGCTCATCGCGCGCGGCCGCGTGATCGGGGCGATCGAGTTCGTGCGCGCGGAACCTGCCTGGCGCTTCGGCACGGCCGACCTCGCGCTGGGCGAAGAGGTCGCGAGGCGGGCCGCCGTCGCGGTCGACAATGCGCGTCTGTACCACGCCGCGCAGGAGGCGCTGCAAGACCGCGAAGAGTCATTGGCGCTGTTGGAGACGGTGCTGGCCACCGCCCCGGTCGGCCTCGTGTTCTTCGACCGCGAGAAGCGTGTCGTGCGCATCAACGACGTATTGGCTGAACTGAGCGACATGCCCGCCAGCAGGCACATCGGACGCCATCTCCACGAGACGATGCCGAAGCTCGCGCCAACCCTGGAGCCGGTGCTCGACGCGATCCTCGCGACGGGCGCGCCGGTGCTCGACCTCGAGATGAGCGGCGATCTGTCGTCACAGGCTGGGGACGTTCGCCACTGGCTCGCCAGCTTCTATCCCGTCGAAAGCCTGCAGGGCGAGGTCTTCGGAATCGGAGGCGTCGTCACCGAGTTTACGAGCCGTCGCCACGCCGAGGACCGCCTGCGCTTCCTGGCCGAAGCGAGCGAGATTCTGGCGAATTCGCTCGATTACGAGCTGACGCTGGCGAGCGTGGCGAAGCTCGCGGTCCCGTATCTGGCGGACTGGTGCATCGTCTACCTGCTGACCGAGGACGGCTCGATTCGCCGCCTGACAACCGAGCACTACGATCCCGCGCACAGCACCGTCTCGATCCTGATGGAGCAAGAGATCACGATCGATCCACACGCGACGACCGGCGTGCCGCACGTTATTCGCTCGGGCGCGTCGCTGTTGCTTGCAGACGTTACGCCGGAAGACCTGGCCGCCGATACGACCGACCCGGAGCGCCTGCTGCACGTCACTCGCCCGCTGAACCTCACGTCATGGATCTGCGTCCCGCTCAATGTCCATGGCGTCACCATCGGCGCGATCTCGTTCATTACCGGCGAGGGCGGGCGGCGTTACACGGAGATGGACCTCGCGCTGGCAGAGGATGTCGGGCGCCGGGCAGCCGTCGCCGTCGAGAACGCGCGCCTGTTCCGCGCCGAGCAGACGACGCGCAGGTTCGCCGAGCGCGTCGCGGAGCAGACGAGCCGCCTGCAAGCCGTCACCTCCGCCCTCTCGCGCTCGCTCACGAGTGACGAGGTGGCTGGGGTCATCGTCGATCTCGGGGTCGCCACCCTCGACGCTCAGCGGGGCATGCTCGCGCTGCTCATGGATGACGGCACGACGTTGAAGATCGCGCGCGCCGTTGGCTACCCCGACGAGCTCAGCGCCACGTGGAGCAACCTCCCGCTGGAGATATCGACACCTCCGACCGACGCGATCCGTTCCTGCGCCCCGCTCTTTCTGGAGTCACGCGCGGAGCGCGCGGAGCGCTATCCCCATCGCGACCGGGAACGGTCGATGATCGGCGGCGGAGCGGTCGCCGCGATTCCGCTCATGATCGGGGACCGCGCCCTGGGCGCGATGACGCTCGGCTTCGAGGATGACCGTCACTTCGACGGCAGCGACCGAGCGTTCCTCATGGCGCTGGCCCGGCAATGCGCTCAGGCGCTGGAACGCGCGCGTTTGTATGGCGAAGAACAGCGAAATCGCGCAGAGGCTGAGCGGTCCCGCGAGCTGGCGGCCCGGCAGGCCGCGCGCCAGCGTCTGGTGTCCGAGGCCTCCAGGTCCTTCGCTGAGGCCAGCCTCGACCTTGGACAGGTCGTCGGGACCGTCGTACGGCACATCGCAGGCACGCTCGACGGCTACGCGGGGGTGTATCTCGCCGGCGAGACGCAAGGGTCGTTCACCCGCGTCGCCGCGCATCACGCCGACCCGGCCACGCTCGCGGCTATCGGCGCTCTGATTGACGCTGCCGTGCAGCGCCAGAAGGACAACCCGGTGCGCGACGTGCTCGCGCACCGCTCGCTGCTTGCCATCGACGCCCGGCCGGACGCGCTCCGCGCCCGGATGTTCGGGGCAGACGGGCGCGTGGACGCGGAGCGTCTGGACCTGCATAGCGTGATGGCGGCGCCGCTCAGCACGCACGGAGCGAAAATCGGCATGATCGTGACCGCGCGCCACGGCCCGGCTCCACCCTACACGGCCGACGATCAGGACCTGCTCAACGACCTGACGAGCAGGGCGGCGCTCGCCATCGAGAACGCCCGCCTGTATCGCGAGGCGCAGGACGCGATCCAGGTGCGCGAGCAATTTCTCTCGATCGCGTCCCACGAGCTGCGCACCCCGCTGACGACCGTCAAGGCCTCTGCCCAGCTGCTCGAGCGCCGCTTCCGACGGGGCGACGCCGAGCCGTCACGCACATTGGCCCTGATTGCGCAGCTTCAGGACGAGGTCGGCCGGCTTGAAACGCTCGTCGCGGACCTGCTGGACGCAACGCAGATTCAGCGTGGCTGGTTGGAGTTGAACCCCGAGCGTGTCGACCTCACCGCGCTCGCCCGGCGTTCCCTGGAGCGCTTCGACCAGCCGATGCACCGTTCGGAGCATCACACGTTACGCTTTGAAGCAGACGGGCCTGTCGAGGGCTCCTGGGACGCGTCGCGCCTCGATCAGGTTATTACGAACCTCATCTCGAACGCGGTGAAATACTCGCCGAAGGGCGGCGAGGTGCTCGTCACGGTGCGCCGGAATGGAGAGTCTGCGGAGATCGAGATCAAGGACGAAGGCATCGGCATTTCACGGGAGGAACAGGCGCAACTGTTCCAGCCGTTCGCCCGGGGCGTCGAAGCGCGCCGAAGCGTCGGGGGCACCGGACTGGGCCTGTTCATCTCACGTGAGATTATCGAGCGGCACGGTGGCGCGATCGCCGTCTACAGCGAGCCTGGCGCCGGCAGCGCCTTCACCATCCGCCTGCCAATCAAGCCCGATCTCCCCGAGGAGACGGCCTCCTGACCTCGTTGGCGCCCGTCACGCCCGTGCGAGCGCGGTGAGGAGAGGCGCCAGATCGCCCGCGTCCTCCGGGTACTGCGCCAGATGCCGCTCGATCTCGGCATGCATCAGGTCCAGCAGATCGCCACGCTCGATCGACGCCGATTCCCAGAGCGGGTCCGCCAGCAGTGCGACGGCCGCGTCAATCCCCTCGGCTCCGTTGCCGCCAGACAGCAGCGCGGCGATCGCCATGTCCGCCGCTGCGCCGGGCTGCAGAGCATCCAGCGCGAGCGACCGTTCCAGCAGGTTGACCGCCTGCTCGACATCGCCAGCCGCAAGCGCCAGGCTGCCCGCCCTCGCATACAGCATCGGATACTGAAACGTGCCTTCCCCAACTGGCTCGAGAGCGTCGAGCGCGGTCGCAAGCTGCCGCAACAGCGGACCGATGTCACCGGCCGTTTCCGGCCGATCGATCACCAGCTCTTCCAGCTCAACCAGCACGGAGCTCAGCTTCCCCATCCGTTCGTGCGCCGGCCGTTCCTCGACGACGGCAAGGAACCTCGCCAAGGCGTCGCCGGCCTCCTGCCCGTTCCCCGCGGCTGTCGCAGCGACCACGAGACGCGACCACGCCTCCGGAGCATCGGGATCTACGTCGGCTCCGACGCGCGCCTGCTCGACCGATCCGGCCGTGTCGCCCGCTGCGAGCAGCGCGGCGCTCAGCCCCAGCAGCGCGCCTGGATAACGTGGGTTGATCTCCAACGCCTGCCGGTAGTGCCGGGCCGCCCCTTCGGCGTCTCCGTCGTCCAGACGTTCGACGCCGAGCGCTTCCTCCCGCGTTTCGGCGCACATCGTCGAGACGTGACGCACGTTCTCGCGCCGCTCGTCGTACGTCGCCTGCGTCAGCGCGAAGATCTTTTCGTACACCGCGTTTCCGGCGCCAGCGTCCTGATCGATCACGAAGGCGATCAGCACCTGTGCGAAGTAGATCTGCACCGCCGCGTCGCGCTCATCGGGCGTGTTCGGTGGATTGGTCTCGATGAACGCGACCGCCTCATCGGCGCGCGCGCGGTATTCGGCAGCGATCTCGGCGGCCCGTTCCTCGTCACCAGTCGGCTCCGCATCGTCGCCGCTCTCCGCGAAGAAACGCTGCCAGGCCCACTCGCGATCATACGATTTCAGCAGCAGGTCCCAGGCCTGCATGCGCTGCAGCGTCGTCGCGCTGGATCCTTCGGCCACCACCGGTTCCGTCCAGCGGTGGATCTGTTCGGCGTCGGCAATGAGCTGTTCGCCCGCCGCCGGAATGTCGATGTCTCCCCCG
The DNA here is from genome assembly GCA_035513175.1 of Thermomicrobiales bacterium. Classification (GTDB taxonomy): domain Bacteria; phylum Chloroflexota; class Chloroflexia; order Thermomicrobiales; family CFX8; genus DATKCN01. Next base: position 9,212 of record DATKCN010000261.1, read on the forward strand.
CGCAGCGACGCCGCCAGCAGCCCGTTGTAGAGCAGCTGCTGGCGCTTGAAGTAGGCGTTAGCCAGCGCGATCTGCGCGTCGACATCACCGGGACGCAGCTCCAGTGCGATCACCCTGCGCGCCTGGATCGCGTCACCATACGCGTCCAACGCGCGCTGGCGCCGTTCCGCGTCGTCGATCCACAGTAGCTGGCTCTTCGCCAGCGATATGTCGTCCCCGCTGCTCAGCGCGGTGAAGTCGAGCAGCTCGGCATCCCCAACCCATGCGGCGAACTCGGCAAGCGCGCGATGAGCCGCCAGGTTCGTCGGGTCGTATTGCAGGATTTCGCGCTGCAGCGCGGCGGCGTCGGCAAAGTACGCCAGCTCGAGATAGCTGCTGGAACCGACCGCTCGCAACAGCGCGTAGTTCGCCAGCTGTTGCCGCGCGATGACGTCGTCCGGTTGCGCCGCAATGATCTCGCGCAAGCGTTCCTCGGCCAGATCGACGCGGCCCTGGCTGAAGTGCACGAACGAGGCATTGAACCGGGCGTTCACGTGCCCCGGGTCAAGCTCCAGCGCCCGGTTCAGTGCGGCAAGCGCCCCGACACAGTCCCCGGCAAAGATCCGCGCTGTTCCCTCCTGAACGTGCGAGTGCGCCTCGTCCGCCCCGTTCCCCGCCGTAATCGCGTCCGCTTCCTCGACCGCCCGCCGTTCCCAGAACACCATCGACTCATCGTCGTCGAGGAATCGATAGATCTGGGCCATCTCGCCGTACAGCCGCGCATAGGTCGCGTGCACGTCACCGGGCCGCTCCAGGTCGGACGCCCGGCCCAGCAATTCCTCGCGGTGGTCAAGGGCAAGTTCGAAGTCGGTGAGCGCCGTCTCCCGCTCCCCGACAAACGTCGCCTGCCGCCCGCGCTCCAGATACGACTTCACCAGGATCAGGCGGTCCTGCGGGCCGAGCCGCTGTCCGCTCGCGAGCTGCCGTTCGAAGAACCCGATGGCGCAGTCGTAGGCATCGTTGGCCTTCGCGCTCTGGCTGTCGAGCGCGTAGGCATTGCCGAGATAGAAGCAGACCATGCCGGTGTTAGGCGCATCCGGGTTGTCCGGCCTCGCCAGCTCCAGATGCGTGATAGCCTCGCGGATGCGGTCCTCGTGATAGGAGATGATCCCAGCCGAGGCATCGATCATCTCAGCCAGTGTCTCGGTTCGCAGGACCGGGACATCGACCCCTTCCTTCACCAGGAGCGCGGATCCCGGTTCCGCTCCCGGTTCGTCCCCTCGCGCGGTCTCGGGAGGGGCCGCGATCGCCAGACCGATCGACGGGTTGGTAAACACGACGTACGACACATAGGTCGTCCGTCCAGCGAGCTCTTCCGTGCGGTAGATAACAACCGCGCGCGCTCCAATGCGCTTCCCCATCCGGCGCGCCTTGCCCGTGTCGCGCGCGTCGAAGCGCACCGGCAACTCCCGCACCACGATGCGTTGCGCCTGCCCCTGCGTGAAGAGCGCGTCCGCCAGCTCGTCCGAAAATGACGCGGCGGCGGCGTCCTGGGTGAGCGCGAACCCGATAGCGTTGTCCGGGATCGGCAATGACACGCGCCAGAGATATTGCTGATAGGCGTATGAGCCGAGCACGATCAGGCACAGGGCCGCCAGGAAAGTCACCACGCGGAACGTGACGAACTGTCCCGTCAGCTGCACGACGCCGCTCGCCTGCCGGCCCGGCCGGAATTCGCTCGTGCGCCGCCATACCCAGGCAGCCGCGACTGCCAGCGCAAGCAGCGCCGCGAAGATTGCCAGCAGGAACATCTCCTGGATGGCCGAGATCTCCAGCACCAGTCCCTTGAACCCGCCAATGAGCGAGGAAGGCGAGAACAGGCTCAGGCCGCGCTGCTCCGGCGGCGCGGTCGACACGCGGTAGACGACGAACCCCAGCAACGTGCTGCCGAACGACGCGGCCACTCCGCGCGCTGGGGCCGGCGGCGTCTTCAGCTTCGGAAACACGGCCGGCAGCCCCGGCACGACGGCCTGGTAGACGCGCTCCCGTCGTGCAAGATCCTTCAGCCGCAGCTCTCCCATGTCCCGCAGCGTCAACCCACCGGGCAGGTCGTCCGTGGACAGCCGTTGCTCCGTTTCGCCTGACAGCAGCGTCTGACCGCCGTGCCCGACCGCGAGCAGCCGCGCCACCCGGTTCAACGGCTGGCCGAAGTAGTCGTTGTCACGCTGTTCCGGCTCGCCGGTGTGCAGCCCCATGCGCACACGGATCGGGATCGGCGTCGGCCAGCTCTCCGCGTGCAGCGCGCGTTGCGCCGCCACCGCCGCGCGCAGCCCGTCGCTCGCGCTCGGGAATGCCGCGCAGAACGCGTCGCCCACCGTCTTGAACACGTGCCCGTGGTGCGCGCCGATTGCCTCCCGCATGATCGCGTCGTGCCTGGCCAGCGCGACCGCCATGTCGGCCGGATAGCTCTCCCAAAGCTTCGTGCTGCCCTGTATGTCGGTGAACAAAAAGGTGACGACGCCCCCCGGTTGCGACGCGCGGGTCGCGTCTCCGTGATCCGGCGCGGGCAACTCGTGCCCAGTCGATGCAGACTCGGATTCATCGGGCGGCATGTTCGACACATTCATTGGCATGACACCGGGCTTCCAGACGACTCACCCGCGAGTCGAATGCGCGAGCTTCAACATATAACTTGAGCGACGTGGCACAAACTATATCGCGCAGCCTGCCCGCCTGTTCGTCGGCATCAAGTCGTTGCCGCCCCGCGGGACGCGGTCACGGCTCGACATCCGCGCGCATGAGCGCGGCGACGCGATAGATCGCATGAACCGGCGCGTCGGCACGCACGTGATGCTCGCGCTCGATCCGATCGTGCAGAAACACGCTCGAGTCGTAGGCCGCCAGCGTGGCCCGGCGGTCCCACACCTCCAGCGCGAGCACTTTAACGGTGATCTGGTCAGCCAGCGCCAGCGAGCCGCGAAACCTCTCGGGATCGCCCGCCGGTCGATCGGTGATCTCCCGCACGAGCGCTACCCCCGCGTCCCGGCCGCCCGGCCGCAGTTGCGTCGTCGTCACCCGCGCGACGCCGTGACTGCCGTCCCCGGCGCCCCCGTCCAGTTGCCAGGTGTCCGTCAAAACCTCGTACTGATCGCGCGAAAAGCTGCCGACGACGAACGGGCCAAAGTCGGCCACGTTGTCGATCACGGCCCGGTTCATGCCGGACGCGGCGCGCGCATCTTCCGTGGCCCAGATCGTCGTCGTGATAACGCGAGTGTCGGCGAGGTTGCCGAGCGAGAGCACGACTCGGCATCTGTCCAGGTTGCGAACGATCGGAATCGTCTGGTCCCGAAACAGCGCGAGCGCCGGTTCGTATGCCTCGCGCCGGACTCTCGCGATCGTGACACGCGCTTAGATGCTACGCACCGCGAGACCACTGTCTCACTCGTCGATCCCGGGCGGGTGGTGGCCACGCCTCGGGGCGTGCGCATGACCAAAGGCGCCATGGTTATGCCACACCGGCCGGTTCTCCGTCGGATCGCCCTTGAAGAGAAAGCGCGGCGCAGTGAACACCCGCCGCGCTGGCTCGCCGCAGAACGGGCAGGCAGCCGGCGCCCCTGCTTCAGCCGTCGGCCGCTCGACGTCGAACCGCTCGCCGCACATCTCACACTCGAAGTCATACCGCCGCACCGCCGCAACCTCCACGCTATAGTTTCCCGTGCGCCCGCATCCTAACCGATCCGCCGCGCGTGCTCCACGGCCAGACCGTTCAAGAGCGCGCTGCGCCCCAAATGTGACAGGCCGTCGTCGATGCTGTATGATCGTCTACCGATACTCGGTATCAATAACGGCGGAAGACTGTTGATGGAGACTGAGACATGAGACGACCGGCACGGACAGTGGACATCTGCGCCCGTCGAACGCTCGCGCTGGCCACGGTCGCCGCGCTGGCGTTGAGCGCGCTCCTCGCGGCGTGCGTCGACGATGACGCGCCCGCCGCCACGGCCGACCGGCTCAGCGTCGTCGCGACTACGACTCACATCGCTGACTTCGCCCGTCAGGTCGCCGGAGACCGGGCGGACGTCACCAGCCTGCTGCCTCCCAACGCCGACGCCCACGACTTCGAGCCCGCGCCCCGCGATGTCGAGACAGTCGCCGACGCAGGCGTCGTCCTCCGACACGGCATGGACCTCGACGACTGGGCGACCGGGCTGATCTCCGAATCCGGCACGGGGGCAGCCGTCCACGTCGTTACCGACGGCATCATCCCGATCGCGGGCGATCACGACGAGGATGACGAGCAGCACGAAGAAGACGAACACGACGAGGACGAGGATGACCGCCAGCACGACGGCGACGATCCACACGTCTGGTTCGACGTTGCCAACGCGAAGATCATGGTCGAAAACGTGCGCGACGCGCTGATCGAGGCGGATCCAGGCGAGCGAGGGAGTTACGAGGCCAACGCCGCCGCCTACCTTGTCGAGCTGGACGAGCTCGACGGCTGGATTCGCGAGCAGATCGCCACTATCCCGGAGGAAAATCGCAAGCTGGTGACGAACCACGACGCGTTTGGGTACTATGTCCGTGCCTACGGGCTGGAGTTCATCGGCGCCGTCATCCCCGGCATCGACGCGCAGGCCCAGCCGTCGGCGCAGCATACCGCCCGGCTCATCGACCTCATCCAGGAGGAAAATGTGAGGGCCATCTTCACCGAGACATCGATCAACCCCGATCTCTCGTCACGCATCGCCGACGAGGCGGGAGTAACGCTGGTCGACGATCTGCATGGCGACTCGCTGGGCGACGCGGACAGCGGCGCCGGGACGTACATCGAGATGATGCGCTGGAACACCACGCTCATCGTCGAGGCGCTACGGTGAGCAGCGAGCCACTCGTGCGTGTCGAACACCTCAGCGTCTCTTACGGCGACCGCGTCGCGCTGGAAGATGTGTCGCTGAGCCTGGGCGCGGGGGAGGTCGTCAGCCTGGTTGGTCCGAACGGGGCTGGCAAGAGCACGCTGCTCAAGACCATCGCGCGACTCGTGCGCCCCAACAGCGGCACGGTCGAGTTCTCTGACGCACTCGGCGCGGACCCGCGCCGCCGCGTCGTCTACGTTCCACAGCGCGACCACATCGACTGGACGCTGCCCGCCAGCGTGCGCGATCTGGTGCTGATGGGCGCCTACGGGTCAGCGAGCCGCTGGCGACGCACCAGCCGCGACACGACGGCGGACGCAGAGCGCGCGCTCGATGTGGTGGGCATGCGCCAGCACTCGGCAACGCAGATCGGGCGCCTCTCCGGCGGCCAGCAGCAGCGCGTCATCCTGGCTCGCGCGCTCATCCGGCCATCCTCCGTCTACCTGCTTGACGAGCCGTTCTCCGGCGTCGACGCTCCCACCGAGGCCATATTCGAGGAAGTGATCGAAGACCTGCGCGCCGGTGGAGCCGCCGTGCTGCTCGCCACCCACAATCTCGACTGCGCCCGCGACACCAGCACCCGCGTCTGCATGCTCAGCCGCAAGGTCGTCGCGCTCGGAACCCCCGACGAAGCCCTCACCCCGCTCAACATCGCCGTAGCCTACGGCGACATCTCGCGCCTGCACATCCACGGCGAAGCGGCGCACGCGCACGATTGACGAGCGGTGTCTAGTCGCGCGCTGCGACTGCCGGGGCCTGGATCACCGAATAACTGGAAGCCTCGCTTCCAATTTCGGGATTCTCTGAGTTCGACGCGGACGCGCCGATTGACTTCTGACCCTCGTCGGCCTTGTAAATCGTTACGATGAGTAGTCGACCACAGTGATCTTGTCATTGAACCACCTCGATGGTTTGTCATGTTGAGGTCGCAACCGAAACATCTCCTGGCTGTGGATGCCACGTAGTTGACCCGTCCCGACTCTGTCGCCGCCAACGTTGGGAGATTCTTCGCTGCGGCTCAGAATGACAAAACGTGTACCCAACTCCATGTAACAATCACTGTGGTCGACTACTGAGAAGGGCCGTGTCATGGCGATTCGTTGCAATCGCATACCAACATTTTCGATCAACCGAACGCGTCATGTTCCGGAACCACCCTCACTTCAGCGTTGCGATAAAACAGCCGCGCCTTCTCAGTTGACACCTTCTCAATCGCGTTGAATGGTTCGTCCGAGTCACCAAACGTCGAGTGGTAGATCATTCCCACCCAATGAACGAAGTATTCGCCGTCATGATTCCGGTAGAGCCGTGGTCCCGAGACATGCCCGGCACTCCCACGGGTGTTATCGGCAAGGAGAGTTGCGCGGTTCGGATCAAAAGGCATGTCGTGTTCCTCGCCAAGTATCAACGGGCACACGTGATCCCTCTAAATGTCCTTTCGTCGGGGGAACTTTGGGGATTCCCTAGCGGTTCAGGATAGCGTATCATGGGCCTGTTCGGAGCATTCCGGGCCTGAGAACGTAAGCGCATCTCCTCAGAATGTAGGCAGGCGGCAAGTTCCGATTTTCCTTAACTACATAGGAGCTTTAGACCTCGTCTTGCGTCCGTGGGAGCGGGTGTTCATGCAGCACGCCTTCCTGGCCATCATCGTGGTCGGCATCGTCTGCGGGGTGATCGGCTGCTTCGTCGTGCTGCGCGGCATGGCCTTTCTCGGCGACGCCTTCGCGCACGCCGTCTTTCCCGGCGTCGTGATCGCCTTCCTGCTGGGCGGCAGCATCTTCATTGGGGCGCTGCTGGCCGCCATCGTCGTCTCGCTGGGGATCGGCGCGCTGACGCAATCCGAGCGCATCCGCGAGGACACGGCCATCGGCGTCATGTTCGCCGGAGCATTCGCGCTGGGCATCGCGCTCATCAGCGCCACAGGCTCCTACACCCGCGACCTCGCCTCGTTCCTGCTCGGCAACATCCTCGGCGTCAGCCGCTCCGACCTGATTCTCACCGCCGCCACCGGAGTCGTCGTGCTGGGGACGCTGGCTGTCTTCCGCCGCGAGCTGGTGCTGATCACGTTCGACCGCACGCTGGCGTCGGCAATGGGCATTCATTTGTGGCGCTATGACCAGCTCTTCCTCATTCTGCTGGCGCTCGCGATCGTCACGGCGTTGCAGACAGTCGGCAACATTCTCGTGCTGGCCATGCTGGTGACGCCCGCCGCGACCGCGCGCCTGATCGCCGACCGCCTGCCGGCCATGCTGCTGCTTTCGGCGAGCATCGGCGCCGTCTCCGGCGTCGGCGGCCTGTACCTGTCGTACTACCGTAACGTCGCGTCCGGCGCGGCCGTCGTGCTGGTCGCAACCACGATCTTCTTCGTCGTCTGGGGCGTCGTCAACGCCGAACAACGCTGGCGCAGGCCGGGCCTCGCCGTTTGACTGCCGAGGCGCGGGGGACGCGATCGAAGGCGTGATGCGTCACGCGACGATGGCGTCGCCCAACGCGCAGGGGGCCCAGTGTGACCTCCCGGATTGGCCGCTCCGCCGTCCGGCATCTGACTTCCAACGTGGGACATGGCGCGAACCGCCCGGGGACCAGAACCGGGAGGCCACCCCTGGGCCTCCCCTACGGGGATTGACGCCCAATCTGGTCACATGCGCTGCACTGCCTCCGCGATACACTTGCCCCGGCGCGAGATCGAAGGAGCATGCATGCGCTTTCACATGAGTGCCCGCACCCAGCATCCTGACTTCCTCGACCTGCCGTGGCATCTCCCATTGCTCGAATGGGAAACGGAGCGCATCGTCGAGGTGGCCCGAGGGCTGCACCGGCACATC
>DATKCN010000262.1:0-34717 GCA_035513175.1 Thermomicrobiales bacterium
GCTCATCGCCCCGTTCGGCGCCCGTCGTTCCACGGAGGAACACGAACACGCGGTCGTTGCGGAAGGTTGAGGCCGATTCGGCCATGACCGGAATGACGCCGACCCCGTCCTTGCCCGTGCTCTCCGCGATGAGCTGTTCGAGCCAGTCGCCGAACGGCTCCCAGCCAGGCGTGGCAATCAGTGTGAGCTTGTCCCGGCCGATCCGGTGCGCCGCGCCGAGCACGGCTCCGAGCCAGACGCCAGGGTGCTGTTCGTCGTGCACCGGCAACATCGTCGCCGCCCGCTTCAATAGCTCGTCGACATCGACGCCAGCGCTCGCCGCCGAGACGAGCCCGAAATACGACAGCGCGGAGTACCGCCCGCCTATGTCCGCAGGATTGCGAAATACCTTCCAGAAGCCCCTGTCCGTCGCTTCCCTTTCGAGCGGCGTGCCCGGGTCGGTGATGGCGATGAAGTCGGTGGCGTCTCCGCCGCGTTCTTCGAGGAAGTAGCGATACAGCGACATCGTCTCGACGGTCGTGCCGGACTTTGTCGAGACGATAAACAGTGTCTTCGCGCCCTGAATGTCAGCGCCGACGCGCGCGATCGTGTCCGGGTTGGTGGTGTCAAGCACTCGCAGTCGAGGAAAGCCGTCCTTAGGACCGTAGATATTCGCGAACACCTCGGGGGCGAGTGACGAACCGCCCATGCCGATGAGAAGCACATGCCGGTAGCCGCGTTGGCGGATGTCGGCGGCGAGCTCACGAAAGACCCCGCGTCGCGCCTGTTCGCGCATCGAGTCGACGACCGGCAACCAGCCGAGGCGCTGCGAAATGGCGTCCCGCGCCTTGCTGTCGTCCGACCACAATGACGGGTCACGAGACTGAAGCCGTTCGGCCACACGATCAGCGGCGAGCAACCGAAGCGTGCTTTCGACGGCGTCCGCGAGCCCACCAAGCGATGCCGCGCGCGTGCGGATCACATCAGCCAGAAAAGCGCGGCGCTTTTGATCGAGACCGGCAAGGAGTGCCTCGAACGACTTCGCGAACGAGTCGACGCCTTCACGCACCAGTGTCGCGGTGATGTCGTCGTAGGAGCAACCGATGGCCGCGAGCTGGCTGAAGACTCGCCGGGCGCCGTCGACATCGCTCTCCAGCGTGTATCCGAGTGTGCCGTGGTCGCCGAATGCGTCGATGGAGGCCGGCGCGAGAGTCTGAACCGTGTGCGGTCCGATCAGCTCATCGACGTACAGCGTATCGGGGTACTCCGGATTCTTCGTGCTCGTGCTGGCCCAGAGCGGGCGCTGTACACGCGCTCCCATTTCCGCCAGGCGCTTGAAGCGATCCGAACCGAAGATCTCCTTGAAAGCGACATACGCGAGTCTGGCGTTGGCGACAGCCAGCTTGCCGCGGAGCGCGCGAGCATTCGCGACGCGCCGGGCATCACTGTCGCTGGCGATGATCGCGTCAAGCCGCTTGTCCGCTTCGGTGTCAACACGGCTGACGAAGAATGAAGCCACGGACGCGATGCCGTCCAACGGCAACCCTTCGGTGGCTCGCCGCTCCAATGCCCGCAAGTATGCCTCGGTCACCTTCCTGTACGCGTCGAGCGAGAACAGCAGCGTAATGTTGATGTTCAGCCCTTCGAAGAGCATCTGCTCGATGGCCGGCAGCCCTTCCGGCGTTCCCGGGATCTTGATCATCACGTTCGGCCGGTCGACCCGCGCAAACAGACGTCGCGCGTCCCGCATCGTGAGCTCGGTGTCGTGCGCCAGCGTCGGAGAGACTTCCAGCGACACGTAGCCGTCGGCGGATGAATTGCGGGTCTGCTCGTAGATGGGGCGCAGGATGCCGGCGGCGGCCTGGATGTCGTCGACAACGAGCGCCTCGTAGATCTCGTCGGTCGTGCGGCCGGCATCGACCAACGCTCGGATCTGATCGTCGTAATCGGCGGAGCCGGAAATGGCCTTGTCGAATATCGTCGGATTCGAGGTGATGCCGACGACGCCGTTCTCATCGATCAGGCGCTGCAAGTCTCCCGAACGAATGAGGTTGCGGCTGAGGTTATCGTTCCAGACGCTCTGGCCGTAGTCGCGAAGCTGCTGAAGCGGATTGCTAGCCATGATCAAATCCTCCCTGCCCAACGTTTACGCGTTCAGTGTGAGTCATCGGCGGCGAGCGGTCAACGGGTCGTGAATCAGACGTGGAACGTCGTTGACCGGTCGATCGCGCTCGCTGGCCTCTCGGCAGTAACAACGACGTGGCGGCGCGCCTGTTCCCCGGGGGCTCGCGGACCGCGGTTGAGTCACCGCGTCTGGCGTGCCAACAGGTTGCTCCCAGCAGGACCAATTTCACGATCGTACAGTGTAGCCTGACGCGCGCGCGCCTCCCGATGCAGTTCATGGTAGTCCACACGGGGCTCGAAGCGAGCGCCGACTGGCGCCGCGGGCCACGCGCTGCCGCTCGTCGCTCCCACGTCCCGCAACCCGACAATCGCGGCGCCACGAAGTGACGATTGCGAGACAGCAGAGGCCACGACCGGCGTTCCCAGCGCGTCCGCCATCAGCTGCAGCCATGCGGGTGAGGCGCGCAGTCCCCCTCCAGTTGCGACGACAGTGTCGCCACCGCGTGCCATGGCGTCGAACAGCGCGCCAAACCGATACGTCACCCCCTCCAGCGCCGCCTGGAAGAGGTCGAGCGGCGTCGTATGAAGCTTCATGCCTGCTACGGTGGCGGTGGCGTCGCCCACCCAGCCCAGCGATCGCTCTCCGGACCAGAAAGGCAGCACGACGAGTCCATGCTGTCCCGGAAGCCGCGTGGCCAACTCGGCCTCGCACCGGTCCTCGCTCGGAAGGCGCAGCGTGTCCTGCAACCACGCGTAAGCGTTGCCCGCGTCGCTCAGCGCCCCTCCAGTGAGAACGTGGCCGCGATCCAGGCGGTAACGCCACAGGCCGTGTGGGACGGGATCGGTGGCCGGCGCCGGCTCGCAGCGGCGCAGCGCGCCCGACGTGCCGACCATCAATGCCAGCCTGTCCGCAACGTGACAGCCGGCTCCAACGTTGGACGCCGCCCCGTCGCCAATCGGAGCGCGCCACGGAACACCGCTGAGCCTCGGCCAGCGTCGAGCGTAGTCGCCCGTAACGGCGGGCAACAGCTCTCGTCCAGTGGCGATCTGGCCAAGTGTCTGTCCGGACACCCGCAGGACGTCCAGCAGCTCCGAATCCCAGCTGCCTGAAGCATCGTTGAACATGCCGCTTCCCGACGCCATCGAAACCGATGTTGCCATCGTGCCTAACCACGCCATCGTGCAGTATTGAGCGAACGACACCAGCGCCGCGAGTCGCTCGAATAACGATGGCTCATGTCGACGCAGCCAGAGTATCTTAGCCGGCAGGTACGACGGGTGTAGCAGGCAGCCGGTGCGCCGGTGAACCGACTCCGCGTCGAGCATGTCACGCAACGCGGCTGCCTCCGGCTCCGATCTGGTGTCCGCCCAGGTCAGCACCGGGGTAAGCGGGGCGCCCTTCCCGTCAACCGCGACGCAGGAATGCCAGAACGTCGTCATCGCCACGACGGCGATGTCAGCGCGTATGGCGGGCGCGGCGGCGAGCACGCTATCGATCGCAGCTTCCAGCGCCTGGCGCACATGCGCGGCGTCCAGTTGAGCAACCCCGCCGGGATAGAGGGCGATGTCAATTTCGATCTGGCAGAGCGTGCCCGGCAACAGCTCGGCGTGCTCGTCATACAGGGCCGCGCGAACTGACGACGAGCCCGCGTCGATGGCAAGCGCCACCGGATCACTCATCGTTCCTGATCCCGCTCGGTCGCTGAGGAACACTCCCGGCAGGTCCCGAAAATCGCGATGTGGTCGATGCGCGCGACGAATCCGTGCTCGGCGCGCAGCTCGCCGCGGATCCCCTCGAAGAGCCGGTCGTCGAGGTTCATGACTCCTCCACAGGCCAGGCAGATCGCGTGATGATGCAGGTCGCCGGACAGCAGCGCGAAGTGCCGCCGGCCGTCTCCCAGATCCGTCTCGGACACGATTCCCGCGTCGCGAAGCATTTCGAGGGTGCGATAAACGGTTGACACATTCAGGTAGGGATATCGCTTGCGCGCGACCGTGTAGATTTCGTCGGCGGTGACGTGTCCGGCGCGCTGCACGAGCAGCTCAACAATCGCCATCCGCTGCGGCGTCATTCGCTGTCCGACACGCTGAAGGCGCTCGAACACCTGGACCAGGGTGTCCGCCGGCTCGGGCATTACGCGGTGCTCATGACTCTGGCCGTGGCCGCTGTCTCGCGGATCGTTGTGTTGCGACATGTCGCTATTTTACGCGCCGTGGCTACCATGCCCCACGACGCGTGATCCAGTTGCCGCTTGCCGGGAGCCATGTCATACTGCCGCTGGATCATGACGGGCGAGGATCAGGCACTTCCGTCCGCGCAATCAGGCCCGGGGCGAGGGAGGCGAGAATAAGCGTTGAGAGCGCGCGGGAACGGCCACTCGTTCTCGTTGTCGAGGATGACACGGATATTCAGCACCTGATCGTTCGTCGTCTACGCGAGTCGGACGCTGACTCCATTACCTCAACAACCGCAGGAGAGGCGTTCGCGCTGGCTGGCGCGCGGTTTCCAGACCTCGTGATGGTCGACCTCAATCTGCCGGACGGTTCAGGGATTGGTCTGGTCAAACAACTACGGTCGGCGATGAGCGTGCCGATCATAGTGGTGACCGCCGACACGAATGAGCGATCGCTGATCGAGTGTCTCGACGCCGGCGCGGACGACTACGTCACCAAGCCGTTTCGGGTCAACGAGCTGATGGCCCGGGTAAGGTCGGCCTTGCGGCGCAGATCGCGGGCTCCCGAGCCCGATCGGATTGTCGTCGGCTCGATCACGATCGACCTGGACGAGGGCCGAGTGACACGTTTTGGCGCCGACGTTCGCCTGACGCCAACAGAGTATCGATTACTCGTGCAACTGGCGCGCTTCCCGAACCGGGTGTTTACCCATGGAATGATCTTATCGGCAGTCTGGGGACCGGAGTACGCGTCCGAGCCGCACGTCCTGCGCGTTACGTTGAATCGCATGCGCGCCAAGCTCGGGGACCCTCAGGTGATCGAGAATCGACCGGCCATCGGCTACACGCTGACGCCGGATGTCGTCGACAGCGACACGATCGGCGAAACGTAGCCGCGCGGGCAGGCGCGGTCCGGACGCCGTCACGCTTGTTCACAGTCGCGTCATCGAAGCCGATCGCTTCAGAGCGCCTACCGCGCGCGTGCGATGCCTTCGACCGCGTCAAAATTCTCCAGCGACGACAGGTCGCCGAGATTGGCCTGATTGAGGCGCCGCGCGCGAATGACGCGCCGCACGATCTTCGCGTTGCGCGTCTTCGGCAGGTCGTCGACGAAGAGGATCAGGTCCGGACGGAGGGGCCTGCCAAGCTGCTGCGCCACCAGATCGCGAATGCCGGAGCGAATATGCTCGGATTCCAGGTGGCCTGGCTTGAGCGTCACGAACACGACGATTGCTTCGCCTTTGATCTCGTGCGGCACGCCGATGGCCGCTGCTTCCTGGACGGCGGGATGCGCAACAGCGGCCGATTCAATCTCAGCCGGCCCGATGCGCTTCCCAGCCACATTGAGCGTGTCGTCCGAGCGACCGAGGATGTACCAGAAGCCGTCGTCGTCGATCAGCGCCCAGTCGCCGTGGACCCACATGCCCGGCATGCGCGCCCAGTAGGTGTCGAGATAGCGCTCACGATCCCGCCAGAATCCGTTCGTCATTCCGACCCACGGACCCCGGATGACAAGCTCGCCGACCTCCCCGCGCACGGGCTGGCCAGTTTCGTTCACGACATCGGCCGGGACACCGGGAACGGGGCCGGAGAAGGCGCATGGCTTCTGCGGGTGAATCGTCGTCGCCGCAACGATTCCGCCGCTGATCTCGGTGCCTCCCGAGTAGTTGACGATGGGACAGCGTGACTTGCCGACGTGCTCGAACGCCCAGCGCCAGGGTCCTGGGTTCCACGGCTCGCCGGTTGAGCCGAGCGCCCGCAGCGTCGCCAACTCATGCCGGTCGACCCACTCGTCTCCGTGCCCCATCAGCGACCTGACGAGAGTGGGCGAAACTCCAAGCACCGTCGCGCCGTGACGCTCGACAACCTGCCAGAGTCGATCCGGCTCCGGGTAGTCCGGCGTTCCCTCGTACACTACGATCGACGCTCCGGCAATCAATCCTCCGGCGATCATCCACGGACCCATCATCCAGCCCAGATCGGTGATCCAGAAGAGACGGTCGTCGGACTGCAAGTCGAAGCAGAACGCGAGGTCCTGCGCTGCCTTGATCGGGAAGCCGGCATGCACGTGCACCGTGCCTTTCGGCGTGCCGGTGGTGCCCGACGTATAGATCAGCATGTACGGGTCGTCGGCAGCAGTGTCCTCCGGCTCGCAGTGCGGGCTGGCGTCTCGCTCCAGGTCGTGCCACCAGAGGTCGCGTCCGTCAACCCAGCCGGGATCGACGCCGCAGCGACGCACGACGATGACGTGCTCGACTGACAGGGCATTCGCGACCGCGGCATTCGCCGTGTCTTTCATTGGCACGACGCCCCCGCGTCGATGGAAGCCGTCAGCGGTAATCAGCACCTTCGCCTCAGCGTCGATGAGGCGCTTCGACGCGGCGTCGGCGCCGTACCCGCTGAAAATGGGAATGAAGACCGCGCCTATGCGGCTGCATGCCAGCGTCGCGACCGCCGTCTCGGGGAGCATCGGGAGGTAAATCCCGACGCGGTCGCCCTTCCGGATGCCCAGCCCGCGCAACGCGTTGGCGATGCGATTCGTCGATTCGGCAAGCTCGCGATAGGTCATCGATGTCGACGAGCCATCGTCGCCCTCCCAGATCAGGGCCGTTTGATCGGCGCGTCGATCCAGGAAACGGTCGAGGGCGCTCGCCACGTAGTTCATGCGGCCGCCGACAAACCAGTCCGGCCACTCCGGTCCGTTCGACAGGTCGAGGACGCTGTCGTACGGCCGCGTCCAGACGATGCCGAGGTGGTCGCTGACCGCGCCCCAGAACCAGCCCGGATCTTCCGCCGCGCGTGAGCCGATGGCGTCCCAGCCGTCTAAACCATGCTCGCGGGCGAACGCAAGCGCCCGGCTGCGAGAGATACGCTCGGGACCTGGCGTCCAGACGACCGGTTGGTCAGCGATAACGGCTGTCGGCGCGCTGCTCATCGGTCTGCCTCCTCCTTCATCGTGTCGAGGGTATTGTCGTCCCGGCGGCGTGCAGCGGTCAACCGCGTCTGGCTCCGCGCGGCCAGTCACGGTTACACTCTCGGAGGGAAATCGTGTTGGGGCAACGTGACAGCAGCCGTGCGCTGGTAGGGCGGGTACGTGGGAACAGAAACGGGCGGCGTGGTCGACACGTTCACGTGCTCGAATTGTGGCGCGACGACATCGTTCGATCCCGGAACCAGAACAGTGCGCTGCCCGTTCTGTGGTTCCGAGGTAGCCGTCCGCGCCACGGGCGCCGCCGTGCCTACTATCGACGCGCCGCGGATCGTGCTGCCGTTCAAGATCACCAAGGACCAGTCCTCAGAGAGCATTCGAGAGTGGCTCGGCAACTCGTTCTTCGCGCCGGGAGACGTCAAGAGCCGCGCCGCTCTCGACCGGGGACAGGGAACCTACGTCCCATTCTGGCGCTTCGACGCTGACGCCGAGTCCAACTGGGAGGGCGAGGTCTCCCAGACACGCACGCGGCAGGCGCAACGGACCGTCACGGGCTCGGATGGAAAGCCGGAACAGCGCATGGTCAGCGAGCAGTACAAGACGTGGCATCCCCGTAGCGGCACGCATTCCGGGCAGCACCGCACGTACATCTGCGCGTCGACGGGCCTGACTCAGACAGAGGCGGACAGCCTCATGCCATTTCCAGAGACCGGCATGCTCACCTACTCGGACGACCTGCTGGTGGGCTTCTCGGCCGAGGAGCCGGGGGTCGACGAGGACGGCGCGTGGCAGACCGGGGAAGCGCGTATTCGTGACGCGGAACGGACAGCGTGCGCCCGCGAAGTCGAGCGGCTGACGCGGGCAGACACCACGCTCGGAAACCGGCGGTCCGCGGTCTGTTACCTGCCGGTCTGGCTCTACAATTACCACTACGATAGCCGGGACTTCCGAGTACTCGTCAACGGATACACCGGTGAGATTGCCGGCGACAGGCCGGTCAGTAAAGCAAAGGTGCTCGTGGTCGTGGGAGCGATAGCCGCGGCGCTCATGCTCGTGATTACGCTGTACATCGTGTTCGCCAGTTGAGCATGAAGCGTCTCAGGTTGGCCGGTGGTCCTTCGGATCCACGGCAGTTGTCACCGGGGTGACGCGTAGTTGGTCGTCGTCGAGCCGGAACGTCCTGAGCCCGCCGTGCGGCACGGCATAGGTCGTCAGCAGCGAGATTGCGTCAGTTTCGAGCCCTTCGGGGACGTAGATGAAGAAGTGAGGCGCGTGGCTCTCGGGATGCGTCCTGGAGTGCGACGCGTACAGGCGCCACTTGACGACCATGGTCGCGTCGATCTCGACTTCGACCTCTCCGATCTCGACCACTGAGCCGTTGTCCGAGTCGACAATCACGATGTCGGGATAGAGCAGGCTGCCGTTAGCGCTGACGCCCCGAACCTCGCCGTCGACGTTCGTCAGCGTGCGAAAGCTCAGCGGCCAGTCGGTCTGATCCGGAAACGGATATCGAAGCGCGGCGATCTGTCGCACAACGTCGTCGTGGACCGGCGGCGTGAGCCAGAGCGGGCGTGACATCGATGTTCCTTCCGCTGTCGTTCGTCTCGCGCACGTCGCAAATTATCGTACCCGATCGCCGCGAGCGCCGGAGGATTGCGCGATCGTCGTCTTACAATCGATCACTTCCCGCCGTCTACTCGTTTGACAACCAGCCACACCGCTGCTACCATGCAGCGCAATCGAATCGTCCAACGACGATGATCGGAACGAGTAGTCGCCCAGGCGGCGAGCAGCGACCCGGCGGATGGTGCGAGGCCGGGACGACGCCAGGCGATGAATGGATCCGGGAGTCGCGCTCCGAACGAGGGAATCCCTCAGTAGGCGGCGCCGGGCACTCCGCCGTTACCAGGGAGTGGGATATCGGACGAATAGCGTCCCGTATCCGGAAAGTGGGCCGGTGGGAGCCGGTCAACATGGGTGGCACCGCGGAGGATAACAACCTTCGTCCCTGTCGGGGACGGAGGTTTTTGCGTTTCTGGGACTGGAGCGGCGTTGGTGGCGCATCGGAGTGGCAGCGGTCAGACTGGAACCGTCGCGGAGTGGAGCAGGGCGAGCTGGTGACGCTCGTGATGCGCCTGCCGCATTCGCGCGCAATGCCCTTGCTGCCGATCCGATGAACATGGGAAGTGCTACATGGTTGACGTAACTCTCGACACAATCCGAACGGTGGAAGCCACGCGCCGGCGCCGTTACTCACTGACACTTGACGAGGTGGCCGCCTTGCGCGATCGCGGGAACGTCATCCCCGTGTACCGCGAGATCATGGCCGATATGGAGACGCCGGTCTCGGCGTACCTGAAGATCGCCGACGGCCCGCACTCGTTCCTGCTTGAAAGCGTCGAGGGAGGGCAGACGCTGGCCCGCTACTCGTTTCTGGGCTCGAATCCGTACCTGATCGTCCGGCTGGAGCGAGGCGTGGCGTACGCCAACCAACGCGGCTACAAGCAGGAAATTTCATACGACGATCCGCTGGTGGCATTGCAGTCGTTCCTTGCGCCCTATCGAGCAGTGCACGTCGAAGGCCTGCCGCGCTTCCTCGGCGGCGCGGTCGGCTATCTATCCTATGAGGCCGTGCGCTACTTTGAGGACCTGCCAGCGGCGCCGAACGACCCGAACCTTTTTCCCGACGGCGTGTTCATGTTCGTCGACACGATGCTCGTCTTCGATCATCTGGAGCGGCGGATCAAAGTCGTGTCGCACGTCCACGTCGACGACGGCATGCCGCTGGAGCGCGCGTATTCCGAGGCCATCGACAAGATCGAAGCGCTCGTAGCCCGCCTGCAGTCGACGAGGCCGGAGTCGCCGGTCACGGAGCGTACTATGGACCCGGCGGCGGTTCACGAGCGGGCGCTCCACAACATGGACCGCGAGTACTACGACGAGATGATCGAGCGGGCGAAGGAGTATATCCGGGCAGGGGACATCTTTCAGGTCGTCCTGTCGCAACGCGTCGAGGTCGAGACCGGCGCCCACCCCTTCACGCTGTATCGCGCGCTGCGCACCGTCAACCCGTCGCCGTTCATGTTCTATCTCCAGCTGGGAGATGAGCAGATCGTCGGCGCGTCGCCGGAGGCGCTGATTCGTCTCGATGGACGCGAGCTGACGACGCATCCGATCGCGGGCACGCGACGGCGGGGACGCAACGAAGAGGAGGATCTGGCGCTGGAAGCCGAGCTGCTGGCCGACGAGAAGGAGCGGGCCGAGCACGTGATGCTGGTCGATCTGGCCCGCAACGACATCGGGCGCGTGGCGCAGCCCGGCTCGGTCCGGGTCCCGGTGCTGCTGCGCACAGACCGCTTCTCACACGTCATTCACCTCGTCAGTCACGTCACCGGCGAGATCAGGGACGGACTGTCGGCCGTCGACGCCCTGCGCGCTTGCTTTCCCGCGGGGACGGTGTCAGGCGCGCCGAAGATCCGGGCGATGGAGATCATCGCCGAGCTCGAGCGGGACCGGAGAGGCTTCTACGCCGGTTGCGTCGGGTATGTCGCGTACTCGGGAAACATGGACATGGCGCTGGCTCTGCGCACCGTCGCGATGCGAGACGGCAAAGTATACATGCAGGCGGGCGGCGGCATCGTCTACGACTCGACGGCGGACTACGAGTATCAGGAGACGCTCAACAAGATGGGCGCCGCCATGCGGGCGCTCGAAGTCGCGGAACAGTTGGAGCTTGACGAACGAGCCGCGCGGTCGCTTTCGATGACCGTGAATGGGGTCGAGCGATGATCCTCCTTGTCGACAACTACGATTCATTTACCTACAACCTGTATCAGTACCTGTGCGAACTGGGAGCTGACGTCGTCGTGCGGCGCAACGACAAGGTCAGCGTCCATGAGGCGCGCGCGATGGCGCCGGAACGCATCGTTATCTCGCCGGGTCCGGGCACGCCCCGTGAAGCCGGAGTATCAATCGATCTGATCCAGGAACTGGCCGGTCAGATACCGATCCTTGGCGTCTGCCTCGGCCACCAGGCGATCGGCGCCGCGTTTGGCGCCGACATCGTTCGCGCTCCACTCGTGATGCATGGAAAGACGAGCCACATCACCCACGATGGAGCCGGGATATTCGGCGGGCTGCCGAACCCGTTTGTCGCGACCCGGTACCACTCGCTGATCGTGAGCGACGCAAGCCTGCCAGACGAGCTGGAAATCACGGCGCGTTCGGAGGACGGGATCATCATGGGATTGAGACACCGGCATTGCGAGATTTACGGGGTTCAGTTCCATCCGGAATCGATTTTGACCGTCGGCGGTCACCGCCTTTTGGCCAACTTCATTGGCGTGGCCGGGCCGGTGGTCGGCGTCCGCGGCTACTGACCGGGCAACGGAGGAGGGAACACCACATGCTCAAGCCACACATTCAATCCGTCGTCGAGGGCCGCGCGCTAGCCCGTGACGAAGCCCGAGGAGCGATGGAGACGATCATGAACGGCGAGGCGTCTCCGGCACAAATCGGCTCATTTCTCACGGCGTTGCGGATGCGCGGCGAAACCGACGAAGAGCTGGCGGGATTCGCGGAGGTGATGCGCTCCAAGGCGGTGCGCGTTCCGCTCGACATCGATGAGCCGATCATCGACACCTGCGGGACCGGGGGCGACGCCAGCCACTCGTTCAACATCTCGACAACGGCGGCCTTCGTGGTGGCCGGGGCGGGGGTCAAGGTCGCCAAGCACGGCAATCGCGCCATGACCAGCCGCTGCGGCTCCGCTGACGTACTGGAAGGGCTGGGCGTCACGATCGAGCTGGCGCCCGAGCAGGTGGCCGAATGTGTCGACCGCGTTGGCATCGGGTTCATGTACGCGCCCGCGTTCCACCCGGCGATGCGCTTCGCAGGGCCGGTGCGGCGGGAAATCGGCATCCGGACGGTATTCAACCTGCTGGGACCGATCACGAATCCGGCGGGCGCACGCCATCAGGTCATTGGCGTGCCGAACATCGAGGCCGCCTCGCGGCTGGCGCGCGTCCTCGGGCTGCTCGGCTCGCGGCACGCGCTGGTCGTGCATGCGCACGAGGGGCTGGACGAGCTCGGCGTCAGCGGGCCCAGCACGATCGCGGAGATGGTGATGCGCGAGAGCGCGTGGGTAACCTCCTACGAGGTGACGCCCGAACAGTACGGCCTCGAACGCCACGAGGCGTCGCAGATACGTGGCGGCAACGTCGCGGACAATGTGCAGATCGTGCGCGACATCCTGGCCGGAGAGCGGGGAGCCAAGCGCTCAATCGTGCTGCTGAACGCGGCCGCCGCGCTCTATGCCGCCGACGCCGTGCCGAACATTACAGCCGGGGTGGCGATGGCCGCGGACTCGATCGACACTGGCGCGGCGACCGAGCGGCTCAATGAGCTGGTGTCGCTGACGGCGCGCATGCTGGCCCGCTCGGAACAGGCGGTGGCCTGATCTGATGACGACGTCGACCCGCGGGACGTATCTGGACCGCATTCTCGAGAACACGCTCGTCGAGCTGGACGCGCGCAAGCGGAGCCGTTCGATGTCAGCGTTGATAGCGAGCGCGCAGCAACAGCCGGAGCCGATACCGTTCGCGGCCGCGTTGCGCGGGACGCGTGTCACGGTCATCGCCGAAATGAAGCGGGCGTCGCCGTCGAAGGGGCCGATCGCTCCAGGAGCGGTCGCCGCCGAGGTGGCGCGAGAGTATATCGACGGCGGGGCCGCCGCGATCTCGGTCCTAACCGACGAAACGTTCTTCGGCGGCTCGCTCGGGGACCTGCGTGACGTTGCTCGCGTGGCGCGGGACCGGCGCGTTCCGGTGCTCCGTAAGGACTTCGTGCTGGATGAATATCAGATCGCTGAGGCGCGCGCCGAGGGCGCGTCGGCGGTGCTGTTGATTGTCGCGGCGCTGACCTCCGACCGCCTGCGCGAACTACTTGCCTGTGCCGGCGAGTTTGGAGTGGAAGCGTTGATCGAGGCGCACAACGACGTGGAACTCGATCGCGCGCTCGACGCGGGAGCGACGACGATCGGGGTCAACAATCGTGACCTGCGGGCTTTCACCGTCGATCTCGCGACGACTGAACGACTTGCGTCTCGCGTCCCGCCGAACGTGACGCTTGTCGGCGAGAGTGGCATCCGAACGCGCGACGACGTGCAACGGCTTGGCCGCGTCGGAGTCCACGCTGTCCTCGTCGGCGAAGCGTTGATGCGTGCGACGGATCGCCGCGCCGCGCTGCGGGAGCTACTGTCGTGATCGCGAGGATTCTCAATCCGGTGGCCGGCCGCGCGAGCGATGATCACGATCACGGGCGCGTGCTTGTCAAGATCTGCGGTGTCAGTCGTCCCGAGCACGCCGACGTGGCCGCGCTGGCCGGAGCCGATCTGATCGGTGTCGTGTTTTACCCGCCGAGTCCTCGCAACGTCACGGTCGATGAGGCGCGCGCAGTGGCCGGCGTCGCGCGCGCCGCGGGCCTTGTCCTCGTTGGGCTGTTCGTCAACGAAAGCCCCGACGTCATCAACAGCGTCGCAGACCAGGTTGGGCTGGATGTCGTGCAACTTTCCGGAGACGAGGCGCCGGACGTCATCCGCGACATCGAGCGGCCGACGATCGGCAGCGTTCGCATCGACTCGACCGGTCATGTTGACGAGGAAGGCCGGTTTTCCGCGCTCGCGTCCGCCAATCCGGGCCCGTGGGCGATTCACATCGATTCTCACGTACGGGGCATGTACGGCGGAACCGGAACCGTGGCGGACTGGTTCGTCGCCGCCGACTTTGCGCGTCGATATCGAACGATCCTGGCCGGAGGACTGCGGCCGGAGACGGTCGTCGAGGCGATCCGGCGCGTGCGGCCATTCGCCGTGGACGTATCTTCCGGCGTCGAGACCGGAGGACTGAAGGATCCCGTCAAGATCAGAGCGTTCATCTCGTCGGCGCGGAGCGCGGCGATAGAAGCGAGAAAGCATGGCATCAACATCCACTGACGCGCGCCCGGTGACGACGTATCCCGATGAGCACGGCCGGTTCGGGGAATTCGGCGGCATCTATGCGCCGGAGACGCTTATGCCCGCCGTCCACGAGCTGATCGACGCCTACAGCGCGATGAAGGGCGACGAGGGATTTCAGCAGGAACTTTCGCATCTGCAGCGCACGTATATTGGACGCCCGACACCGCTGACGCTGGCCGCGAACCTCAGCAAGCAGGTTGGCGGAGCCCAGATCTACCTGAAGCGCGAGGACCTGGCGCACACCGGCGCGCATAAAATCAACAATGCCATTGGACAGGGTCTGCTAGCCAAGCGCATGGGCAAGCAACGCGTCATTGCCGAGACCGGCGCGGGACAACATGGTGTGGCGGCCGCGACCGCATGCGCGCTGATGGGTCTCGACTGCATCGTCTACATGGGCGAGGTCGATATCCAGCGGCAATCGCTGAACGTGTTCCGCATGAAGCTGCTGGGCGCGGAGGTGCGACCGGTGTCGAGCGGATCACGCACCTTGAAGGACGCGATGAACGAGGCAATTCGCGACTGGGTGACAAATGTCGGGAGCACGTACTACATCATCGGCAGCGTTGCCGGCATGCACCCGTATCCGATGATGGTGAGGGATTTCCAATCGGTCATTGGACGAGAAGCCCGCGAACAAATCATTGGCGTCACGGGGGCGCTTCCGGCAGCAGTCGTGGCGTGTGTCGGGGGTGGGTCGAACGCGATGGGTATTTTTCACGAATTCGTGCCGGACGAAGGGGTCGAGCTGATTGGCGCCGAGGCGGCGGGTCATGGGCTGGAGAGCGGCATGCACGCGGCCAGCCTGACGGCCGGGCGCGTCGGCGTGCTGCATGGCTCCCGCTCCTACGTATTGCAGGACGAGCACGGCCAGATCATCGAGGCGCACTCGATATCCGCTGGGCTGGACTATCCGGGCGTGGGGCCGGAGCTGTCATACCTCAAGGACAACGGCCGCGCTCGATTCGCGGCGGTGACGGACGGCGAAGCGCTTGACGCATTGAAGCTGCTCTCGGTGACCGAGGGAATCATCCCGGCGCTGGAGTCGGCCCACGCCGTGCATCTGGCCCAGTCTGTCGCGCGAGATTACTCGCCGAGCAAATCGATCGTCATCAATCTTTCCGGACGCGGTGACAAGGATATGCACACCGTCGCCCAGGCGCTTGGAGTGTCGCTATGAGGGAACACGGAACGGCGCACAGGGAGCATGGCGCAGCGGTCATCGACGGCGCTGCAGCACGCACGACTCAGCACTCAGCGCTTGACGCGGCGTTCGCAAAGGCGAAAGCCGAGCAGCGCGCGGCGATCATTCCGTACGTGACACTGGGCTGGCCCGAGATCGGGGACACCGAACGAGTCGTGACCGGGATGTTCGAAGGCGGGGCCGACATCGTCGAGATCGGCATACCGTTCTCCGATCCGATCGCGGACGGTCCGACGATTCAACGCACGAATCAGCGGGCGCTGGCGAACGGCGTCACCCCGTCGCTGGGGTTTGACGTCGTGCGGCGACTGCGGGGAAACGGCGTTGCCGCGCCGATCCTGTTCATGGGATACTACAACCCGGTTTTCAGCTTTGGGTTGGAAAAGTATGCTGCGGCCTGCGCTGACGCGGGCGTAACCGGACTGCTCGTGCCCGATCTGCCGCCGGAAGAAAGCGACGCGCTGCTCGATGCCTGTGTTGGGAACGGTGTCAACCTCATCTACTTTCTCGCTCCAACCAGCACGCCTGAGCGAATTGAGGCGGTCGTCGCGAGAGCGAACGGTTTCATTTATCTCATCGCGGTTACGGGCATTACGGGCGCGCGCGACAAGCTCGCCGCCGGTCTCGGCGACTACATCGCGCGGGTGCGGGGGCATACCAGCCTGCCGCTAGCGATCGGATTCGGCATCTCCCGCCGCGAGCATGTTGCGCAGGCGGAAAAGCTGGTCGATGGAGTTGTTGTCGGCGCGGCCTTTCTGGACTCGCTGGAGGGCGCGCCGTCGGACGAGCTGCCTCAACGAGCGGCGGCGTTCATCTCGATGCTGCGAGGGACCGCAGCTTAACGCACGACGATTGCAGACGGTCCGGCGATACGCGTCTCGCGCGACGACTCGAAAGGACACCCATCGGAATGCTGGCTTGCAGGGCCGTGCGCGGCGCCACGACATCCGCCACGAACACCGCCGAGGACATTCTCGAAGCGACGGAAGAGCTGTTGCGGACCATGCTGACGCTGAACGAGATAACGGTCGACGACATGGTGAGTGTCATATTCACCACCACGACCGACCTCAACGCGACGTTCCCCGCCGTCGCGGCGCGGTCGATGGGGCTTGACCAGATTCCATTGATCTGCACGCACGAGATGAACGTCCCCGGCGCGCTGCCAATGGTCGTGAGGATCATGTTGCACGTCAACACCGAGAGGAGCGCGGCGGACGTCAAGCACGTGTATCTGAAGCACGCCCGGGAGCTGCGTCCCGAGTGGGCACGGGAGCCAGTCGCCGCGGCGATGCAGGATTAGCGAACCAGATGAGCAACATTCGTTACTTAGCATAAGGGAGACTCCAATGATCGTCATCATGAAGCTGGGATACACGCAGGAGGAGCTGGATCGTGTCGTCGCGCGGATCCATGAAGTGGGGCTCCGTACGCACCTGTCGGTTGGAGACAACACCGCCATCGTCGGCGTTGTCGGCGTGCCGATACCACCCGAGTTGCAATCCGATCTCGAAGTCGTCGGGGGCGTGGAGGAGGTGCTGCGGGTCACCAAGCGTTACAAGCTGCCGAGCCGCGAATACCATCCTGAGTCGACCTCATTCACGGTGCGGGGAGTGACGATCGGCGGTGATGACATTACGATCGTCGCCGGACCGTGCTCCGTGGAGTCAACCGAACAGACGTTGGAGACGGCGCGAGCGGTGAAAGCCGCCGGAGCGACGATTCTGCGTGGCGGCGCGTTCAAGCCCCGCACGTCCCCGTACGAATTTCGTGGACTGGGCGAGGAAGGGTTGAAGATCCTGGACGAGGCCCGCGCTGAGACAGGCATGCCGATCATCACCGAAGTGTTGACGACCGCCGATGTCGATCTGGTTGCTCGTTACACGGACATATTCCAGATCGGCGCACGCAACTGCCAGAACTTTCTGCTGCTGGAGGAGGTCGGCAAGACGGGCATCCCGGTCATGGTCAAGCGCGGACCAAGCGTCCAGATCGAGGAGTGGCTGATGGCTGCCGAGTACGTGATGGCGCAGGGCAACCCGAACGTCATCATGTGCGAGCGGGGCATTCGCACATTCGAAACGTATACGCGCTTCACGTTCGACCTTAACGCCGTGCCGACGATCAAGAAGCTCAGCCACCTGCCGATCTTCGCCGATCCCAGTCACGCGACGGGCAAGTGGCACCTCGTGCCCGCGATGGCGCTCGCTTCGATTGCCGCGGGCGCCGACGGGTTGATGATCGAGGTCCATCCAAACCCCGACCACGCCCGGTCAGACGGAGCGCAGTCGTTGACGTTCGAGAACTTCGCGAAGCTGATTCCGCAGTTGCAGTCCGTGGCGAGGGCTGTTGGCCGGAACGTGCCGGTCGCAGACGATGCCTTGATCCTGGCGGACTGACGCCAATGTGGCGCCATCGACCCCGGTTCGTTGGCGGCGCCCGGCGTGGCCGTGAACCGGTCAACCGAACATCGCGGACGGGAAAAACAAGAGCCGGCCAATTGGCCGGCTCCGTGGTTTCTCGGGCAATCACCCCGAAGGGACCAGGCTAGCTGGCAACCTCCGAGGCGATGCCCGTAAGACCGTGACTACTCATGTCTTGGCATCACCTCCTTCGCCCTGCTCGGTTTTCCGGTACAGGCGGACCCATGAAAGCCTTTCATGGGACGGGTCAACGGGCAAAGTGTATCAGCCTGCAGGTCGGGTGTCAACGAACCATCGCCATGGAATTTTCGCGCGTACGTACGCGGTGTTGTTACTGGCGTGGCGGAATGCGCAGCTCCTGACCCGCCTGGATGTCGTTCGGGTTGGACAGTCCATTCAGCTCGATGATCGCGTGGATTTCCACGCCGAACCGCAGGGCAATCGCGTAGAGCGTGTCTCCGTCCTCGACGATGTAGCTCTCCGGATTCTCCGATCCGTCGCTCGTTCCCGGGCCCTCAGGGACCTGCACGGTTGCGCCGGCCGGAAATGGAGTGGGCGTTACGATGCGCATGACAGGGACCCCGGTCGGCGTCGCGTGCGTTACGGTCGTGGCCGCCACCGGCGGATCGTCCGGCGTCGCGTTGGTTCCGAGCGGGCTCGCGCACGCGACCAGCGTCAGCAGGCCGGCGGCAAGCGCGCACAGCGTTGCGGCAATCCTACGGAACCAGCGCGGCATCGAGACTCCAGCGATATGCCGACGGACGACGATTTTCAAGCGACGGCAGTTCCTGACGGATGCGTTCGATCTGCTGCAGGTCACACTCCCAAACGATGACGCCGGCGCCGTCCGGCGCTGTCGACAGCACCGTGCCCCATGGATCGACGATCATGGAGCGACCATAAGACAGCCAGCCGCTCGGATGCCTGCCGTGCGCGTTGGCAGCTACGACGAAGACCTGGTTCTCGATTGCCCTGGCCCGCAGCAAGACTTCCCAATGATCCCGGCCCGTATGCTGGTGGAACGCGGACGGCACCGCGATGATTTGCGCGCCGTCCAGGGCCAGCATGCGAAACAGCTCGGGGTAGCGCAGATCGTAGCAGATCGTCAGACCCAGCTTGACGCCATCCACGTCGACCAGCACGACGTCGTCCCCCGGCGCGATCGTCGCCGACTCGCGCGAAACGACCTCGTCGCCAATCGACACGTCGAACAGATGTATCTTGCGATACGCGCCGATGATGTCGCCGTCGGGATTGAGCACGACCGTCGTGTTGTACGCTCGTGGCTCACGGTCAACGCGCTCGTGAATCGACCCGCAGTGCAGATAGATGCCGAGGGATCGGGCGGTTTCAGCGAGGTGGCACGTCGTGTCTCCGGGGATCGTCTCGGCGCTGGCCAGCACTCCGTCCGCCGATCCCATGTATGACCAGGTCTCGGGCAGCACCACCAGCTCAGCGCCTGCCCGGGCTGCCCGCTCAATGAGCGCGATGGCGTCGGCGATGTTCCGTCGCTTGTCTGCCCCGCCGCACATCTGCGCCGCGGCGATGCGCATGCTGTCTCCCATGTCCCCTGTCCCTTCGACGCGCGCGATAGTGATGATATGGTGTGATGATACCCAATCGACCGGTGACTCGGGGCGCAATCTGTTGTCTGGGGTCCGACCCGTTGCAGGGTCGTGGCTCCGTCCGTCACCCGAACAGGCGCTTCTGGAGGTCCACGACGCGGCGTCGACGTTCCGCGGTCTCGTCCACATCGCGCTCGAGCGTCATCCGCACCACATCGCCTTCCCTCGTTCCGTCCGGAAGCAGCGCGAGCGGCAGGATGACACGCTCACCGGCGTCGGTAACCAGCGTCGCTACCAGGCCGCCGTCGGCCGTCTCGTCAATCGCGTCGACTGTCAGCAGAGTCACCGTCATGGCGCGCCGCCAGGGCCGAGCACGGTGACCTGATAGCTCTCGCCGTCGCTGACAACCTCGATCGTGCCATCGAGATCGGTGCGATAGATGCGCACGGAGCGAAATCGCAGGCGCTGGACAACCTCGTCGTGAGGGTGCCCGTACTGGTTATCAAGCCCGACGGGAATGAGGCCGACGCTCGGCGACACGATGTCGAGGAACGGCGCGGTGCTCGATGTCCGGCTGCCGTGATGAGCGACAACCAGCACGTCGGAACGCAGATCCTCGTTCGTCTCCAGCTCGATGAGACGAGCCTCAGCGCGCGCGTCGACATCTCCGGTGATGAGCAAGCGAATCGAGCCGTGAGTTACCTGCAGCACGATGCTGTTGGAGTTGGTGTCAGGCTGTCCACTGCTCAGTAGCATCGGATCAACGGGCCAGAGCACGTCGACGGTGACGCCCACGCCCAGATCCAGCGCCTCGTCCCGCCGCGCGCGCATGCCGACGATGCCCCGATCGATCACCATCTCAAGCGTTTGGGCGTATGTCTGGTTGGTGGTTTCGATCACCGGATCGACCCAGGCGCCGACCGGGATGTTTTCCAGGAACGCCGGCATGCCTCCGACATGGTCCTCGTCTGGATGGGTGAGGACGAGGTAATCGATCCGCTCGACGCCGCGCGCGCGCAAATACGGAATAACCTGCTGCTCGACGCGTTGCCCGGACCTGCCGGCGTCGACGACCATCGATCGGCCGTCGGGGCTGATGACGACGACACACATGCCCTGACCAACATCGATCAAGGCGAATGTAAGGACGCTGCCCGGCTGGGTTACAACGGTGCCTCGCTGGTCCGGAGGTACTGTCGGCTGGCGGGGGAGAACGTCGAACGGAGCAAGCGTCAGAACGATGAGGACGCATAGCACGAGCGCGACGGCGGCTCCGATTCCTGCCAGGAAGAAGCACGACCGGGCGGCGGACGCATTGTCGCGGCTCTCCAACGGGACGCCTACCGCTCGCCGCCTGGTTGCCGCGTCACGCGCCAGACATGCAGGATGCGGTGCAGCGCGGTAAGTTGCGTCGCGATCGCCAACACCCAGAGTCCCCACACCGGTTGGGAGACGATCAGCGCAATCGCCAGAATGATGACTCTCTCGAGGCGTTGCGCGAATCCGATGTCACCCCGTATGCCGATGGCCTCCGCTCTGGAACGTGAATACGAGATCATCAGTGAGCCGACGATCGTGACATAGGTCAACACGATCGGCACCGTGCCGGCATCGGTGCGCGTCAGATACACGAGCAGGCCGCCGAAGACGACCGCTTCCGAATACCTGTCGAGCGTGCTGTCGAGGAACCCGCCGAAGTCGCTGGTCTGACCGGTGACCCGCGCGACGGCGCCGTCGAGCGCGTCGAAGCCGCCGGCCAGCAGGACGAGCACGCCTCCCAGCACAAGATTGCCCGTCGCGATCACGGCCGCGACCCCAACGTTGAGCCCCAGGCCGATGATCGTGATCGCGTTGGGCGTCAGGTGAGTTCTGGCGACGATCCTGCCGAGGGGACTGAGCCGTACTCTGACGCGTTCCGCGAAGCGCGTGCTAACCATGCATCGCCGCCACTATCGCCGCTCCGCGAGCGCCGCCGGCCACTCTCGCTGGGCCGGTCCGGCGGCCGCGTTCGAAATCGCTCGCTCGTAGACCACGAGGACCTGCTCGGCCACGCGCTGCCAGGAGAATTGCCTGACGTGCTCCAGCCCGCTGGCGCGCAGGCGCGCGCGCAGGTCGCGATCCGCGAGCACGCGCACGAGCCCGATCGCCAGCGCCTGCTCATCCTTCGGTTCCACCAGCACACCGTCGAGGCCGTTACGGATGACCCCACTGTAGCCTGGGATCGCCGTGGCGACTACGGGAGCGCCGCTGGCCATGGCCTCCAGCAGAACGAGGCCGAACGACTCGCCACCGGTGGATGGCGCGCAGAACACGTCGGCGGACGCGTAGTAACGCGGCAGCATGTCCTCGGGCACGAACCCGGCGAACTCTGCGTCGTCGATGCCCTGCTGGCGCAGGTAGCGCTGATACGGGGTCGGGTCGCCGCGGCCGACGACGATCAGCCGGGCGTCAGGGTATTGCCCGCGAACGAGCGGCATGGCGCGGGCTAGAAAGCGGAAACCTTTGCGCGACTCATCGAAGCGTCCGACGAAGAGGATGTTCTTTCGTTCGTCACGGTATTGCGGCAAGGGAGCCGTGTCAGGATCGTACCGCTCCAATGCGATCCCGTTCGGAACGACGTCGAAACGCGCGGGGAAGTACGTGTCGACCAGTTCACGCGCGGTTTCCGAGACGGCAATGCGCGCGTCGAGCTTGTCGAAGAAGATGTCGAGGATGGCCTTGATGTACATGTATTTCAAATCGCTCGTCCGCGCGGCGTGGAACGTGCCAATGTTCACCGTTCGTGAGTGCAACAGGACGAGGAGGTTCAGCATCGGCGCCAGCGGCTCGTGCAGGTGGATCACATCAAACTGCTCGTCGTTGAGAAACTGCTTGACCTTGCCGCCGATAAACGGGGAGAGGGTAATGCGAGCCATCGAGCCGTTGGCCGGGACTGGCACCGACGCCCCGAGACGATAGATGTGACCGTCATCGACTTCTCCGACATTCGGCGACGCCGCGGCCAGAATACGGGTCTGATGTCCCAGGGCCACGAACTGCCGGTCAAGCTGGCGGATGTGCTCGTTGACACCTCCGGCGTGACCGAAGTCGAACGGCGACACGAGCAGAATCTTCATCAATCGCTCTCGGCGAACACTAGAGCAGTCCCTTGCTCATACCGCCGTCAACCTGGATCGTCGTTCCGGTCACGTAGCTGGCGGCAGGAGACGCGAGAAAGGCAATGACGCTTGCCAGCTCGTGTGGCTCGCCGAGCCGCCCGAGCGGGATGCCAGTCCAATCGCGGTTGAGCGCTTCATCGACATCGATGCCTTCAGCCTGAGCCCGTCGCCGGGCAAGCTCCAGCACGCGGTCGGTGCGGGTCGGGCCAGGCGCCACGTTGTTCACCCGGATATTGTGTGCGCCCAGCTCATTCGCCATTGTCTTGGCCAGACCGATGACTCCCGCGCGCGCCGTGTTGGACAGGATCAGGCGATCGAGAGGCTGCTTCACCGAAATCGAGGTTATGTTGACGATCGAGCCGCCGCCGCCCGCGATCATGTGGGGCACGACGGCTTTGGCGAGTCTCAGCGCGCTCATGAGATTGAGATCAATCGCGCTCGAAAAGTCGGCGTCGGAAAACGACTCAAATGTGCCGGGAGGCGGGCCGCCGGCGTTCGTCACGAGAATGTCGACGCGTCCGTGGCGCGCCACCGCAGCGCCGACGAGGCTCTCGATGTCGTTCGGCCTCGTGACATCAGCGACGACGCCATGGGCGCCGCCACCGTTTTCCGCCGCGACGGCTTCTCGGCGAACCTGATCGGCGGCGGACTCAATGGCCTCGGCCGACCGCGAGCACATCACGACTGTCGTGCCCTCACGGGCCAGCGCGATTGCTGTTGCCAGGCCGAGCCCTCTGCTCGCGGCGGCGACGATGGCTACCTTGCCAACAAGTCCGAGATCCACGTTCGAGCTTTCCGCTCTGGCGCCGCAACGGCCCCTGCAACGTGCCTAGAATGGCATTGTAGCACCGGGTGATGCAGTGACCTGATGGCGCCGCCGGTCGGCGAGACCCTTCGCGGTGGCGCCCCGCGTCACGACTCGTCATGGGGTCGCATCAGGAGCAGCGGAGCCCGCGCCTCGCTAAGGACGCTCTCTGCCACGGAACCGAATACGAGACGTCCGATCCCGCCCCGACCGTGAGTCGCCATGGCAATCACATGCGCGTCGCGCTCCCCGGCAACCCGGAGAATTTCCTCGGCGACGCGACCATCGCGCACCTCCGTGGTGACGGAATATCCTCGCGCTGTGAGGAGCTCGCTTTGCTCCTGGAGGTACGCAACGGACTCGTCACGCGTGGCGTCCAGGTATTCGGCGATGAGACCGTACTCGAAGGACATGCCGGGCTCCAGCGCTCCCCCAGCGCGAAACACTGGCAACTCGATGACCCGCAGAAGATGGATCGACAGGTTGTCGCCAAGCACATCGAGCGCCTGGGTCAGGGCGTGCTCGCTGAACTCTGAACCATCGAGCGGAGCCAGGACGCGCTCGAATAGCGGGGTTTCGGGAGTCTGGCCTTCCTCCAGATAGCGAACGACGAGCACGGGGCAACGAGCGTCATGGATGACGCGGGCCGCGACACTGCCGAGCAGAATGCGCCGGGCTCCGGTGCGCCCGTGGCTTGACATGACGACGACCGGGTTTTCGAGGGCCTCGATGACGGACCTGATCTCTATCGACGCGCTGCCGAGCTTCACGACGACATCGAACGAGACTCCGGACAGTGACTCACCGCTCCTGCGCAGATATTCTTCGCTTTCGGCCATCCAGCGATTCATCTCTTCGTCGATGGCAGGGGCGCGTGAAACCGACCATGTTCCGAATTCCAGAGGAATGTCGATAACCGAGACCAGAAGCAGCGACGCGTTCCGTCGCCTTGCCAGCGCCGCCGCCCATGGCAGCGCCTGCTCGGCGTTTTCGGACCCGTCCAACGGAACGACGATAGTCAGTGTCATGCCTGCGTTCCTCATTCCAGCCTACTGGACGCCGCGATCGGGGCGTCCTTGTTCGACAGAATACTTCAGATTCGACTGTCGCACACGACCGACTCGCTCGCGGACAGCGACGCCCGAGCTACACGCCGGAGCCGTCCGCGACGTACACTTCAAGCATGCCTGCATGCTCCGTAAGGCGCTGATGCCAACCGACGTGAGGTGTCCATTCATGCGTCGTTATGTGACGCGCCGTGCGTTCGTGAAGTCCATCGCTGGCGCCGCCGCCTGGCTCGTCGCGGCGTGCAGCGGTCCTGAGCCACAGCATCCCAGCAATCCTGGCGCGAGCCCCGCCGTGAACGCCGATCCGGCCGCGACTGCTACCCCGCCCCGTACGTCGCCGACGCCTGATCGCGCCGTGGGCGATGTCCCCGCCAGCACCGCGACGTCAGGCGCGGGCGCCGGCGCCGACTCCACCGCCACGACCCCTGCCGCGACGGCAACGCCGCGTCGCAGAGTTACCGTGGCTGCGGACCCTGACCTGCCAGAGGCTCTCGTCCCCCGCGCGACTGAGATCCGCAACCAGCTTGCGCAGTCAATGGGAGGCGTGGTGGTTGACGGCGACGCGGACTTCATCGTCGCTGTCGCGGGGCAGAGCGTGTCGGCTGCCACGTCGCCTGTCCTGCCGGTGGACTATGCAGCGGTCGTCTCGCGCCGCCTGCTGGTCCGGGACGTCTCATTCGAAGACCTCGGCAAGATCTGGAATGGTTCGATCGGAGACTGGATTGATATCGGATCACCGGTGTCCCACGGCGTCGTGCGCTATAGCGTGCTTGGAACGACGGGATTGCTGGATCCCGCGCGCGTCGAGCGGGATGTCGCGTCGGTTGATGAGCTTGCGACTGCGCTGGAGACCGAACGGGGCGGCATCGCGATCCTGCCGTTGGAAGACGTTGATTTCCGCTTCCGGACGCTGACCGTAGACGGCGTGAATCCGATCCGTCCTGGCGACGCCCGCAACCCACTGCGGGTTGACTTCGAAGTTCGTCCCCGGTCCGGCGCCCCGGGGCAGGCGTTGCGGAGCATGGTCACATCGATGGCCGGAGATCCCGGACCCCAGCCAGTCTCGATGACCTGGGCAGGCGACATCATCCTGGGTCGCCTGGTGCATGTGAAGATGGTCTCGTACGGCGACTGGGCGGCGCCGTTTCGGACGATTCATCCCGAGATCACCTGGGCAGATGTAACGATCTCGAACCTCGAGTGCGCGATCTCAGACAGCTACACGACACCAACAAGCCCGACCACGTTCGACTTCAAGACCGACACACCCGCCATTGCCGGGCTGCAGCTGGCACAGATCGAGATACTCAGCCGCGCCAACAATCACTCGTTCAACTTCGGACCCATCGGCATGCGTGACACGACGGCCGTGCTAGAGCAGGCGGGCATCCTGCACTTCGGCATGGGGGAAGACATCCACGAGTCACGCAGGGCCACGGTCATTGAGCGGGGCGGAACGACGTACGCCTTTCTGGGATACAACGGCATCAGCGACGCCTGGGACGGCGCCGGAGAAGGCTCTCCCGGCACTAACCCGATGCTTGACTGGCTCGTCGTCGAGGATGTCTACCGTGAAGTGGAACGAGGTCACGTTGTCATCCCCTTCTTCCACTGGGGCACAGAGTACGTGTACGACCCGACGGAGCAGCAGCGCTACTTCGCGCACGTCGCGATACAGTCGGGCGCGGCGATGGTGATGGGTTCTCATCCGCACTGGGTGCAGGGCGTCGAGACGTACCTTGGGAAGCCGATCGTCTACTCGCTAGGCAACTTCGTATTCGACCAAGAGTGGTCGCGCCAGACAAAGGAAGGCATGATCGCCCACGTGTGGATGAAGGGCGGAAAGCCGCTGTCGATTGACCTCGTGCCGATCCTGATCGAGGATCATCATAAGCCGCGTCGCATGGCGAACTGGGAGGCGTGGCCGGTGCTCGAAGAGATCTGGGCAGCGAGCGACCGCATCATCGCCAATCCGTAGGCTGCCTGGCGTCGCGCGGCAGCCTGGGATCGAGCCTGCCAACATCCGCGGCATTGTTCGGGCGTGACAGGCGAGGCGTCCGTATATTGTCTCGGAGCCCGCCCGCCATCTGAACGCTGGAGCACCCTGGCACGAACCGGCCGGCGTTCGCGTATCCAGCGATGTGACATAATTATCAACAGTTAGGCTCGTCTCGATGCGGGGCGCGGTCTCGGCCCCAGTTGAGGCGCGGTCTGGCGGCAGGGAGCGACTGCGAGTATCCTGATTCTGGGGCGATCCCCAAGCCAGAGAGAGGCGCTCGTCGCCGACGAGCCCGCTGGCAGAAAGGAAGACCAATGCCGAGGAACTACACACGTCTCACGCAGCCGCTCGTTCGGGATGATGGCGCGTTGAGACCGGCGTCATGGGATGAGGCGCTCGACCGCGCGGCTGACGGATTTCGGCGCGTCGTGGATCAGCACGGCCCAACCGCGTTCGGTCTGTTCTCGTGCTCGAAGGCAACGAACGAGGTGAACTATCTGGCACAGAAGTTCACCCGCCAGGTGATCGGTTCCAACAACGTCGACTCCTGCAACCGCACTTGACACGCTCCAAGCGTCGTCGGTCTGACGACAGTGTTCGGAGCGGGCGGGGGCACCAGCTCATATCAAGAAGTGGAAGACACGGACCTGGTGATTCTGTGGGGATCGAACGCGCGTGAGACGCACCCGATCTTTTTTCATCACGTCCTCAAGGCGATGCGTCGCGGCGCGCGGCTCTACGTAATCGATCCCCGGCGCACATCGTCGGCGCAATGGGCTGACGGTTGGCTGGGACTGGATGTCGGCACGGATATCGCGCTGGCAAACGCGATAGGCCGCGAGATCATCGCCGAAGGACTGTACAACCGCGCGTTCATCGAGCATTCAACCGTCGACTTCGAGGCGTATCAAGCGAGCGTCGAGCCGTATACGCGTGAATACGCGGAAGGGGTAACTCGCGTTTCGGCCGACCTGATTCGCGAGCTCGCGCACGCGTACGCGCGAGCAGACCGCGCGCAGCTGTGCTGGACGCTCGGGATCACCGAGCACCATAACGCGGTCGACAATGTACTGGCGCTCATCAATCTCGCGTTACTGACCGGACACGTCGGGCGGTATGGATCCGGGCTGAACCCACTGCGCGGGCAGAACAACGTACAGGGCGGCGGGGACATGGGCTCGATCCCCAACCGATTGCCGGGCGGCAACGATGTGGAGATCGACGCGCAGCGCGAGCCGTTCGAACGCGCGTGGGGCGTAAAGATTCCGCCGAGGCGGGGCATGCACCTGAGCGAGATGTTCGAGGCGATGGAGCATGGCGGCGTGCGCTCGCTATATGTGGTTGGGGAGAATCCCGCTCAGTCAGAGGCGGATGTAAAGCACGCCATCCACCTGATGAAGGGGCTGGACCATCTGGTCGTGCAGGACATCGTCCACACCAGGACTGCCGAACTGGCGCATGTCGTCCTGCCGTCGTCTGCCTCGTGGTGCGAGTCGGACGGCACCGTGACCAGCTCCGAGCGCCGGGTTCAGCGCGTGCGCAAGGCTGTCGAAGCGCCATCCGGCGCGATGGACGACACGTGGATTCTCGCCGAGCTGGCGTGTCGCCTGGGCCATGACTGGGGCAACCCGACCGCGAAAGATATCTGGGACGAGATACGTTCGCTGTCGTCCTGGCACCGTGGCATGACCTACGCGCGGCTGGAAGCGCTGGACGGCCTGCACTGGCCATGCCCGGGCGAGGAACATCCCGGCAGCCCCTACCTGCATGGCAGGCTGTGGGAAGATCCGATCGAGGGCGCGCCCGCTCCCTTCCATGCAGTCGAACATGCTGCGCCGGTCGATACGCTGACCGACGAATACCCGATTCGTTTAACGACGGGGCGGCGCCTCGAGTCGTTCAACACCGGTGTGCAGACCGGCGGTTATACGTCGCCGCTGCGGCGCGGCGAATCGATCGACCTGCACCCGGAGGATGGCAAGCGACTCAATATGGTGGCTGGTGAGATGGTTCGCATCGTGTCGCGGCGAGGCGAGATCGAGGCGCCAGTGCGCTTCGACCTGACGCTGCGGCCGGGGCTGGCCTTCATGACGTTACACTTTCAGGACGACATCGAGACCAACGTCCTGACGATCAACGCGACCGATCCGAAGTCTGGCACAGCGGAGTTCAAAGCGACCGCGATCCGCGTCGAAAAGCTGCCCGTGGCCGACAAGCGGGAGCTCGTCGCGGCTGGCGCGCTACGCCTGGAGCGTTGAGTGGATATCCGTCTCATTCCTGGAGCAGTCCCCAGTCAGATCGAGCGCGACGCGCTCGACGCGTTGATCGGACCGCCCGCGAGCGACTGGCAGGGCAACGGGCGCGCGAACGCGTTCGAGGAGATCGTTTCAGAGAGCGGTCATGACGCCAGGAGCCAGCGGCGCCTGCTCCTGCCAGCGCTGCATGCCATGCAGAACACGGTTGGCTATCTCACTCCCGGCGGGATCAACTACGTCTGCCAGCGGCTCAGCGTGCCCCCGGCCGACGCGTATGGGGTAGCGAGCTTCTACGCGCTATTTGCGCTCGAGGAGCGCCCGCCAATCGTGGCGCACGTCTGTGACGACATCGCCTGCCGCTTACGGGGCGGGCGGGAGCTTTGCGCGGAGCTTGAACGGCGCATCGGTCCGGCCGGGACGTCGACAAGCGATGGCTCCGCCACCTGGCTGCCGAGCCCGTGCCTCGGCTTGTGCGAGCACGCGCCAGCGGCGCTGATTCAACGCGCGGGGGCTGGTGTCACCGACTCGTCTCATGCCGGCGTCACGATCGATGAGGTTCTGGGCGCCTTGAGCGCGTCCGCGCCAACCGTAACGGCACGGAACGTGAATGATGTCGCGGGTTCGGTTCCTCAGGCGCTTGACGCAGGGTCCGGCGATCTGCGGCTACTGCGGCGCGCGGGTCGCGTCGATCCAACGAGCATCGACGCCTACCGGGCCAGCGGCGGTTTCGAGGCATTGCGCGAGGCGTTCCGCATCGGACCGCACGGCGTCATCCGCGAGACCCAGGCATCCCGGCTGCTGGGACGTGGCGGCGCGGCCTTCCCCGCGGGTCGCAAGCTTGAAGATGTCGCGCGAGCCCCGGTGCGGCCACATTACATCGTCTGCAACGCAGACGAGTCGGAGCCGGGCACGTTCAAGGATCGCGTGCTGATGGAAGTAGATCCCTTCGCCATCGTGGAAGGCATGACCATCGCTGGCTATGCTGCCGGGTGCGAGCGTGGCTACCTGTACATTCGCGGAGAATACCCGCTTGCGACGCGCATGCTGACCAACGCGATTGACAGCGCCCGGCAGCGCGGCTTCCTCGGCGAAAACATAATGGGCGAGCGAGTCGAATTCGATATCGAGCTGCGGGTAGGAGCGGGAGCGTACATCTGCGGCGAGGAAACGGCACTGTTCGAGTCGATCGAGGGGAAGCGTGGGGAGCCCCGCAACAAGCCGCCATTCCCGACTATGGTAGGGCTGTTTGGCAAGCCGACACTTGTCAACAATGTCGAGACACTCGTCAACCTGCAGCAGATCGTGCTGGAAGGCGGCGAGGCGTTCGCGTCCAGCGGCACGGAAGGGTCGACGGGTCCCAAGCTGTTCTGCCTGTCAGGCGCGGTGCGCCGCCCGGGAATCTACGAAGTCACGTTCGGCGCGACGTTGCGCGAGCTGATTGAGCTGGCAGGAGGACTGCCGGAGGGCCGTGCGCTGCAGGCTGTGCTCCTGGGAGGCGCCGCTGGGACGTTCGTGACCGAGGCGGACCTCGACGTTCCGCTGACGTTCGAGGGCACGCGCGCGATTGGCGCGTCGCTCGGGTCCGGCGTCATCATGGTCTTCGATGATACGGTTGACATGGTGGATATCGTGCTGCGGATTGCCTCGTTCTTCCGGGACGAGTCGTGCGGGCAGTGTGTTCCGTGCCGCGTCGGCACCGTGCGTCAGGAGGAAGCGCTACACCGCCTGGCGAACGGCCGCGCCCTTGGCTCAGCGTCCGATGACATACGGCGTATTGACGATCTGGCGCTGGTCATGCGGGACGCCTCCATCTGCGGGCTGGGGCACACGGCCGCGAACGCCGTCCAATCAGCCATTCGCACGTTGCACATCTTCGACGATCGGAATACTCAATGAACGCGCCACTCACGCTCCACCGCACACGACCCAGACGCGCCGTCGAATTGACGATCGACGATCAGGCGGTCAGCGTGCCCGAGGGAACGACTATTCTCGACGCGGCGCGGACGCTCGGCATCGACACACCGACGCTGTGCTACCTGCCAACGCTCACACCAGTGAACGCGTGCCGTGTCTGCGTCGTCGAAGTCGAGGGGGCGCGCACACTCGTTCCGGCGTGCGCCCGAGCCGTCGAGCCGGGCATGGCCGTGCGAACCGACAGCGAGCGGGTGCGGCACAGCCGCAAGCTCGTGATGGAGCTGCTGGCGTCTTCGGTGGATCTCGAGTACGCGCCGGACGCGCAGCGTTACATTGGAGACTATCAGGCGCGCCCCGAGCGGTTCGGCGCCTCCGCGCCTCCTGCTGCTTCCGCCGAGCGCGATCACGCGCACGCGGGCCACCATCACCTGTCGGTTGATGGCTTCGCCGCCACGGTCGCGCAGCCCGTCAAGATCGACAATGGTCTGTACATCCGCGACTACGCCCGATGCATCCTTTGCTACAAGTGCGTTGAGGCGTGCGGAGAGGACGCACAGAACACGTTTGCCATTACCGCGGCGGGGAGAGGATTCGACGCGAGGATCTCGACCGAGTTCGCCACGCCGCTGCCCGACTCCGCGTGCGTCTACTGCGGCAACTGCATCGGCGTGTGTCCGACCGGCGCGTTGATGTTCACGACCGAATACGAAATGCGCCAGAACGGAACGTGGCAGGAGGAGCGGCAGACGCGCACAGACACCATCTGCCCGTATTGCGGCGTCGGCTGCACGTTACAGCTGCACGTCCAGGACAATCGCATCGTTAAGGTCACGTCTCCGATGGACCACGACGTTACCTACGGACACCTGTGCATCAAAGGCCGATTCGGCTGGCAGTCCGTCCAGAACTTCGCGGACACGGACGGTGACGGTCCGGACCCGCGCGATGGCTGACCGCCCCGCGCACGTGGACTGCGCCGTGACCCGCGTGCGGCCCGCGGAGCGGGTCGAAGACCGGGATCGACTTGCAGTCGAGGAGCCGTTGGAAATCCGCCTGGTCTGGCGCGACGGCCGGCACTCCCGACGTGACAGCATCGCCGTTACGATGCGCACACCGGGCGCTGACTTCGAGCTAGCGATCGGCTTTCTGTATGGTGAAGGCATCATTCGCAGCCGCGACGACTTTGTTGACGTCGCCTATTGCGTCGAAGACGATGGACCGCAGACATTCAACATCGTTACCGTCACGCTCAGCC
Organism: Thermomicrobiales bacterium; assembly: GCA_035513175.1. Classification (GTDB taxonomy): domain Bacteria; phylum Chloroflexota; class Chloroflexia; order Thermomicrobiales; family CFX8; genus DATKCN01. The sequence goes on from DATKCN010000262.1 coordinate 31,870, forward strand.
CCGAAACGGGGTTCGATCTCTCTCGCCTGAGCCGTCACTTCTACACGACGTCGAGCTGTGGCGTATGTGGCAAGGCGACATTGGAAGCGCTTGACATTCTAGGATGCGATCCCCTTCCGGACGGAGCCGCTGTCGCGGCCAACACGATCAGCGGCCTGCCGGAGTTGTTGTTCACGGCACAGGCGTCGTTTCATCGCACCGGCGGGTTGCACGCGGCGGGACTCTTCTCGCTCGATGGCTCGTTACTCTGCTCGCGGGAGGATGTCGGACGACACAACGCGCTGGACAAGGTGATCGGGGAGCGTGTCATGGCAGGCGATGAGGTCATGAGCCGCTCGATTGTGATGCTGAGCGGGCGCGCCAGCTTCGAGCTGTTGCAGAAGTCCTTGATGGCTCGCATCCCGATCGTGGCGGCGGTCGGCGCGCCGTCCAGTCTGGCGGTCGACCTCGCGCGTTCGTTCAACATTACACTCGCGGGCTTCGTTCGTCCCGATGGGTTCAATCTGTATTCCGGGAACGAGCGAGTACTGTTTGGACCCAGCGCTGCTCTCACTGGGGACGCTGAAGACGTCGTTTCGACGCGATAGCCAGCGCGTAGCGACGGGCCACCGAGCGACGTCAGTTGACGCTCTTTACGCGCCGGACTCGATCGCCTGACGCCTACGAAACCCCGGTCGGAAGGCACAACCCCCATGCTATACTGCGGCGCAGGATTGAGCCTGATTCGCGCCGAGGTCACCTGTATCCGGCGCGTTCGACATAGATCGATCGTCCGCGCAGGGCGGTCAGAAAGGCTGTCGCTGAATGACGTATGTGATCAGCGAACCATGCATCGACGTCAAGGACCAGTCATGCGTCGAGGTCTGCCCCGTCGACTGCATTCACTCGAATGACGCCAGCAACCAGTACTTCATCGATCCAGATGAGTGCATCGACTGTGGGGTGTGCGCGGAGGTCTGTCCGGTTGAGGCCATTTTCTTCGAGGATGACCTGCCCGAGCAATGGTCACGGTTCCTGTTGCTGAATCGGGAGTTCTTCGAGAATCGATAGCCGCGCGCGACGTGACGGCTCCCCGATGCCCGCCCAGTGCGCTACTGGGGGGGCGCGGGCAGGCGAACAGTGAAGATCGTGTCACGGGCCAGTATGTATGCCAGCCCCGCGGACTCATCGACGGTCATGTCGATGGCCCCGAACAGGATTGGCATCGCGGCGCTCAATGGCGACGTCAGCTGTTGCGCGACCTCGCCGTCGCGTGTCAAGCGGACGATGCGTCCGTCAGCCGCGTCGAGAACATAGATGTATTGCCCTCCCGTGGGGACGAAAATCGAGGCGGCGTCCTCTAGCGGCGGAATCACGCGCGGCACGATGGCCGCTTCGAGGCGAGACCTGAAGAAGTCGAGCACCCGGCCGTCGTCCAGGAGTACGAGAACGTGTCCGTCGATGGCCATATCGATGGCCCGGTTCAGGTCCGGACTGGCGACCCCTGCCGACCAGTCCTCCGGCGTTCCGTCGTACGCCCCAGCCTGGAACTTCAGAATCTGACCACTTTCAGGCGTGACGATGTAGAGGTTGCGATCGAACGTCGCAATCGCCGCGAGGCCGTCGTATCCCACGTCGCCCAGCGCCGCAAGCTGCTCCGCCACCCATACTCCGCGCGACGCATCGAATGCGTAGGAACGCGTCGAATCAATCGCGATCAGGCGATCCTCGCGCCAGGTTGCGCCCAGCAGCGCGCCGACCGCGGCGCCGTCGACGACATCTCCGGTCGCCAGCAGGCGGATCAGCGTTGAAGAGAACACGTCAACCTGATAGACGGCGTCAGCGAGCAGGTAGAGATTGCCGCCGCCGCTTACGAGCTGAGAGCGGGCGCCAGATGGAGCGGGCGGAGCGCCGCCAACAATCTGTACGTTCGAGAGACGTTGCGACAGCGTGACGCGCGCGATGTCCGCCGCAAGCTGCGCCTGGATCATGGCGAGCTGACCGGCGTCGACGCCGTCCTCCGGCGCCATGGCGAGCATCGCCTCGGCCGCGCTGAGCGCGGCGTAGGCGGCTTCGGGGTCCGCGAGTGTCGCGGCGCGCTGCCGTTCTGCTTCCACCCGCTGCAGGATTGTCACCGCCTCGGCTGACTGCTGAAGGTCCTGGGAGTTCGAACGCGAAACGAAGTAGGTGACGCCTCCGGCCAGCGCCAGCACCACGGTCAGCATGACCAGAACTCGGCTGATTTCCAGCCGCGGCAAACGGCTACGCAGACGCTGCATGCGCGGCGGCCTGTAACTCTCGTCCCAACGCTGCAGGCGCGGCAGGCCGAACGAGCCATCGTCAAGCGGTCCGTGGAGCGGGCGATCGCGTTTCGTGACCTGCCAGACGCCAACGACTGCCGCGGTCAGGCTGAGAATGAGCCCCGCTAGCAGTTCCACGACTGTCGTTCCTCTCACAAGCCGACCCCGCGCACCGGGCGTCGCCGGCCCGTCACGTCCGCCGGAATGGTCATTGCCATGTAGCCGCTCGTCCCGGCTAGACCGGCTAAACGAACGGTCGACGGCGGTCAGCCAGACGCCGCCTTCATCACCAGTACGTTGAACGCCCGGCTGACTCTCCCCTGCTGCGGCGTGCCACATCCGGGGCGCAGGCAGGTCGTCTGTGACATCGCCGCGAGCATCCAGTTTAACTTCGATCAGTGCAGCCGCGTCGTGTGTCGCTCGTGAGAATGGGAGTTTGTCGTGACTTACTGTTCCATCGCGGCTGATCCCTTGCGCGTGCGCGCCTACAGTCTGCCGTGTTGGCGACAGCAGGTCAAGGGGTTCAGTGTCTGAAAATGTATCACTGTGTGACGGCATGTCAAATCTGA
>DATKCN010000263.1:0-2142 GCA_035513175.1 Thermomicrobiales bacterium
GAGATGCTGCTCGGCGTCGGCGTACTGGCCTGCTTCGGTGTCGAGCTGAGCAGCGAAGCGATGAGTGGCGAGCAGCACGAGCGGCTGGGCAGGATCGCCAGCGAGACGTAGCGCCTGCTCGGCATGGCTGCGGGCCGCTTCGGTATCGCCACTGGCGTGCTCGTAGCGTGCCCAGAGCAATTGAGCGTCTGCCTGGCGTCGAACCGCGCCGCCCCACGCCAGCCAGCGAACCTGCGACTCCAGCCAGGCGAGGGCTTGATGCAGGTCGCCGTCATCGAGCGCGAGCGTGACGGCGAGGCGCTGTAGATCGAGCGACGGACCGAAGTTCTGGCCACCTGGCTCGGTGTGTGGTCCATCCGCGAGCGTCTCACGGATGTGCTGCCAGGCGCAATCATGATCGCCCTGGCCCCAGGAGATGCAGGCAGCAGCGCACACCGCGAACAGGCGCAACGTCATATTCGTCTGCTGGAGCGCGGCGTCGATCACGTCCCGCGCTTCGGCCCACTCGCCGGTGGGGAAAACCAGCGCGACCGCGCCGGAGGAGGCAGGCGAGACCGGGCCACCCATCGCCCCCTGACTTCGCGACCTTGCGGCCTCCGCCTCGGCCACGAGCCATCTGAGCCGCACCAGATCGGTGGCAAAGTACGGGCACGCGACCATCCACAGGTGGTTCGTGGCCGTGCCGCTCACCAGCTCGTGGTGGTCGAACCCGAGGTAGACCTCGCGCGTCTGGTTGAAGGCTGCATCGGCCTCATCGCGGCGTCCCAGCTCCCCATAGCTGAGAGCCAGTGCGAAGCAGGCGTCGCCCAGTGATCCTGCTTCGAGCTCCGTCAGTCGCGTCGCGCCCGCGACCTCATCCCGGCACTTCTCACCCATGGCGATGGCCTCGGCATGTCGCCCGACGACCGCCAGCCACAGCGCCAGCGTCGCGCGTCGAATGTTGTTCGGGGCTGGAGAGCCAGCGGCGTTCGATTCATCCGTCCGGTCCGTGCGTAGTGCATCGGCCACCCAGGTGGCGATCGATGGGTTACGGCTGAGATGGTCCACGGGCAACTCGTCCAGCGCCGCGACGCCAGCCGCCATCTCGTCGATGCCGCGCCGGATATCGCCGGCGAAGCTGCGCGCGAGACCCCGGTCAGCCAACGCGTAGGCGGCCAGGATGTCATCCCCAATCGACAGCGCGACACGCTCGGCCTCGTGGAGACGTTGCACGCCGTCTACCGGGTCGGACAAACGCAGCATGCGGCCCGTGCGATAGAGCAGCCAGCCCCGCTCGCGCGCACGGTCAGGATCGTCCGCCATGAGCCGCGCGGCGGCATCGAAGCGTTCGATCGCGGTGCGCCAGGCGTAGCTGCGATAGGCGCGCTCTCCGGCGCGGACGAGCCACTCGATCGCGCGCGGATCGCCCGCATGCTGGAAGTGGGAGCCGACCGCATCCGGGTTCGGGTGTCGCAGCGCGGCCAGCTGCTCGGCGACCTGCTGGTGCAGGCGGCGCCTGCGGATCGAGAAGATGCCGTCGTAGAAGGCTTCGCGCACGAGGGCGTGCACGAAGCGCACGGCCGTGCCATCCGGCGTGGCCTGCACGAAGTTGGCCGCGATGGCCTCCTCGATGGCCGCCAGTAAGGCGGCGTCCGTGGCAGACGCTGCGTGGCTCCACAGCTCAATTGGCGCTTCCTGCCCAATCACGGCAGCGACGGCCAGCAGGTCGCGCGTCTCGTTGCTGAGCCGCCCCGCTCGTCCGGCGATCAGCTGCCGGATCAGCGGCGGAACGACGCCACGGTCCAGCGCGCCAGCGGTCCAGCGCCCCTGTTCGCGCCGCAGCAGTCCATCGTCTTCGAGCGTCCGCAGCATTTCCCGGATGTAGAGCGGATTACCGTCGGCGTGCTGGACGAGGTAGGCGGACAGTCCGGCTGCGTCTCGGGCAGGCAGCCGGTAGCGTTCATCGACCAGCGCCCGCACATCCACGTCGCCGAAGTGACGCAGGTCGAGCCGCTCGGCGTCCGCTTCACGCACGAGCAGCGGCAGCAGCGGGTAGAGGGGATGTTCGGCGTTCACCTCGTCCGCGCGGTAGGTGGCGACCAGCAGAATGGGGTGCTGTTGCAACTGGCGGGCCAGATAGCGCAGCAGGTCCAGGCTAGCCGG
>DATKCN010000264.1:0-17810 GCA_035513175.1 Thermomicrobiales bacterium
CGGCGAGGACGACATCGAGTTCAACAGCGGCACATTCATAGTCAAGGGTGCTCCGGATCAATCGAAGACAATCCAGGAGGTCGCCCTGGCGGCCGCCGTCCCGGCCAACGTGCCGGCCGGCATGGAAGCGTTCCTCGATGAGACGACCTACTATGACCCCCCGAACGCGACTTTCCCGTTCGGCACGCACATCGCGGTCGTGGAGGTCGAACCCAGCTCGGGTGTTGTCGAGGTCGTGCGCTACATTGCCGTCGATGACTTCGGCAACGTCGTCAACCCGCTCGTCGTGGATGGGCAGGTCCTCGGCGGGATCGTACAGGGTATTGGCCAGGCGCTCTATGAGAGCGCCGTGTATGACGAGGATGGCCAGCTGCTTTCGAGCACGCTGATGGAATACGCGATCCCGCGCGCGAACCAGTTCCCGTCGATCGAGCTGGGTGGCACGGTCACGCCATCGCCGGTCAACGAGCTGGGGGCGAAAGGCGCCGGGGAAGCCGGCACGATCGCGTCGACGCCGGCGGTCGTCAACGCCGTGATCGACGCACTGTCCCCGTTGGGAATCCGGCACGTCGACATGCCGTTGTCTCCGCCGCGCGTGTGGGCGGCGATGCAGGCAGCGGGCAAACAGGGAGGGAATTAACGTGTACCCACGTGCATTCGAGTACGAGCGGCCCGGCAGCGTCCAGGAAGCGGTCCGCATCCTCCAGGCAGACCCGGAGGCCAAGATACTCGCCGGCGGGCACTCGCTGTTGCCCGTGATGAAGCTGCGTCTGGCTTCCCCTGGCAAGCTGGTCGACATCTCGCGCATCGCGGCGCTCAAGAATATCTCGATCAACGGCGGGTTGACCCTCGGCGCGGGCGTGACGTACAACGAGCTGTTACAGAACGATCGGGTAAAGAGCGGTTACGCCGCGTTATGTGAGGCAGCGGCGCACGTCGGCGACGTGCAGGTGCGCAATCGCGGCACCGTTGGCGGCGCCGCGGCGCATGCCGACCCGGCGGCGGACCTGCCGGCTGCATTCCTGGCCTATGGCGCGCAGTTCGTCGCGGTCGGTCCCAACGGCGAGCGCACGATCGCGGCCGATGATTTCTTCGTCGATATCCTCACTACCGCGCTCGAGCCGGACGAGGTGCTTACACAGATTCGTGTCCCGGCAGCGAAGAGCTCTGCGTACGAGAAGTTCGCGCACCCCGCTTCCGGATACGCCATCGTCGGCGTCGCGGCAGTTGTCGGCAGCTCGGGCGTGCGCGTGGCGGTGACGGGCGCTACATATCTGGCCACGCGGCTGACCGGCGTCGAGCAGGCGCTATCCTCAGGTTCACTGACAGCGGACGCGATCAACGCCGCCGTCGAGAACATCGGCGATCTCGACTACGCGGGCGATCACTTCGCCTCCTCCGAGTATCGCGCTCACCTGACCAGGGTGTTCGCCCGCCGCGCGCTGCTGCGGGCCGCGGGCGCGTAGATCAGACCGACGTTGCGATCCCCTTTGCCGACATTGGCAAAGGGGATCGTCCATCCCCGGAATACGCCCGGGCACATCCCTATCTGCTCAACGAAAAGTGAGCGCGCGCCGCGCTCTTTGATACACTAAGGTGTTGCAGTTTGGGATCATGAATGCTCGCTTCCCTCCGGAATGACACCGGCGACGACGCGGGCAGGAAGAGTGAGGAAACGTTCGTTGTCGCAGGTTACACAGGCGGTTCCGACATTGGAGACCGTCGATGATGTTCAGGAAGCGCTGGGCACACAGCGCTACATCGCCGATTCGAGCCTGGCTACCGCCGTTTATCTCAGCCTGAAGCTGCCGAAGCCCCTCCTCCTAGAGGGCGAGGCCGGCGTCGGCAAAACCGAGGTCGCCAAAGTGCTCGCGACGTTGCTGCAGACAGACTTGATCCGCCTGCAATGCTACGAAGGTCTCGACATCTCCCACGCCGTCTACGAGTGGAACTACCCGCGCCAGATGCTCGCGATCCGCGCCGCCGAGGCCAGTCACGAGAGCCGTGAAGCGGCCATGGAGCAGATTTTCAGCGAGGATTATCTCATCAAGCGCCCGCTCCTGCAGGCCATCGAGCATCGCGGCCGGGCCCCTGTGCTGCTTATCGACGAGATCGACCGCGCCGACGAGGAGTTCGAGGCCTTCCTGCTCGAGCTGCTCTCCGATTTCCAGGTCACCGTGCCGGAGCTGGGCACTATGAAGGCAGAGCACCCGCCGGTCGTCATCGTTACCTCGAACCGCACCCGCGAGCTGCACGACGCGCTCAAGCGCCGCTGCCTCTACCACTGGATCGACTACCCGACGATCGAGAAGGAGTACCGCATCATCCAGACGAAGGTGCCCGGCGTTAACGACCGGCTGGCGCTGCAGATTGCGCACTTCGTCCACGACCTGCGCGATGTCGACCTGTACAAGCTGCCGGGGGTCGCAGAGACGCTCGACTGGGCCGCAGCGCTGATGGCGCTCAACCAGCGCGAGCTGTCGTCCGAGGTCGCGTCGTCGACGCTCGGAGCAATCCTCAAGCATCAGGAGGACATCCAGGTCATTCGCAAGAACAAGCTCGACGACCTGGTTGCAGCGGCCGCGAGCAATGGCTAACACGGTCCACGGCGACCACACGCACGTCTACGAGCCGGGGCAGAAGCTGCTGCGGCGCTCGTTGCAGTTCGGTCGCGTGCTGCGCGCGAACGGGATCAAGGTTACGTCTTCACAGGTAATGGACTTCGTCCACGCCACCCAGCACATCGGGATCCATAACCGCCGCCGCTTCAAGGAGGCCGCCGAGGCGTGCCTCGTGACGCGTGGTGAAGACCGCGAGATGTTCGCGCTCATCTTTGATGTGTTCTGGCGCTCGAAGCGCAACGCGCAGGACAGCGACCAGACCCCGGAGTTTGCCGACTCGTCCGCCGAAGCCATCGAGGGGCTCGACGAGATGGAGGGCGACGAGGGCAGCCAACAGTCACAGTCCGCCGAGGGCATGGAGGGCATGGCGATCGACGACGACTCCGACTCCGGCGACACTGGTGACGCCGACGACAGCGAGCTGGAATCGGTCCTTACCTACAGCGGCTCCGAGGCCTTGCGCGCCAAGGACTTCTCCGAGTACACGCAGGAGGAGCTCGAGCAGGCGCGACTGCTGATGAAGAAGCTCAAATGGGAGATCGGCATGCGCCGATCGCGCAGGAAGATCGCCTCGTCGAAGGGTCGCTTCATCGACGCGCGCCGCACCATGCGCAAGTCGCTCCAGACCGCCGGGGTGCCATTGCGCATTTCCCAGCGCAAAATCAAGTACAAGCCGCGCGCGCTGATCGTTATCTGCGACATCTCCGGCTCGATGGACCGCTACTCTCGCCTGCTGCTGCAGTTCATCCACACCATCGAGAATGACATGGCCAAGGTGGAGGCATTCGTCTTCGGCACACGCCTGACCCGCATTACTCGCGTGCTCAAGAAGCGGCCCATCGATGAAGCCATCACCCGCGTCTCCCGTGAGGTGCAGGACTGGGCAGGCGGCACGCGCATCGGCGAATCGATTCAGACCTTCAATCAGGAGTACGCGCGGCGCGTGCTGCGCAACGGCGCGGTCGTGCTGATCATCTCCGACGGCTGGGATCGCGGCGATCCACAGCTGCTCGGCAGCGAGATGATGCGACTGCAACGTTCCAGCTACCGGTTGATCTGGCTCAACCCGCTGCTCGGCTCACCCCGCTATCAGCCGCTCACGCGCGGCATGCAGGCGGCCTTGCCGTACATCGACGACTTCCTGCCGGTGCATAATCTCGAAAGTCTGGAGCTGCTCGCCGACCACCTCTCGTCGCTCGGCGATTACCGCCCGGTCCGCAAGCAAGCCCCGCTGGAGTACATCGCGTCGCGCATGGCCGCGGTCTAGCCGGGAATGACGCCGCGCCGCAAGGCGCTTAACATGATGGTGAGCGCAGCGAATCCCGCAGGAAAGGGTTTCAAAACCCGTCCACGCTCAAACTCCGGCTCCAACGCATCACCCGGCGCGCTGGACGAGCGGGAACGGTAGTTAAGGTTAACGGACGGTCCGAACCGGTCAAGCGCCACGCTCGGGAGGGTTTGAAACCCTCCCTGCCAGGAAACAGGGAGCAACGATATGCGCGACATCCTGGAATATATCGATGAGTGGACCGCCGAGGGTGAGTCGATCGCCATCGCGACGGTCGTCGCCGCTTCGGGCTCAACCCCCCGACCCGTCGGCGCGAAGCTGATCGTCTCCAGGTCCGGCAGAATGCAGGGCTCGGTGAGCGGCGGATGCGTCGAGGGCGCGGTCTTCGAAACCGCGATGCAGGTCCTGGAAACCGGCCAGCCGCAGCTTGTCTCCTATGGCATCTCCGACGAGATGGGCTGGGAAGTCGGCCTCTCCTGCGGCGGCGCGATTGACGTCTTTATCGAGCCGCTCGCCGCGAGCGCCCAGGGCTGATCGATGCGGACCGAGCACTATGAAGCGCTGCGCGACGCCATCAACGCCGAAGTTCCCGCCGCGACCGCTCGCGTCGTCGCTGGACCCGGAGCCGGCGCCGACATGGTCCTGATCCATCCTGGCACGCTGCTCGGCTCGCTCGGCGATCCCGAGGCAGACGCGCGGGCGCGAGATCGGCTCGCCAGCCTGCTGCGCGACGGCGACCCCTGCATTATCGAGCTCGGCGACCGCCGCGTCTTCGTCGAGGCGCACCGCCCGCCGCCGCACCTCGTCATCATCGGCGCCGTCCATATCGCCATCCCGCTCGTCACGTTCGGCGGCACGCTTGGGTATCGCACCACCGTCATCGACGCCCGCGCCCAATTCGCCACCGACGAGCGCTTCCCGCACGCGGACCGCCTCATCGAGGCCTGGCCGGACGAGGCGCTGCGCGCGCTGTCGTTGCATCCCGGCGTCGCCGCCGTCTGCCTGGCCCACGATCCCAAGTTCGAGGACCCCGCCATGGAAGTCCTGCTGCGTAGCGACGTGGGTTACATCGGCGCCGTCGGCAGCCGCGCCACGAGTGACGAGCGGCACGACAGGCTGAAAGCCGCCGGATTTTCCGAGGAGGAGCTGGCCCGGATCCACGGCCCCGTCGGCCTCAACATCGGTGGCCGGTCTCCCGAGGAAATCGCGCTCTCGATCATGGCGGAGATCGTCGCGGTGCGCCACGGCCGCGATCCAAAGTCACTGGCAACCGTCGCCTCGGCGAAGTCTGTCTCGTGACCGAGGGCCGGATCGCGGCCATCGTCCTCGCCGCCGGATCATCGACCAGGCTCGGGCGCCCGAAGCAGCTGCTGCGCGTCAGCGGCCGGCCGCTGCTCGAGCACACGCTCGATGTCGTCCGCGCTTCCTCGCTGAATCCGAGGCTCCTGGTTCTCGGCGCGCATTCCCGCGAGATAGAAGCCGCCGTCAGCACCCGATCGTTCGATGTCATCCACAATGACGACTTCGCGTCGGGACAGGCATCCTCGCTCAGAACCGCGATCGAATCACTTCCGGAGGATGTTGCCGGCGCCGTTGTCCTGCTCGGCGACCAGCCCCTTGTCCCGCCATGGCTGCTGGACAGTCTCGCCGCTCGCTTTGACCCCGCCATCCACGCCGCCGTGCGACCGCGCTATGCCGGCGGTCCCGGCAATCCCGTGCTGCTCTGTCGACGCCTGTTCCCGGAGCTTGCTGTTCTGACCGGCGATGTCGGCGCCCGCGATGTGCTGCAGCGGCACGCCGGAGCGATTGCCGAGCTCGACATGACCGCCCGCGTTGCCCCGCGCGACGTGGACACCGAAGACGACTACGCCCAACTGCTGTTGGAGTGGTCCGCTGCAGGCGCCCCGGACGTTCCCCGCTACTGCCAGCGTTGCGCGACGGAGCTCGTCTTTCGCGAGATCCACCATCGATCCCGCCCAGTCTGCCCAAGCTGCGGATTCACCTGCTTTTACGACCCGAAGATCGCGGCAGTCGTCGTCGTCGAGATCGACGGCAGGATCGTCCTCCAGCAACGCTCGATCGATCCTGGCCGCGGCAAGTGGACCTTTCCTGGCGGCTTCGTCGACCGCGGCGAGGCGCTTCCCGAGGCAGCCGCCCGCGAGACGCGCGAGGAGGTCGGGCTCGACGCACAGGGCTTGACGCTCCTCGGCCTCTATTCGGAGCCAGGCGAGACAGTCGTGCTGGTGGCGTTCCACGCCACCGCAGCGGGTCAGATGCCGTCGATCGGTGACGAGAGCGCCGACGTACGCTCCTTCTCCCCGGACGAGCTGCCGGAGCTGGCCTTTCACCGCGACCGGCTGGTGATCGACGACTGGCTCAAGCGTTGACCGGGGCCACGACGTTGGCGACACTCTACCGGCGCGGGCCGCGCGATACGTGGTGGCGCTAACGGCGCCGATCAGCACGACAGGGGGAATAAGTGGCAACAGGCACGGAGGCCGCATCGCGGCAGGTTGGACGGCCACTGCGGCGCGCGGCAGACCGCGCGCTCGTCACCGGCAATGGTCGGTTCGTCGATGATCTGCTGCCTCCCGGCACGCTGCACGTCGTCTTCGTCCGGTCCCCCTTCGCGCACGCGGACATCGTGTCAGTAGATACATCCGCCGCCGTAGCGGCCCCTGGTGTCGTGGCCGTCGTTACCGGACATGACCTGTCCGCATGGATGAAGCCCACGCCTATCCAGGACCCGGCCATGCTCCCCAACCGACCCCTCACCCGTCACTCGATCGCCTCGGACCGCGTCCGGTTTGCCGGGGAAGCCGTCGCCGCAGTTATCGCCGAATCCACTGCTGTCGCCCACGACGCGGCCGAGCTGGTCGACGTTGAGTACCATGAGCTGCCCGCCGTCACGACCGCTGAGGCCGCTGCCATGCCGAACGCGCCGATCATCCATGACGGCTGGGACTCCAATATCGCGTACCACATGCACGCCGGGGACGGAGACGTGGACGCGGCCCTCGCGGCGGCGCAACACGTCGTCCGCCTGCGACTCGTCCAGCCGCGCGTCGCGTCGATGTACATCGAGCCGAAAGCGGTGCTGGCCAGCTTCGACCCGATCGCCGAACGTCTCACCGTCTGGGCGTCGACGCAGACGCCGCACGGCATGCGCACGCAGATCGCCGCCGCGCTCTCGATGCCCGAGCCCCACATCCGCGTCGTCGCGCCCGATGTCGGCGGCGCGTTCGGAACCAAAGGACGCCACGCGCCCGACTATCTGTTCGTCGCCGCCGCGTCCCGCAAGCTTCGTCGCCCGGTGACCTGGAGCGAAACGCGCAGCGAGTACTTCCGCATCGCCAATCAGGGACGCGATCAGGTGCAGGAGATCGAGGCGGCGGTCGAGGCCGACGGCACGATTACCGGCCTGAAGGTCAAGGCGTGGGTCAACTGCGGAGCGCACAACGCGTCCACCCACGGTCAGCGCACGCTCATCATGTCTGGCGGCGCCTACCGCATTCCCAACCTCACCACCGATGTGTACGGCGTCATGACGACGACGACCCCAACCGGCCCATACCGTGGCGCCGGGCGTCCAGAAGCATCCTACATGGTCGAGCGGCTGATCGAGGAGATCGCCCGCGTTACCGGCATTGACTCCATCGCGCTGCGGCGCCGCAATTTCATCCCGCCCGATGAGTTTCCCTATCGCGCTGCAACCGGCGTCACGTACGACAGCGGCGACTACGGTCGCGCCCTCGATGTCGCGCTGAGCGCGCTCGACAGCGGGGACACGCCAGGTAAGCTCGATGACCTGCGCGCCAGCGGGCTGCTCGTCGGCGTCGGCGTCGCGGTCTTCGTCGAGCCATCCGGCGGCGGCTGGGACAGCGCCGAGGTGCGCGTGTCTCCCTCCGGCGGCGTCACCGTCCTGCTCGGCGTCTCGCCACACGGTCAGGGCACGGATGTCGGCATCGCTCAGCTCGTCGCCGATGAGCTGGGCCTGGCGACCGACCAGATTCAGATCGTCGCCAGCGACACGGATGTCACCCCGCAGGGCATCGGCACTTTCGGGTCGCGCAGCATGGCGGTCGGCGGCAGCGCGGCCATTGGCGCGTCGCGCAAGGTCGCGGCGAAGATGTGCCGCATCGCCGCAGCCATGCTCGAGGTCGCGCCGGATGACATAGAGCTGGCCGAAGGCGGCGCGCGCGTGATCGGCTCGCCCGACCAGTCGCTCCCATTCGCCCGCGTCGCGACGGCGGCGCACGCCATGGGCCACATCCCCGGCGCAATCGAGCCGGGGCTGAACGAAACGTCGTTCTTCATGAGCGAGGGCAATCAGTTCCCATTCGGCGTGCACGTCGCCGTCGTCTCGATCGACCCCGAGACGGGCAAGGCGACCGTCGAACGTTTCATCGGCGTGGACGACTGCGGCGCGGTCATCAACCCGCTGATGGTCGAGGGACAGGTGCACGGCGGGCTGGCGCAAGGCTTCGGGCAGGCATTGTGGGAACAGGTCGTCTTCGACGACAGCGGCCAGCTCGTTACTGGCTCGCTGATGGACTATGCCGTCCCGCACGCCGACCAGCTGCCATCATTTGAGCTGGATCACACCGAGACGCCCAGCCCGCTCACCCCGCACGGCGCAAAGGGCGTCGGCGAAGCCGGCACGACCGGCGCGCCCCCTGCCATAGTCAACGCCGTACTGGACGCGCTCCGCCCGCTCGGCGTCCACCACATCGACATGCCGCTCGCATCAGAGAAAATCTGGCGCGCTATCCAGACCGCACACACCGCCACCCGCTCGTAGGGGCGCATGGCAATGCGCCCTGCCGGCCACCACGCCCCGGCTCGGCAGCATAACGTCCAACCCCAACGTATCGATGCGACGCGCCGAGACCCAGGCCCCGGCGCGTCGCCACAGCCCTGCGAGACCAGGCACGCCGTCCCGCCAGACACAATCCCGCGCGGGCCCTCAGTCCTTGTCGTCGTCGAGCGCCCGCACCTCGTCCCGCAACGACCGCACCTGCTGCGACACGTACAGCAGATAGCCCGCGATCGCCAGCCAAGTGACCGCGAAGGCTGCGAAGAGATACCCGAGGTTGCCGTCCACTTACGCTCCTTCGATCAGTGACGAGGAATCAGGCGCTAACGCGTCGGGTCTCGATCGCGGCTGCCCGGAGACGGTTTCCCCGCGCAACAGCGACGACAGCTCCCGGTCTTCCAGCATGTCCTTGACTGATTCAATCTGCATGCGCTGGATGATCAAATGACCGAACAGCAGCATGAACCCAATGAAGCACACCAGCAGCGTCGCCAGCATCGAGTTCGGCAGGTTCGGTCCCGCCATGTTAATGACGACTGGCTCCGGGTGCAGCGAGCGCCACCACGTCACCGACATGTGGATAATCGGCACATCTACCATACCGACAATGCCAAGCACCGCCGCGTGCCGCGCGCCCCGTTCCCGATCGCCCGCGTAGGCCCGGATCATGTAGTAGCCGAGGTAGATGAACCACAGGATCAACGTCGTCGTCAGCCGCGCGTCCCATTCCCACCAGGCGCCCCAGATCGGTCGTCCCCAGATCGAGCCGGTGAGCAGCGTCAGCGACGTGAACAGCAGACCCAGCTCTGCTGACGAGCGCGCGAGGCGATCCATCGTTGCGCTGCGCTTCCAGAGATAGCCCACACTGCCAACGAACAGGAAGGCCGCGGACATGTACGCCAGCCATGCCATCGGAGCGTGCACGTACAGGATGCGTTGCGCGTCCCCCTGCACCCGGTCCGCCGGAGCGTAGACGAACGCCATGAAGATGCCCGCCGTCAGCACGATCACGGATGATGCCGCGAACAGGCGGCCCGCCAGGTCCATCCGATCGGACATGGCGCCGCGTGCGGCCGCTTCGGGAGATGTCGGCACGGGGATTCAGTCCTCCAGGACAACGTCGAACAGCAGGTAGGACATCGTGACGAAAATCACGTCGAACACGACGATCAAATTAAACCACGGCCACGCGTCTCCAGAGTTCCCCTGAAGCTCGAGCGTGGTGGCCTGCACCGTCGCGATGACGACCGGAATGGCCAGCGGGAATAGCAGCAGCGGCATCAGGATTTCCCGCGCCCGCGTCGTTGACACCAGCGCAGAGAACAACGTTCCCAGTCCCGCGATGCCGAGCGAGCCTGCGATCGCAATTGCCAGCACCATCGGCGACAAAGCCGGCAGGTCGTACAACGCAGCAAACACCGGCAGCGAAATCGCCTGCACGACGGCAATGAACAGCACGTTCGAGATCAGCTTCCCGGCGAAGATCACCCCCCCGTCGATCGGACAGAGCGTCAATGCCTCCAACGTGCCCCGTTCGCGCTCGATCGCCAGCGAACGTCCCAGCCCCAGCATCGCGGCGAACAGGAAGGCAATCCACAGACCGCCGGCGCCACTTGCCTCCTTCTGCTCCCCGCTCAGGTCAAAGGCGAAATTGAGGGTAACGATCGTAATCAGCGCGAACACCGCCATCGCGCCTACGAACTCGCGACCACGGAACTCGACGGTCAGATCCTTCCAGATCAGCGCCCCGATCCGCCGCACGTCAGGCCTCGACCGATTCGGCCGCGTCGATCATCATCTCTGCCACATCCGCGCCGACGATGTGCTTCGCATTCGCGTCAAGCTCGATCCGGCCTTCGCGAATGACAACCACGCGCGTCGCGACGAGCAGCGCGAGCTCGAGCGAATGCGTGGTGAACAACAGGCTGCCGCCCCGGTCCACCTGCCCGCGCATGACGCTGGAGAGTGCCTCCCGCCCGACGGCGTCGAGACCGGTGTCCGGTTCATCAAGGATCAGCGCCGCGGGCTCGTGAAGTGTCGCCCGCGCGATGTTGAGCCGCTGCAGCAGCCCGCGCGAGAGCTCGCCGGCCCGCTGCCCGGCTCGCTCTGTCAGCCCAACCCGCTCGAGCGCGGCAGACACGACCCGCTCCCGATCGGCGACGTTGAACATCGTCGCGAAGAACCACAGGTTCTCCCGGCAGGTCAGCTCGCGATAGACATATGGCTGGTGCGCCACAATGCCGATCCGAGCGCGGACCTGCCGCCGCTCAGCCCAGGCGTCCACGCCGAACGCCATCACGTTCCCACGCGTCGGTCTGGTCAGCGTTGCCGCCAGCCGGAGCACCGTGGTCTTGCCGGCGCCGTTCGCGCCGAGCAATGCGATGGCTTCTCCGCCCGCCAGCGCGAAGCTGACGTCTCGCAGGACGACGCGGGCCCCGAATCGCTTGTACACGTTGGAAAGCTGGATGAACGCGGCCTCGGCCTGCACGTTAGACGACGTCACTGCTCACGCGCCGGGCCGCGATCGCGGGCTGATCGTTCTCCGGCTCGCCCTGCTGAAGATCGCCGGACGCTTCGTCGCCGGAGGCTGGCGCCGGATCGTAGGATTCCTGCTCGTCCCGCGGCAGCGCGGCGGCGTCGAGCAGCGCGACATCACACTTGGCTCTCAGAATCGGCTCGAGCACGAACAGAAACACGACGACGGCTATGACCACGAGACCGGCCAGCGCGAGTGTCGTCATCGACTCGCCGCCTCGTTCCCGTGTGAGAGCACGTCACGCGCGATCGCGTCCAGCTCCTCGTCATGGTCATCGACAGCTGCAGTCACCGGAAGTCGGGTGCGCTCGCGGAGGTAGGTCACGACCACGGCAGCGCCGACCAGCACCACGGCGACCGGCATCCACCACAACCCAAGCCCGATGCCGGACTTCGGCGGATCGGCGAGGATGGAAACGCCATAGCGCGCCACGAAGTAGTCCAGAATCTGCTGGTCGCTCTCCCCGGCCTGCACCTTCTCCTCGATGATGCCCCTGATCTGCCGCGCCAGCTCCGAATTGCTGTCCGCCACCGACTGGCCCGCGCAGACCGGGCAGTGCAGACGCCGCGACAGCTCCAATGTGCGCGGCGAGTAGACATCCTGCGCGGACGCGGACATCACGACACCCAACACCGCGAGCGCCGCGAACAGCACGGACAGGCTACGTCGTCGCTTCACCCGCCTGCCTCCCCCGTGCTGGCGCCGTGACCGCGACCCGGCGTGCTTGCGGCGCCGGCCAGAAGATCGCCACCATGCCCAGCAGGTACACCGCGCCGCCGGCCCATATCCACGTCACCATCGGATTCACGAAGACGTGCAACTGTGCCGCGCCGGCGTCGTTCCAATCAACCAGCATCACGTAGACGTCGTCAAACCCGACCGTGTTGACGGCCACCTGGGTCGTCGGCTGCTGCTCGAAGCCTCGGTAGAAGAAGCGCTTGGCCTGCATCGAGCCCTGGCTGGAGCCGTTCGTAGACACGTCGATGTGTGCCGTAATGACCCGCGCCGATGGCGTAGCCCTGGCCAGCGACCCGGTCTGGCCCTCGAATCGCTCCGTCTCCGTGAGGCGGTTCATCGTCAATGTGTAGCCCGCGATCTCGATCGACTCGCCGGGATTCAGCACGACCTGTCGTTCCGACTGGAAGAACGTCGACGCCACGATGCCGATCGCGATCACCGCGACGCCCAGGTGCACGATGTAGCCACCGTAGCGTCGCGGTTCGCGTCGCAGCAGCCGGAACACCGCCACCGCAAAGGAATCCCCTGCGTTTTTCTGCCTGAGTTGCGCGCCGCGCCAGTACTCGATTGCGACCGCGGATATGGCGAACACGGCTCCGGCGAACCCCGCCGCCGCCATCGGCTGCCCGAACAGCAGCAGCACGACGAACACCGTCACCGTGGCAATCGCGAGTGGCCCCCGCAATATCCGTAGCAGTGGGCGCAAGGGTGACTGCCGCCATGCCAGCAGCGGACCGATGCCCATCAGGATTAACAGCGCCAGGAAGAGTGGGCCGTTGACCTGGTTGTAGAATGGCGGTCCGACCGTCATGGTTGTGCCCCGCACGGCCTCGGAGATCAGAGGGTAAACCGTGCCCCAGAACGTCGCGAACGCGATGCCCGCGAAAATGAGGTTATTGAGCAGGAAGCCTGACTCCCTGGAGAGCATCGAATCGAATGTGCTTTCCGCCTGCATCGCCGGCAGGCGATAGGCGATCAGCCCCACCGACAGAGCGATGATCGCGATCAGGAATCCCAGAAAGTAGGGCCCGATCTCGGAGATGGCGAACGAGTGCACCGACTGCAGCATTCCGCTGCGCACGATGAACGTGCCGAATATCGCCAGCACATAGCTTGCCAGGAGCAGCCCGATGTTCCACACCTTCAGCATGCCCCGACGTTCCTGCACGATGATCGAGTGGATGAACGCCGTCGCCAGCAACCACGGCAACAGCGAGACGTTCTCGACCGGGTCCCATCCCCAGTAGCCGCCCCAGCCCAGCACGTGATACGCCCACCAGCCCCCGAGAAAGATCCCCGTGCCGAGGATCGCCCACGACACCAGCGCCCAGCGCCGCACGAATCGCAGCCATTCGGTCGTCATTCTCCCGGTCAGCAGCGCCGCGACGGCGATCGAAAATGGAATGGCGAAGCTCGAGTATCCGGCCAGCAGCATCGGCGGGTGGATCAGCATGCCGGGGTCGCGTAGCAACGGGTTCAGCCCCCGGCCCTCCGACGGCGCCACCGGATTGAGCAGGAACGGCGTCGCGACGAAGCACAGCATGTAGAGCATGAACGCCTGCAACGCGAGAAACGTCGCGGCGGCGTACGGAACCAGCCGTGGAAAGCGCGGGCGGTTGCGGGCAAACGCGATCGATCCCAGCACGCCGGCCGCGATCGTCCAGAGCAGCAGGCTGCCCTCCTGCCCGCCGTAGAACGCCGTCACGACGTAGCGCATCGGCATGTCGGTGCTGGAGCGGGAGGATACGTAGGCGAAGCTGAAGTCGTGCGTGATGAACGCGATCATCAGCACCACCGCCGCGACGAACAACAGCACGGTGACGCCGATGACGGCCCGCACCCCCGCGATCGACAGCTCTGGGATGCGCCGTTTCTCGCCTATAACGTTCAGCGCAATCCCGAACAGTGACAGCGCGAATGCGACCAGCAACGCGCCGTGACCGAGGTGGGCCATGACGAAAGTTCCCTGCTACTTATCCGGAAGGGCGGTCGGCTTCGAAGCGCGATGGGCACTTGGTCAGCAGCTTGTTGGCCACCAGCGTGCCGTCCGGTCCAATAGTGCCCTCGGCCACGACCTCGACTTCCTCGGAAAAGATGTCCGGGATGACGCCGCTGTATACCACCGGCAACGTGCCCTGACCGTCGGTCAGCGTAAAGCGCAGCTCACTTGACAGAGCCTCGCGCTGAATCGATCCCGCCAGCACGTCGCCACCGACCCGCACCAGTTCCCCGTCGAGCCCGCGACCGGACTCCTCCAACTCACTGACCGTGTGGAAGTAAGCCAGCGAGGAGCCCATCGCGTTGACCACCAGGAATCCGACCGCCGCGACCACGACGCCCGCGGCCACCAGCAGCTTGACGTTCAGCCACGGGTTGCGCCGCCGGACGGGCGTGATCTTCAGCGGTGTGGAGTCAGCGTCCATCTCGGAACCCTCAACTTATCGGTCGCCCCACGCGCTCGAAATGATCACCCCGACGGCGAACGCGAAAAGCCCCAGCGCGGCCACAATCTCTGGCTTTGACCGTGGACCTCGCGCCGCGCCGGAACCTCGCCGACGGGGCCGGAATCCTGCTATCCAGAACGCGGACAGCGCCGCCAGAATCTTCGCCGCCAGCAGCGCGATGTAGGCGACCCCGCCGTCTGTGCCCGATAGTCGCTCAAAGGCCAGCACAACTCCGGTCGCCAGCATCGCCAGCGTGCAGACGCGAGCCCACTCACCAAAGTGGCGCTGTGACGCGGAGATGAACGGCACGGGCGCATCGTCGCTGTCGCGCATCGCCGGACGCATCGCTATCAGATAGTATACCCCTCCCCCCAGCCACACGACCGCCGCCAGCGCATGCGCCAGCCGCAGCCCGACCAGATACCACTCGGTCGCGCTCATCGGTCGCCAGCGCCCGGCAGCAGCGTCGTGGTTGGCCGTGAGACGGTGTCAGCCACTGAACGGCTCCGGCAGGCTCGCCAGCAGCTTCTGACCGGCGATAGCGAGCCGGAACATCTGCCCCGACACGAACAGCAACCCGACCGCGATCAGCGAGACGCCGCTGAACGTCACGATCGCCCGCGCGTGCCGCCCCACTGAGCGCGCGAACTGCTGAAACTGCCCGAGCCCGAGACCGACCAGCAGAAACGGGATGCCCAGCCCGATTGAGTACGCCGTCAGCAGCAGCGTGCCATGCCGGACCGTGTCGACCGTGCTGGTGTAGACGAGGATCGATGCCAGAATCGGCCCGAAACACGGTGTCCAGCCAAAGCCGAACGCCATGCCGAGCAGCAGAATCTCGGACAGGCTGAAGTGACGTGGCGTCAGGCGCAGACGGCGCTCCCGCATCATGAATGGGAACCGCGCGCCCCACAGTATCACCGCGCCCATCAGAATCATGACCGCGCCGGACACCTGCATCATCGTGCGCCTTTGCGACGCGAGCAGATCCCCAAAGACGGACACCGACGCCCCGAGCGTCACGAACACCAGCGAGAAACCCAGCACGAATACCAGGCTTGACCAGAACAGTCGCAGGCGGTCGCGGCTCGTCGTCGACGCTCCGGCTACCGATCCGGAGATCATCGACAGATATCCTGGGAGCAGCGGCGCCACGCACGGTGACAGGAACGAGACCACCCCGGCTCCGAATGCCGCGAACAAGCCGACCGTCGACGCCGCTCCCACTAGCTTCTGGCCTCGGCCACCATGTCGCGCAACTGTTCCATACTCGTGACCGGGCCCGGCAGGCGCACGACGATCCGCCCATCCGCATTCACGACGAATGTCTCCGGCACCCCGGTCACACCGTAGCCAATCCCGATCCTGCCGTCTGCGTCGTGGACGTTTGGGTACGTGACTCGATAGCTGGCAAGAAACGCACGGGCGTCGTCGACATCGTCCCAGATGTCGACCCCAACCAGCACCACGTCTTCCCCTAGCCGCTCGGCAGCGTGCACGAGCAGCGGCATTTCGTCGCGGCACGGCGGGCACCAGGAGGCCCAGAAGTTGATAACCACGATGTTGCCCCGCAGCTCGCTGAGCTGAAACTGCTCGCCATCGAACGTCTCGACGCTGAAGTCAGGCGCCTCGCGCCCATCCTCCAGCACCAGCGCCCCGAACGGGTTGACGCGTCCTCGCTCGCCCAGGCGCGCTCGCTCGGGCGCGAACAGCGAATACGCCAGCAGGCCCAGCAACGCAACGACGAGCGCGAGCGCGAGCCCCGGCACGACGCGCGTCCGAAATGCGCTGGGCCGGTACTCCGGCTGCTCATCACCTGTGTCGTCTGGCTGATCCGCGTTCGTGGCAGAGCCGATCATGTTGGTGGCCGCCTCGGTCATCGAGTGCCCTCTGAATCAAGAGGATTTTGCCCCTGAGCAGTCGTGCGCTGGTGGGGGAAGAGGGACTCGAACCCTCACACCTTGCGGTACGTGCTCCTAAGGCACGCGCGTCTGCCGATTCCGCCATCCCCCCGAGCATGACAACGGCCAAGTATAGCAACCGCTCACCAGTATCCGCGGCCCGCAACTTGCGCTATGATATCGTCACCATGTCGCGGCGAATGCGTCGCTTCCCCACGGTGTCAGTTACGGAATCGAGCGGCGCCGCAGCGCTCGATGGCCGCCATTCGGCGACTGGTTCGGGGACAACGCGCCCCGTCCCAGGCGATACGTAGTTGTTTCACGCTATGTCGCTTGGCACGAGGAGGGACACGGATGAGCGCGCTGTTCTCAGGAAAGCACGCTGAGACGGACGCCGGCGCCATTGATGTTGGCGACGGAGAAGACCACGTCCTGTCGCATGAGGTCATGAGCTACTGTGTCAGCGCCGTGCCCGCCGCGTATGTCTTCACGGAGGATCTCATCATCCGCGACTTCGCGGGCAGGTCGTTCCTGCTGACATCCGACGCGACCGACCCGGCGCCACTAACGCAATCGGAGCTGAATGTGCTGGGCATGGCCTACGAACCGGCGCAAGACACGTCCTGGCACACGGCCGAAGAGCTACGTCGTATGTTTTTCCGCGCTCGGGAAGGCTGATCCCTGGTCGTGCCACGCGAAACGGGACGCCCGAACGGGCGTCCCGCTGTCATCGCGCACCGCGTGATGGATTACGCTCCGCAGCCGCAACCCTGCGACGTGCCCGCGTTCAATCCGGTGTCGAACGAGTGCCCGCAGGCGCAGGACGCGACCGCGTTGGGGTTGCGCACCGTGAACCCGCCACCCATCAGGCTGTTGACGTAATCGATCTCAGCGCCGCTGATGTACATCGCCGAAAACTCGTCGACAATCAGCTTGACTCCGGCGGTCGTGACCACCGTGTCGCCTTCGTCCTCGACTTCCTCGATCGACATGCCGTACTGCAATCCGGAGCAGCCGCCTGGGGCGACGAACACACGCAACGCGTGGTCGGGCGTGCCCTGCTCGGACAGAAAGTCTCGCAGCTGGTCGATCGCTTCGTCGGTAATAGTAATCATGGTCCGCTTATCCTCCAGTGCCCTCAGGGCATGTCATCCGCGTCCGTCGCCTCTAAGTATACTTCTGAAACCCTGGCATTTACTATCTCGCACGAACTCCGCGTCGTCAATACCGAGGCCTGAACGGCGGCGGTCCGTGTCGTGTCGCAAGAACGAAGCCTCGCTTTGTTAAACACCTCGCGCGGAGTCGTTATTCCTTGCGCTCGGAGCCCGCATAAGGCACGATGCAGCGAGCGAGCGCGCCGGTTATCGATCGTCGGCGACCTGACGCATCGGAGGATACATGCGCAACATCGCCCCTCACCTTCCAGGCGACGGCAAGGCGCACGGCCGGGAATCGCTCCTGGGACA
>DATKCN010000265.1:0-10778 GCA_035513175.1 Thermomicrobiales bacterium
CGCCAGCATGAACAACGGCAGCACGTGGACGGCGCGCGTCACGGCCACGGCTCACGACGCGGGGCATGCCCCCGTCAGCGGCGCCACAGTCAGCGGCGCGTGGGGTGGCGGCGCGTCCGGGACGGGTTCTGGCACCACCGAAAGCGATGGAACGTGCGTCATTGAGAAGTCCGGCATTCCGAAGAGGGCTGGCAGCGTGACGTTCAGCGTCACCGGCATCGACCACGCTACCCTGAGCTACGCCGCCACCAATAACCACGATCCGGACGGCGACAGCGACGGGACCGCCATCACCGTGAGCAAGCCGTAAGCAGCGGCGCGAGCGTCCGCGGTGAAACCGAATGACACGCCGCCCGTGTTGCGAGCCTCCAGCGCACCCATGCGCCGAGCAGGGAGGTCGTCACGGACTCCCTGCTGGACGCCAGGCTGTCAGCCCGTTACGGGGCCACGTTGATGTTGCCCTGGAAGAGGTTGGTCGGGTCGTAGCGCCGCTTGACCGCTCGCAGCCGCTCGATGTTGCGGCCATACCCGGCGCGCGCCAGCAGGTCGTTCTCCTCGCCAAGCCCGGCGAAGTTGAGATAGACGCCCGCGTTCAGCCGTTCCCGCAGGTCCGACCACGCGCCATGGACCCATGCGATGTTGCGCTCATTGTCGGCTGGGTCGCGCCAGGTGGCGTCGAGGCTCAGGTTGTACTGCGCCTGCCGGTTGCCGTAGGCCGTCGCGTCCTCGGCCACCTCGCTGATCGCGCCGCCGAGATGCCGCAGGGCAAACAGGGTATCCGGCGACGGTCGATGTCGAGCAAGGTCGATGATCTCGTCGATCATTGCATCTTCCAGCGCGTTCAACGAGAGTGACTTCCAGTAGTATTGAACGCCGTCGGGAAAGAAGTCGTCGAACGACATCTGCATGTCGACGTAGTTCGTGGGCCCGCTCAGGTCGGCAACTGGTTCGCTGAATTCACGCAGTGGCGCGAGTGCTCGCTCGCCATCATTCACCGATCCGGCATAGAGACCGGCGGTGATGAGGATCGGCATGCCGTGCATCTCCTCCGGAAAATCCGGAATCGCTGGCAGGCTCCAGAAGACCGCCTGGCTCGTGACCTCGTTCGGGGCATGCAGTGTGAAGTCCCGCCACGCGCGCATGATGCTCAGCGCGTCGTCGAGCGCGTAGATCGTCGTCGCGGAAAACACCTCCGGCCCGAGTGGGTGCAGTTGGAACTCGAACCAGGTCACGACGCCGAAGTTCCCGCCGCCGCCCCGCACGGCCCAGAACAGATCTGGGTTCTTGGTCGCGCTGGCGTGCACGACGTCGCCGTCCGCTGTCACGACCTCGACCGATAGCAGGTTGTCGCAGGCCAGCCCCCACTTGCGGTGCAGCAGCCCCAGGCCTCCGGACAGGGTGTATCCGGCAATTCCGGTCATTGAGACCTCTCCGCCTGGGGTCGCCAGCCCGTGCACCTGCGTCTCTCGATCCAGATCGCCCCAGGTCACGCCACCCTGTGCCCGCGCGAGACGCCGCTGCGAGTCGACGCTGATGCCCTTCATTGGGGAGAGGTCGATGACGATGCCGCCGTCATTGACGGCATTCCCGGCCACGTTGTGCCCGCCGCCCCGCACCGCGACCTGCAGTCCGGCCTCCCGCGCGAAGCGCACCGCCGTCACGACATCCGCCGTCCCCGCGCAACGGGCGATCAGTCCCGGCCGCTTGTCGATCATCCCGTTCCAGACGCGCCGGGCTCGTTCGTACTGATCGTCACCAGGTCGGATCAGTGTCCCGCGTAACGAGGCAGCGAATGCATCGATCTCCCGCCCATCAAGCGCGGTCGCCAGCTGGTCCTGCGTCCTTGTGGTGTCTATCACTGACATTGCGTAGCTCCTGTGGCCCTGTGCCCTGCCGGGCGTCGCGACTGCACCGTCTCGTGCTGCTGTCAGGCTACGCGGGGACGCGCCTCTCGCCATCGTGGAATATGCCCAATCGCCCTTTGGGTGAAATCACCCATTTGAGGCAGTTACGATGTCGTGTCATCCACGCTCGATAGCCAGGAACCGAACGTTCCGACCAGGCCGTATCTACACGAGCTCGTGACGGATCGCGAGGGTCGCCGCGGCGGTCCGCGACGAGACATCCAGCTTCGTCAGAATACCGGTGACGTGCCGCATGACGGTGCGGGGGCTGATGTAGAGAGCGTCCGCGATCTCCCGGTCGGACTTCCCCTCCACCAGCAAGCGCAATACGTCCAGCTCGCGCGGAGTCAGCCCGGGGACCGCTGGATGCGCGGCGACGCGTTGCGCGAGGGGAGCCCGAACGTAGGCTCGCTCGCGAAACTGCTCGCGGGTCGTAGCGTCCTCAATGGTGGCGGCGATCTCGTCGATAGTGGCGCGCGCGGCGTGGCGCGCGGCGTCGGCTTCCTCCTTCCGGCCGCTAGCCTGGAACAGATCACCCCGGATGGCATCGACACGCCAGAGCAACGGCCGGAAGCCAAACAGCGCCGCGAGGCGGCGCGCGGACGCCAGGGTCTGTTCTGCTTCCTGGTCGCGGTTGAGGAGAGCCAGGGCTTCCCCGCGCAGCGCCAACAGGTGGGGAATATCGCGCGCGGCAGCGTCCTCCGTTCGTGGGGCACTGAGCCGGTCTAAGAGTTCCAGCGCGCGTTCCGGGTCGCGACGCCGTAGCTCGATCCTGACCCAGACGTTCCAGCAGCCCCGCTGTCCCGTCAACCAGCGGGGCCTGTCCGGCTGCAGAACCGTCTGCAGCACCGCGTCCGCTGCGGTGAGATCCCCGTCTTCGGTGTAGCATAAGGCCAGCGATGCCAGCAAATAGACGATCCAGAGTCGCGCCCCGGCCCCACGGGCAATCGCAAGACCGCGCTCGAACTCGTCGTGCGAGCGCGACACCGCGAGCAGGTCCAGCCATAACGTCCCGAGCACCTGGTGGGCAGCCGCCTGCCACTCCCGGTGCCCGATGCGTTCGGCAATTGCCAGCATCTCGCTCGCCTCACGGGCCGCGCGGCCGTGGTTACCCTGCATCGCGCTGGTCGCGGCAAGCGCGAACAGCGCGAACGCCTCGCCACTCTGCCAGCCAATGTCGCGCGCGATGGCCAGGCTCTCTTCGCCACAGCCGACCCAGAACGAGGCCTCGCGAAAGACTGGCGCTGTCACGGATGCGTCGTGGTCTCCCCCATTGAATGCCATCGCAGCCAGGCAGGTCGCGAGGCGCTGGCGATCGTCCAGCTCGCGGAAGATCGGAATCGCCCGCTCGTAGCACGCGGCGCTCGCGTGCAGATCACAGCTCAGATAGTTCGCCATGCCCAGCATGTCCAGCGTGTCGGCGATACCGTAGCGGTCGCCGATTCCCTCGAAGATCCTCAGCGCCTCCTCATGCAGCCCCAGCGCGACATCCGCTTCGTCGACGTTGCCATGCCAGTTGGCCACTCGGTTGAGACTGTGCGCGATCAACGCCGGATCGTCGATGTCGCGGGCGAGCTCCAGGGCCGCGCGGCTGATCGTGCCGGCTCGCTCGTAATCACGCGCTGACCAGAGTTGGCTCAGCTCCGCCAGCGCGTACCATTGTGTCAGCGGGTCACCGGCGACACGGGACCGGTCGAGCACCGTTTCAAGATCGCGCCGCGCGCTGTCGAACTCACCCAGCAGGTCGTACGCTCTCGCCCTCGAACGGAGCACGTCGAGCGGAAGCTCGCGTGCATGTCGCGCGGCAAGGCCGCTCGCGCGGCTGAAGGCGGCTGCGGCGTCCCGCGCGGCGTACATCGCCAGCGCCTCGTCTCCCGACGCGATGAGCCAATCGACCGCGCGGGGATCGTCCGCCCGTTCGAAATGCGCGGCCACCGCGCTGGACAGCGGGTCGGGACGGGCAGCCAGCAGCTCAGCCGTTCGACGGTGGGTCGCCTGCCGCGCCGGGACCGGCTGCGCGTCGTAAATCGTCTCCCACACCAGCGCGTGCTCGAAGTCGAACCCGCTGGCGCCGCTCGAATCCTCGATCAGATTGGCGGCAAGCGCCCGCTCCAGCGTGCGCGCCAGCTCGACAGGGTCGACCCCGCCCAGCGCCTGCAACAGATCGCGCGGGACGTGCAGCCCGATGATGGCGGCCACGCCCAGCAGATCACGCGCGTCGTCATCGAGCGTGGCCAGCCGCCCCGCGATCACCTGGCGCGCGAGCGGCGGAACTGGCGCATGTTCGAGATCGCCGACCAGGGTCGTCGAGCCATCCTGACGAACCAGCCGCTCGTTCTCCAGCGTGCGCAGCGTCTCGGTCAGGTAGAACGGGTTGCCGCCGGACCGGGCATTTAGGTACGCCACCAGCCGCGCTTCATCCTCGGGCGCCGCAGTGTAGCGCTCGCGAGTCAGCTGGCGGATGTCCTCCTCGCTCAGTTCTCCGAGATCGATTCGCGTGGCCCGTGATTCTCGCACGACCGCGGGCAGAAGCTGGAACAGCGGATGTGACGGCGTAAGATCGCTCGCTCGGCTGGTTGCCAGCAGCAGCAGCGGCAGCGAGCCAATCTGCCGGCCCAGAAAGCGCAGCAGATCGACGCTGGCCGGGTCGCACCAGTGCATATCTTCCAGCACGAGCAGCAGCGGGCCGCCAGCGGTTACCCGCTCCAGGTAGGCGATCGTCTCGGCGTAGAGCGATTCCTGACTGCTGACCGGCGCGCGCTCGGAGACGGAGCGAAACGGATGGGCGGGCTCGTCGCCACGGCGCGTCCGGTCAAGCGCGCCGAACGCGTCGATCCACGGTCCGTACGGCGGGGTGAGCGTCATGTCGAAGCAGCGCCCCGCGGCAACCTGCAAGCCCTGCCGCAGGGCTTGCGTCGACAGCCAATCGACCAGCGTCGTCTTGCCAATCCCGGCGGCGCCGGACACCAGCGCCAGGCCGCCCCGACCGGCGAGCGTCTCGGCCAGGCACGCGCCCAGCGACGCCCGCTCTCGCTCCCGCCCGACGATTGGCATGGAACGCGGCCCCGGCGGCACAGCGTTGAATCCAGCGTCGATCGCCATGTCGCATCACCGACCCACTCGCACAGAACGCTCAGCTTGCCGATAGCATGGCGGCAGGAGCGGCGCGTGTCAATTTCCTCCGAGACACGCTCCGCGCGCGAACCATCGCGTTCGCGCCGCTGCCTTCACTCCGGACGGCTGATCGGCAGCGTGACGAAGAACCGGGTCTGACCCGGCCGGGACCTGACCTGAATGTTGCCCCGGTGCTTCTGCACGACGATGTTGTAACTGATGTGCAGGCCCAGCCCCGTGCCCTGCCCCTGCGGCTTGGTGGTGTAGAACGGCTCGAACAGCCGATCCCGGTTCTCAGGTGGGATGCCGGGGCCGCTGTCCTCGATCTGTACTTCCACCCATTCGCCATCGCGGGACGTGCGGATTGTAAGGTCCCCCTCGCCATCCATCGCGTCGACCGCGTTCGCGATGATGTTGGTCCACACCTGGTTCAGCTCGCTCGCCCAGGCGGTGATGTGGGGCAGATCCGGAGTAAACTCACGGTGCACGCGGATTGGGCGCAGCTTGTTGCGCAGGATCAGCAGCGTCTGCTCGATGCCGTCGTGGACATCGACCTCCTGCACCGGCGACTGTCCCAGGTAGGTGTAGCTCCGCACGGCGGACACGATGCTCGAGATGCTGGCGGCGCTCGCTGAAAGCTCGGCCAGCAGGCGGTTGATCGTGGCGATGGTTGCCAGCCACCAGAGTGTCCACGACAGGCGCCCCGGCTCCACCGCCGCGATCTCCTCCAGCGACGGCGCGTGCAAGCCCAGATCCACCAGCGTCGCTGCCAGCTCCCAGGGCCGATCGACCCCGCGTTGCTCGAGCCACGCCTCAACAGACTCCTCTCGACGGGAGCGTTCCAGCGGCGCCAGGCCACTATCTCGGGACGAATCGATCGCGGCGTCGAGCAGGCGGTCGAGCAGCGCCTGCGCCTCCGGGCTCACCGCCCCTGCTGGCGCGTCCAGGGTCAGCGCCTGCCACTGCCTGAAGGCGTCGCCCAGTTGGCTGGCGGAACGTTGCACTGCGCTTGCCGGGTTGTTCAGCTCGTGCGCGAGCCCCGCGGAGAGCGTGCCGAGCCCGGCCATGCGCTGGTTCAGCGCCAGCTGTGTTTCAAGATCTCTCATGCGCCTGGCCGCGGTGCGCAGAATCGTCACCGCGATGGATGGAATCCGGCTGAGAACGTCCAGAAAGTCGGTGGTCTCCACCTTGACCAGCTTCACGTGCGTGCGCGCGCGAATGGTGGCCGCGCGTGGCTCGTTGAACAGCGGCGCCATCTCACCGATGACCTCGCCGCTGCCACGCTCGTAGAGCAGCACGGTCCGGTTGTCGTCATCGCGCACAACCTCGACCACACCGTCGATGATGATGTAGACGGCGTCGGGCGGGTCACCCTCGCGAAACAGCGTCTCGCCCGCCCCGATGTCGACCTCGTACGCCCGGTCGAGAAAGTGTTGAATCTCGTCCTCGGACAGACCCGCGAACATCGGAAGCTTCAGCAGCAGGCCCCGCGCTTCCAGACTACAGCGCATGCTACAGCCCGCCCAGATACTGATGGATGAAGGAGATCGCCATCGCCCCCTCCCCGGTTGCCGACGCGATGCGCTTCATCGATCGGTGACGGACATCGCCAGCCACGAAGATGCCGGGCACGCTCGTTTCCAGCCAGAACGGCTGCCGCTTCAATGGCCATGGGGACGGCGTCGAGCGCGCGCTGGCGACTTCCGCGCCCGTCAGGACGAAGCCTTGTCCATCGACGGCGACGACACCCTTTATCCAGTCGGTGTACGGCTTCGCGCCGATGAATATGAACAGCGCGTGCGCTGGAACGCTCTCCTCGCCAGTGCTGTCCGTGTGCGCGAGACGCAATCCTGTCAGGTGATCGTCCCCCAGCGCCTCGACGACATTCGTGTTCAGGCAGACGTGAATGTTCTCCGTCTGGTCGATCTGGTCGATGAGGTATTGCGACATGCCACTCTTGCCGAGATCGTTGCCGCGCACCAGCAGCGTCACCTGCCGTGCGTACATGGCGAAGTGCATGGCGGCCTGCCCGGCCGAGTTGGCGCCGCCCGCGACGTAGACATCCTCGCCACGCGTCGAGATCGCCTCCGACAGCGCGCCGCCGTAATACACACCGGCGCCGGTCAACCGCTCGACTCCCGGCACGTCCAGCGTGCGGTACTGCACCCCGGTCGCGACGAGCAGCGCCAGGCAGTTGATCTCGGCGCCGTCCGCCAGCCGCACCACACGGTAGTTGCCGTCGAGCCGGACGGACGTGACCTCGCCGGTCAGAAACTCGGCCCCCAGCCGCTGGGCCTGCGCCACGCCGCGCCGCGCCAGATCGGCCCCACTGAGACCCGCGGGAAAGCCGAGGTAATTCTCGATGCGCGAGCTGGTCCCCGCCTGCCCGCCCGGCGCCTCGCGCTCGATCACCACGGTGCGCAGCCCCTCCGACGCGCCGTACACGGCGGCGGCCAGCCCCGCTGGTCCGCCACCGACGATGATCAGGTCGTAGAAGAGCATCTCCGCCCGCGTGCGCAGCCCAACCTTCTCCGCGACCTGCTGCTGGTTTGGCTGCGCCAGCACCGACCCGTCCGGGAAGATCAGCACCGGCAACGCGCTGTCGGACGCGCCCGCCTGTTCGAGAAGCATGCGCGCGTCCGGATCGTGTTCGATGTCCATCCACTGGAACGGGATCAGGTTGCGCGACAGCAGATAGCGCATGTCGAACGCCGCGGACGACCAGCGATGTCCGATCAGCCGGATGCCCTCGAACGCTGGGAAATAGCTCGAACGCCAGTCGGAGAGCACGTCGTCAATGACGGGATACAGCTGTTCCTCGGGCGGGTGCCACGGCTTCATGAGGTAGTGGTTGAGCTGCACCTCGTTGATTGCGCGAATCGCCGCCTCGGTGTCGGCATAGGCGGTCAGCAGCACCCGGCGCGCGTCGGGGTACAGCGCGATCGCCTCAACGAGAAACTCGACGCCCGACATGCCGGGCATGCGCTGATCGATCAGAAACAACGCCACTGCATCGCCGCGCAGCAGCAGCTCGCGGGTCGTTTCCAGCGCCGTCTGGCCGGAGTCCGCGCGCAGGATGCGATAGTCGGCGCCGTAGCGCGGGCGCAGGTCTCGCGCAACGGACGCCAGCACCGCTGGATCATCGTCAACGATCAGAATCGCCGGTTTCTCGGGCATCTCAAGCGCTCCACGTGCGACGGCGCGGCGCGGATGACGAGATAGAGCATGGCTTCCGCAATCGCCCTCCCATCGCCGGTGTTTCTGCAACTGTGAATGAGTGCCGCGTCAATGTCAACGACCTTCCTTCGGATCGCACTGAGGCACACGATCCGCCTGTCCATGTGACGCGATTGAAGATCAATCATCGATGGTACGAGGCCATCACGTATGATATGCGCGTTACTTCCTCACGTCGTGAGACCAGCAGCTACGAGGTGTGCGAGATGAGAGATGCCGTCGAGCACAAGGATGCCGATAGCGGGCACATCGAAGAGATGTGGCGGCTGATGTTGGGCAGCGGCGAATCCCCGTTGCACCGGGGGCGCAGGCTCTACCGCAAGCTGCCGGCATCGCCCCGCTGCAAAGTCTGTTACTCCCCATTCGGCGGCCTGGGGAAGATTCTGATGCGCCTGCCCGGCGGGCGGCGGCCGGGCCGCATGAATCCCCACTTCTGTAACGTCTGCGAGGATTATGCGCGCGCGCACATCGGCGGCGTAGAGCTGGAGCTGACCATGCTCTTCGCCGATATCCGCGGCTCGACGCCGCTCGCCGAGCGGCTTGGCACGCGGGAGTTTGCGCGTCTGATCGATCGCTTCTACCGAGCCGCGTCGGACGTGCTCATCGCGTCCGACGCGTTGATCGACCGGCTGCTCGGTGACGAGGTCGTGGGCCTGTTTGTGCCCGCTTTCTCCGGTGAGCGGCACTCTCAGACCGGGCTGGCGGCGGCGGAAGCGCTGCTGCGCGCGACTGGCCACGCGGACGCTGGCGGGCCATGGGTTCCAGTTGGTGTGGCGGTGCACACGGGCATCGCGTTTGTCGGTTCAGTGGGGTCGGAAGCAGCCAGGGACATCACCGTGCTGGGAGACAACGCGAATCTCACGGCGCGGCTGGCGTCCCAGGCGGGCGTCGGCGAAATCCTGATCAGCCAGGCCACCGCCACGGCGGCCGGCATCGACACGACCGGACTGGAGTCCCGTCACCTCGAGCTGAAAGGACGTAGCGCGGCGGCAGACGTCTGGGTTCGGCTCGTATCGGGCGATGGAACAGCGAGCAGCCAGTAGAGCAGGGGGTACGTGGGCCCGTCCCGCTCGAAGCGCATCCATCCACGCGGGGGATCACCTGTGCCACGACCCGGGCGGACGAAGCCCTCAACGATTCCGTGTTCTCGAAGGCATGCCATGGCAGGCACAGTCCTACCGGGTCGGTGGACGCAGCCAGAGCGAAACCCGCTCGGGATGCATCGTATCCGCGACAACCAGGCGCAGGTCGGCGACCAGCGTGTCCAGATCGACCGTGTCGCGCAATTGGGCGTTGAAAGTCTCGATCGTGGCCGCCGCCTGATTGTCACCCACGCCGGGATCGAGGAATGGATGATTGGCCCCGTGACGACCGAGAGATCAGCGCCTTCGCCCGCTTCGGCGACCGGACGGGCGAGGACACACCGGATGGCTTCCCCATCCGTCGCGACTGGGCCGCCGGGCACAGCGGCATCGCCCTGCTCGTCTCCGAGCACACGCCGGTGCGCGTCCCCGCCTTTCGCAACAACACGATCAACATCGACCAGGGCTGCGCCCTCGGTGCCGAGTTGACGGCTCCGCGCTACCCCGAGCGCGAGCTCGTCAGTGTCCCAGTGCGCGCCGTCTACTTCCAGCCATCGATGGCCTCGCGGCTCCACTCCCATGTCCATCGAACCAGGCCCATGGGTTGACACATTCGTGGAGTCCGGCGATCAGGAGGCGTTGGACACGGCCAGGGTTATTCGCTAGCCAGCACCACCAGATCGGCCTGCATCGAAGGGAGGTGGATGTCACAGACGATCTTGAAGATACCCACTTGCCCAGCAGTGAATGTCACTCGTGTCACATGTCCACGCGTGACGATGTCCTGAACATCGTGCTCCTCGATCATGATCGTATGCTCCTTGCCATGGATACCGACGATCTCAAGTGTCACGATGTCACCCTCATTCACGATGATGACGCCTGGGTCCCACTTGTAGGTCGAGACCTCCCAGCGCCCGTTCTCGTCAGGCGGACGAAGAACGTAGCCGCCGCCAGGAGGCAGGTCGCTGTCCGGCATCGGCTCCTGATCAACAGTAGCGCCGCCCTTCGGCTCGACCGCCGCCATGTAGATCGTACGCTCGGTCGCCGCTCGCGAGGGCGCGGACTCAGTGCATCCCGCCACAACAAGGACAACCATGCTGAGCATCCCTGCTACCATGAACCGTCGGTACACCGGATCCCCCTTCCAGAAAGCACGAACATCGACACCGGTTTCGGCCGGCGTCACACTCTCCTCGCCCAACCGTCGGTCTCCGCGTCGATGGGCTGCTTCCACGGCATCGTGTGCCGTGTATCAACGCCGGGACGATATCTCGCGACGCTCCGCTCAGCGCGAGACGCCTGATTTAGCCATTGTGAAACAGTATATTCGGTGAGCCTAATTTGTCAATGAGCCGAAACGCATCGAGCGGTCCGAGCGAGCGCCCGCGCGACTTCCGTGTGATGTGTGATGCGAGCACGGGGTTTTCAGGCGGATGGA
>DATKCN010000266.1:0-9719 GCA_035513175.1 Thermomicrobiales bacterium
ATGGCGCGCTCATCACCCAGCGCGTCGACCGCGACGGCGTCGTGACGAACGATCCGGGACTGGCCGGACACGGGGTGACGGCCGCGCATCGGGTCCAGGTCCCGGGCATCGACCATCAAGTGGCGTCGGTGTTCTGGGAGTACATGCAATCTGCCGGGGTGGTGTTCCAGGACGGGGCGTATGGAGTCGCGCCGCTGTTCGACAACCCGTTCTACGCCACCGGCTTGCCGATCAGCGAGGCGTACTGGGCGCGGGTCAAGGTGGCCGGGACATACAAGGACGTGCTGATCCAGTGCTTCGAGCGCCGATGCCTGACCTGGACGCCGGACAACCCGGACGGCTGGAAGGTGGAAGCGGGGAACGTGGGCCAGCATTACTTCGCGTGGCGGTATGGGGAGTGAGCGTGTAGCGGGCAGTGGGTAGCGGAGTGTCGCGGAGGTTGGGGTCGTCTCAGGCGGGCGGGTATCCGCACGGGGAGGCGACTGGGGCTTCCCGTGACGGCACGCCAAGGGCGCTTGTCGTCAGGGGATGGGGTATCCGGGGCCGTCACGACAGGGCTGGATCGGTCCGGGATTGACGCGCCGGCCTCACGGCCGCTCGCCGGCACAAGACCGGCCACTACGGGCGGGTTGGCGTGCGATTTCGGCGGCCTGGCTTGACACGAGGGGGAGACCGTTTCCGGCCTCCCCTAACCGCTTCCCGCTATCCGCTATCCGCTAGGTCGCTTCGCGCCACATCTCGTGGAAGTTCCACGAGGCGATGTAGATGCCGTTGGGCTTGAAGCCGCGGATGTCGCTGCGCAGGACCTGGGCGCGGGTCCGCTGCGCGAAGAAGACAGCCGCCGGATCGTCCCACATCATGATCTGCAGCATGCGTCCGGTCAGCTCGATCAGCTCGTCCTCCGTCTCTGCGTCGCGGGCCTGGTCCAGCAGATCCCCGAACTCCTGGTTGCCGTAGAACATCAGGTTCGACCCGGCACTCCCGGCCGAGTCGGGATGGAAGGTCGGGTAGAGCTGGTTGTAAGAGTCATTGTAGTCGGGCCACCAGCCGCTCGACATCATGTGCGGGCGCTCCTCCGGCGGTGTGTCGCCGTAGGCCAGGTCCACCCAGTGAGAGCGATCGACCTTCTGCAGGACGAGGTTGTGGCCGATCTCAGCCAGATTCGCCTGTAACAACTGAGCCCATGACTCCTGGGGCGCGTCGCCATCTGCAAAGAGGTACTCAAGCTCATCGCCAGGGTTAACGCCTCCAGCCTCCAACAGCTCAGCCGCCTTCTCCAGATCGGTGTCGAACAGCGGGACGCTGGGATCGAACCCGACGACGGTGTCGGCGATCGGACCCTGCTTCTTGGCGAAGCCTTGCAGTACCTGGTCGATGACCGCGTCGTACGGGAACGCCCAGCACAGCCCCTCGCGGGCGTCCCGCGTCAGGCGCACGTAATTGAGATTGATCCAGCTGCACTGCGTCGTCTCGTACTCGACCACCTGCACCTGCGGGTTGCTGCGCAACTGGATCAAGTCGTCGGTGGGCAGCACGGCGAGACCGTCGACGTCACCCGTCTCGATCAGTTGGCGGCGGGTGACGTCCTCGGGCACGACACGCGCGATGACGCGGTCGAAGAAGTGATGCGGGCCGTGCTGGTAGCCCTCGAAGCGATCCATGACAAAGCGCTCCTGCGCCTCGATCTCGGTCGCGATGTATGGGCCGGTGCCGACCATGTTCTGGGCAAACCACTCGTGCGCATACGGATCAGCATCGGTCTTGTTCGCCTCCATCGCGGCAGGCGAGACGATGAGCGGGCCATACTCGGAGGCCATGGCGGCCAGGAAGAGCGGCTCAGGCTTGGTGAGCGTGAACTTGACGGTCGTGGCGTCAACCGCTTCCATCTGACCGGGGTCCGGGACGAAGCGCACGATAACGTCGACGGGGCCGCGACCCATTTCGTGAAAGCGGGTGAGCGAATCGACGATTGCCTGCGCGTCGCAGGCGGTTCCGTCGTGGAAGGTAATGCCCTCGCGGATGCGGAAGGTGAACTCGGTCAGCTCGTCGTTCGACTCCCACTCGTAGGCCAGCATGGGCTCGTACTCGAAGGTGCTCTCGCCCTTGAGCCGCAACAGCATCTCGTAGGTGGCAAGGAACATGCTGCTGGCCTGGTTGTCGTAAGCAGACTGCGGATCGACATCCGGCACGCCGCCGGTAAACGCCATCGTAAAGATCTTGTTGTCCGATTCGTTACGGCTTGCCGCGGGGCTGGTGGCGGTGGCGTCGACAGCCGGCGTGGCGGTGGCGACGCCAACCTGTACGCGGGTTGGGGTCGCCTCCGCGGGCGCGACCGTCGTCGCCGTCGGGGCGTCCTCCTCGCCACCGCATGCCGCGAGTAATCCCATGATCACGGGCGTCGAGAGACCGAGCGCGAGACCGCGCTGGAGCACCTGCCGGCGCGTCAGCGCCCCGGTCCGGGCGCCCAGCACGAGGTCCAGAAACCTGCCATCATCCTGATGTGTCATCCCATCCTCCTGAAGTTACACACGACATCGGAAGCGTGGCTCACGATGTCTGAAATACGGTCGCGGAGCGGGTTGCGGATTCACCTCCTTCAAGCACGACACCTTGCATGTGGTCGGCGTCACGGCGATCCCGTGTGGGACGATTGGGCCAAGGGATCCGCCCATTGCGGGCGTATCCCGTTTCACGCTGGACTAGACGGAATACCGCGGATGCGCAGGGGCGCATCGCATGCGCCCGGCTGGATACCCGAATCTGTCGGACCATGACATGGGGCTGGACGCCAGGCTGCCGATCATGTGGCGCCGGCCCCGACCGCACGTATGCGATGCCCCCCTACGATACCCTGTTGTCATGCCGCCACCTCAAAGACCTCCTTCTTCGCTGGAACGCCCCACCGTCAGCTGCCGCGGGTGCGCGGGTCGAAGTAATCGCGCAGCCCGTCGCCCAGCAGGTTGAAGCCGATCACGGTCACCGTGAGGGCCAGGCCGGGGAAGGTAAAGTACCACCAGGCGACGCGGAAGAACGTGCGCGCGTTCGAGATCATCGAGCCCCACTCCGGGGACGGCGGCTGGGCGCCGAGGCCGATGAACGACAGCCCGGCCGTCGCCAGCACGGCGAAGCCGAAGTCGATCGTAGCCTGGATGATGATCGGCGCGACGCTGTTGGGCAGGATGTGACGGCCGATGAGGCGCGGGGCCGACGCGCCGACCGACCGCGCCGCCTCGACGTAGTCACGCTCCTTGATCTGCAGCACCTGACCACGCACCAGTCGGGCGTACCACGGCCAGTAGACGAGGGTCAGCGCGATGACGGTGTTGCGCAGATTCGGCCCGAGCGCGGCGGCGATCGCCATGGCCAGAATGATTGCCGGGAAGGCCAGGAAGATGTCGGTTACCCGCATCAGAACCTCGTCAACCCAGCCACCGGAGTAGCCCGCGACCAGCCCGATCAGCGTGCCAACCGGGATGGCGATGACGAGGATGACGGTGGCGATGCCGAGCGAGATGCGCGCCCCGGCGATGACGCGGCTGAAGACGTCGCGGCCGAGCTCATCGGTCCCGAAGAAGTTGGTCATCGAGGGTCCGACCAGACGGCTGGGCATGTCGGGAACCAGGGGATCGTGGGGCGTCAATAGCGGTCCGAAGGCTGCCAGAACCAGGAACAGCGCGATGATGGCGAGGGCCACGATGTTGAGCGGGCTCTCCTTTGCGAAGCGGCGGAAGAAGTAGCGCACGCCTGAGCGCGACTTCTGTGGCCCGACCTGCGCCGCCAGATCGCGCCGGACGGTCAACGAGGCGTCGATGCGTCTCTCCTGCGCGCTCATCCGACGCGAATCCGTGGGTCGAGGAACATGTAGATGACATCGACGATCAGGTTGGCGAGCACGTACCCAAGTCCGATCACGAGTGTTACCGAGATGAGCGCGTTCGGGTCCTGATTCTGGATCGCCTGGAAAGCGTACCGGCCGATGCCGGGCCAGGAGAACACGATCTCGACCAGCACGGTGCCGCTCAGCAGCAGGCCGAGCTGCAGGCCCATGACGGTGACGGCCGGCAGCAGCGCGTTCTTCAACCCGTGCCGGGTGACGACGACCCGCTGGCGCAGCCCCTTGGCCCGCGCCGTCCGGATGTAGTCCTGATTGAGCACCTCCAGCATCGACGAGCGGATCATGCGCGTCACCGGCGCGAGCGAGATGAAGCCCAGCACGAAGGCGGGCAGCGCCAGGTGCTGGAACACGGTGACGAACGTCCCAAACTGCCCGGTGAGCAGGGAGTCGATGGTGTAGAAGGAGGTAATCGTCCGGGGCGCGTCAACCGCGATTGGCAGGCGCTGGCCGTCCGGGAACCAGCCGAGCCGGGCGAACAGGAAGAACTGCAGTACGATCGCCAGCCAGAACGACGGCATCGACAGTCCGATGACGGAGATGACCCGCCCGAAGGCGTCGATGGCCGTGTTCTTCTTGACGGCAGACACGACCCCCAGCGGCACGCCGACCAGCAGCGCGAACGCGAAGGCGGTGAACGCGAGTTCCATCGTGGCCGGCAGATAGCGCTTCAGATCATCGGTGACCGGGCGGCGCGACGACAGGGACTGGCCGAGATCAAGCCGAACGATGCCCCGCATATAGGTGGCATACCGCTGCAGCACCGGATCGTCGAGCCCGTACTCCTCGCGGATCAGCTGCACGGCGGCCGGGCTGGCGCGCGGTCCGGCGATGTTGCGGGCCGGGTCGCTGGGAACGACGTGCATCAACGTGAAGGTCACGCCTGACAGAGCGATCATCACGAACACGAGAAAAAAGAGCCGCCGAACAACCAGATACAGGATCATTCAGACCTCGCGCACTACGCGCATTCGCGTCTCAGCATCGAGACGGGCCCGCTCACCACGATCGCCGCTATCATATGGACCAGATTGCGGAGATTATACCGAAACGGCAGTCGCGGCACGCGCCGCGAGATGAAACGGCAGCCAGGCAGACTTATCGCGCGTGCTGCTACCATGCCATGACCTCATTCGTCGAGGCGCGGCAGGCGGCGAGTCGGCACGGACAATGATAGCGAGCACGGACGCATGAGCACGCACGGCCGGCACGACCTTCTGATCACCGGCGCGAAGGTGGTCGACGGCACGGGGAATCCGTGGTTCTACGGCGACGTCGCGGTGCGCGGCGAGCGCGTCGCGGCGGTCACGCCTGCCGGGCGCATCGAGCGCGACAGCGCGCGGGAGGTCATCGACGCGACCGGCATGGCCGTCTGCCCCGGCTTCATCGACATTCAGAGCCATTCGCTCATCCCGCTGTTCGAGGATGGGCGTTCCCTCTCGAAGGTCACCCAGGGGGTAACGACCGAGGTCCTGGGCGAGGGCTGGACGCCCGCGCCGTTCGGCGGGCAGATCCGCGAGGTTTTGGCGGGCTACGCTGACACGAACCCCGAGATGATCGAGCGCATCAAGAGCTGGGCGCGCTTCGGCGACTGGCTGGACTGGCAGGTCGGGCAGGGCGTCTCGGTCAACGTCGGCTCCTTCCTGGGCGGCGGGACGCTGCGGGAGTACGTCAAGGGCTGGGAGCTGGGCGAGCAGACACCGGACGAGATGGAGCAGATGCGCCGGATCGTGCGCGACGCGATGGAGGACGGCGCGTTCGGCGTCGCCACCGCGCTCATCTACCCGCCGAACTCGTTCACGACCGATCCCGAGCTGTACGAGACATGCCGCGTTATCGCCGACTACGGCGGCGTCTACGTCACCCACATGCGCTCGGAGGCGGATGATTTCCTGGAGGAGCTGGCCGAGACGATCGACCTGGGGCGGCAGACAGGATGCGCGCTCGAGCTGTATCACCTGAAAGTCGGCGGCGCGCGCAACTGGCATAAGATGGCCACCGCGATCCAGATGGTCAACGACGCGCGCGACGAGGGCATCGACGTTACGGCGGACATGTACCCGTACATCGCAGGCGGCACGGGGCTGGCCTCCGCGCTGCCGAACTGGGCCGCGGCCGGCGGCAAGCTGCTTGACAACCTGCGCGACCCGGAAACGCGCGAGCGCATCCGTCACGAGCTGCTGGAGCCCACCGGCGGCTGGGAGCCGCTGGCGACGCTGGCAGGACCCGAGGGCGTGCTTATCACCGACTTGCGGCGTGAGGGCAACCGGCAATTCTCCGGCAAGCGCCTGGCGGAGATCGCCGAGGCGCGCGGCCAGCACTGGACCGACTGCCTGATGGACCTGGTGCTGGAGGAGGGGCACTGGATTTTCACCATCTACTTCATGATGACCGAGGATAACCTCCCGACGCAGCTCCAGCAGCCATGGATGAAGATCTCGACCGACGCCAGCGGGCTCGACCCGGCGCGGGATTCCGGCACGGTGACGCACCCCCGCTCCTACGGCACGTATCCGCGCGTGCTGGGCAAGTACGTGCGCGAGGACGGCGTGCTGACGCTGGAGGACGCGGTGCGCAAGATGACCTCGGCCGTCTCTGACCGGCTCAGCCTGCGCGAGCGTGGTCTACTGCGGGCCGGGCACTACGCCGACATCGTCATCTTCGATCCCGAGACCATCGCCGACAACGCCACCTTCGAGAGCCCGCACCAGCTCTCGACCGGCGTGCGTGACGTGTGGGTCAATGGCGTGCGTGTGCTGGACAGTGGCGGCCACACTAACGCGACGCCCGGCATGGCGGTCTACGGCCCCGGCCGCGCGGTCTGAGGCTGATTTGGCGCGGCGCCGCCCCGCACGACGGCGCAGACCGCGCTACGCTACGACGGTCGAAACAACGCGGCCAGGCAGCCGGAAACGGGTGGCAATGCCAGGCGAGCGCGAGCAGACGCGCATGCGCCACAAGCACATCTTCATCTTCATCGTGAACGGCTCGCCGCTTTTTCTGGACCTGATGCGCATGTTCCCGCACAAGGAGCGCCTCAACGTCACGACGACCAACTTCGTGCCGCGCACTTTCGAGCAGATCAGCGCGCTACAGCCTGACCTGCTGGTCATCGACCTGACGGTCGGGCACGACGCGGGCTGGGAACTGCTGTCCCGGCCCAGGAGCGACGCGATGACGAGCGGGGTCCCGGTCATCGTCGTCTCGACTCCGACGGGCCTGCTGGAGCCGGCAGAGGCCGAGCCCGAGCGGCACGGCGGACAGCGGTTCATTAACAAGCGTTTCAACCTCGACGATATCCTGGACGGCAACCGCGAGCCGATCGGCGACGCGCAGGTCCTGTCGATCACGCTCTGACGGCGTACTCCCGCAGCAGGCTCCAGGTCGGCTCGGGATCGACACCGGTTGGAGTGAAGACGGACGCCGCGAAGTCGGTTACGCCCGCGTCCGCCAGCGCCTGCAAGCCCGCGCGCACCTCACCGTCGCTGCCGATCAGCGCCACGTCGGCCGGCGTGCCGGCTCCCTCGCGGTCGAGGATGGCGCGGTAGGACGGGAGCTGCCCGTAGCGCTCGAAGACCTGGGCGGCCTTGGCGCGGACCTCGTCGCCCCGCTCAGTGACGGCGATGGGGAGTCCGGCGACGATGCGCGGAGCGGGGCGTCCCGCATCACTGGCAGCGGCGGAGATGCGCGGGATGACGTGCTCGGCGATGTAGGTTGCGCCGCCCATCCAGATGGCCGTTCCGTGGGCCATGGCGCCGGCCAGCTTGAGCATCTGAGGTCCGAGGGCGGCGACCAGCACGGGCGGCGGCTCCGCGCCGGGAATGGTGATCTCGTAGCCACGCAGGATGAACTCCTCGCCCTCGAAGTGCGCGCGCTGCTGGGCCAGCAATGGGTTCAGGCAGGTCAGGTACTCGCGCATGTGGCGGATGGGGTGGTCCCAGTCGAAGCCGAGCTGTGCTTCCATCGAGACGCGGTGGCTGAGGCCGATGCCCAGCGTCAGGCGGTTGGCGGTCGCGGCCTGCATGGTGAGGGCCTGTTGCGCCAGCGCCGAGGGGTGGCGGGGATAGGTCGGAATGACGAACGTGCCAAGCTCGATGCGCTGGGCCTGCTGTCCGGCCAGAGCAAGGACAGTCAGCGCGTCGGCGCCGCGAATGTGGGACAGCCAGGCGCTGGCGAAACCCGCCTCGTCCGCCTCGACGATCTGCCGCATTGCTGATTGCAGCGCGCCGCCAGCCATCACTCCGATACGCATGTCATTGCCCCCTCGTCATTGCTGCAGATGTCACGCCGCACATACTAACCGGGCCGGCGGCTGAGCGCGTGGCGCGGCGCCGTGACACGATACGATCCGACTTTGCATGACAGGGACGCGAGGAAGCATGAACGACGCCGCGGCGGGGAAGTAAAGGACGACAGGTGTCGTTGTTAACGTTTGTCGTCCTTTAGATCGACACGCAGGTTTTGCGCTGCGATGAAGTGATATCAGCCTGACCTGGGGATAGAGCTGAAAGGCGAACGTCATGAAGTTCGGATTGATCGTGCAGACGACGGGGGCGTTGGGTGACGCGCGGCCGCTGGTGCGGCTGGCGCGGGAGGCGGAGGCGGCGGGCTGGGACGGGTTCTTTGTCTGGGACGTGTTTGGCGGGGATGGGGCGGACCCGGCGCCGGTGGCCGATCCGTGGATCACGATGGCGGCTATCGCGGCGACGACGGAGCGCATCCGCTTCGGGACGCTGGTGACGCCGCTGCCACGTCGCAGGCCGTGGAAGGTGGCGCGCGAGGCGGCGACGCTGGACCAGCTTTCGAACGGGCGGCTGATCCTCGGGGTGGGTATCGGCACGCCGCCGGAGGAGTTTGCCCGGTTTGGCGAAGAGCCGGACGCGAAGACGCGGGCGGGGATGCTCGACGAGGGGCTGGAGGTGCTCACCGGGCTGTGGAGCGGCGAGCCGTTTACGCACAATGGCGAGCATTACCACGTCGAGAACGCGACGCTGCTGCCCCGGCCCGTGCAGCAGCCGCGCATCCCGATCTGGGTGGGCGCGGGCTGGCCGCGCAAGCCGGGCTTTCGCCGCGCGGCGCGCTGGGATGGCGTCCACGCGTTCGGGACTGGCGACAACCTGCCACTCGACGAGCTGCGCCAGGTTCGCGACTTCATCCAGTCCCAGCGCCAGTCAAACGAGCCGTTCGACATCGTGACCGGCGGAGATGTGCCGTTCGACGATCCTGAGGCGGCGCGGGTGATCCTTGCGGAGTACGCGGAGGCCGGGGTGACGTGGTGGATCGAGGGAGTCGGGACGTGGCTCGGCGACGAGGAGGCGATGGCGGCGTTCGTTCGGCGTGGGCCGCCGGGGCGCTGAGGGCAGTAGACGATGGGATTTCAAAGACCGCCAAGTGGCGGTGTTAGGAGTTGGCGGTCTTTGAAGCATTACGCAATAGTTGCCTATGGGCTACAGTTCGAAGCGGGAGCCGCGTTCGGCGAGTGAATGCGGAAGTAGCGGCGCGATCCATGCCCACAACGCATAGGGAGGGTCGACCGTTGCTGGGCTCGGACTGGCCGGTCGTGGCTTGGTCCCGACGGTCTCTGGCTCAGGCGTCCGGGTCGGTCATGATCTCGCGTACCTCTTGCGCGCACCGGCAGGCAGCGGCGATTTTGGCAGCCCACTCCAGCGCGTCCTCGCGTGAGGGCACGTCGACGATCGAGAATCCGCCGATGACCGCCTTGGTTTCCGGGTACGGGCCTGCGGTGACTGTCCCGTCGGTGGCCACGCTGCTCGCGCGCTGACTGAGCAGCCCGCCGCCGAACACCCACACACCGGCGTGTTTGGCC
>DATKCN010000267.1:0-9256 GCA_035513175.1 Thermomicrobiales bacterium
GCGCGGCATCGCCAACCCGATCGGCCAGATCTGGACCGCCAAGATGCTGCTCGACCACATCGGCAGAGAAGAGGTGGGCGCGGCCCTGCTCGACTCGATCGAGGCGGTCCTCGCGAAGGCGGAAGTGCAGACCCCCGACCTCGGCGGCGCCGCCTCCACCAGCGAGATGGGGGACGCCGTGCTGGCCGAGCTCAAAAGTCGCGCCTGACCCGGGACACAATCCAATCCCCAATCTCCCCCTCTCGTCACAGGAGAGGGGGTCGGGGGTGAGGTCTGTCACCCAATCCCTTACACGCCCGCCGACACTGTCACCACCGACTCCTGATCCGCCGCCACGCCACATGCTACAGTACCCCGCAACGCACTTAGGGCCTCCCCACGCGGAGTGCTCCGCCCAGCATCGCAACGACCCAAACTCTCCCTCCCCTGTAAGGAGAGGGGGCCGGGGGGTGAGGTCCACGCCCGTCGCAGAAAGACAACCCATGCCCGTCACCGTCAACGGCGAGCACCTCACCAGCGCCGACGTTATCGCCGTCGCCCGCCATGGTGCGCAGGTCTCGCTCGGCCCCGGCGCATACAACCGCATGCGTCGCACGCGCGCCTTCGTCGACGCTGCAGCCGCCGGGGAGCGCCCGGTCTACGGCATTACGACCGGTTTCGGCGGACTGGCGAGCATGATGATCCCGGCCGAGCAGCGCGTCGAGATGCAGCACGCCATCCTGCGCTCGCACGCGGCGGGCATGGGACCGCCTGTCGAGCCGGAGGTCGTGCGTGCCCTGCTGCTGCTGCGGGTCGCCACGCTGGCGAAAGGCTACTCCGGTGTGCGCCCACTGCTCGTCGAGCGCATGGTGGATCTTTTGAATTCCGGGATCGTGCCGTACGTGCCGGAGTTCGGGTCGTTGGGGGCCAGCGGCGACCTCGCGCCCCTGTCACACGCCACATTGCCGCTGATCGGCGAAGGAAACGTGCTGGCCGGGGATGGGTCGCCGCGACCTGCCGGTCCCGCGCTGGCGGCCGCGGGCATCGAGCCGATCACGCTCGACGCCAAGGAGGGTCTGGCCCTCATCAATAGCACCGACGGCATGCTCGGCATGCTCGTGCTGGCATGCGACGACGCGCTGCGCCTGTTCCGCTCCGCCGACGTGATCGCCGCCATGAGCATTGAAGCCCTGTTGGGAACTGACCGGCCTTTCGCCGCCGACTTGCAGGCGTTGCGGCCGCACCCTGGGCAGGCGGCCAGCGCTGCCAACCTGCGAGCGCTGCTGACGGGCTCCGGCTGCGTCGCCGCGCACGACGACGTTACCCATGGCGTGCAGGACGCCTACTCCCTGCGCTGTCACCCGCAGGTAGTCGGCGCGGCGCGTGACACGCTCGCGTTCGCGACACAGACGGCCGGGCGCGAGCTGATGGCGGCCATCGACAACCCGGTGATCCTGCCGGACGGCCGCGTCGAGTCGGTCGGCAACTTTCACGGCGAGCCGTTGGCCTTTGCCTGCGACTTCCTGACGATCGCGGCGGCCGAGGTTGGGGCCATCGCCCACGCGCGCATAGACAGGCTGCTGGACGC
This sequence comes from Thermomicrobiales bacterium, assembly GCA_035513175.1. Taxonomy (GTDB): domain Bacteria; phylum Chloroflexota; class Chloroflexia; order Thermomicrobiales; family CFX8; genus DATKCN01. The sequence continues at coordinate 1,568 of DATKCN010000267.1, forward strand.
GAAACGCTCGCGTGGGCTGCCTCCATTCCTGAGCACGGATCCGGGCGTCAACTCCGGCATGATGATCGCCCAGTACACGGCTGCCGCGCTGGTGGCCGAGAACCGGCGCCTGGCGCACCCGGCCAGTGTGGATTCAATGGCGACCTCCGCCATGCAGGAGGATCACGTCTCGCTGGGCTGGTCGGCGGCGAGGAACCTGCGCCGCGTCCTGGCGAACCTCTCGCGCATCCTCGCGGTCGAAGCGGTCTGTGCCGGGCACGGCATTGACCTGCGCAGCCCCCTGCAGCCGGCGCGTGGAACGGCGGCCGCGCTCGATCTGTTGCGCGCGCGCGTGCCGGGGCCTGGGGCCGACCTCTTCCTGTCGCCCGACCTGGAGGCGGCGGACGGGATGGTTTCGGGGGGCGGGTTCCTGGAAGCGGCAGGGTCGATCGTCGGGGATTTGAAGTAGCTGGCGGGACGCCGGTGGAGGACGCGGGATGGTGGACTGGTATCGCGAGCTGGGAGTGACGCCGGTTATCAACGCGACCGGCTACGTGACGCGCCTCGGTGGGTCGTTGATGCTGCCGGAGGTCGTCGAGGCCATGGCGGCGGCCTCACGCGCGTTCGTCTCAATGAGGGAGCTGGAGGAGGCAGCGGGACGTGTCATCGCCGAGATCACTGGCGCGGAAGCGGGCTACGTCACCTCCGGCGCGGCGGCGGGCCTGACGATGGCGGCCGCCACCTGCATCGCCGGGGCTGACCGCGATCGCATCAACCGCCTGCCGGACACGAGCGGCGTCCCGCACACCATCGTGATTCCCGGCCCGCACCGCGACTCGTACGACCGCTGCTTCCGCGTGGCCGGCGCGCGCACAATCACGGCAGGATCGCCCGACGGCTGCACGATTGACGACCTCCAGCGGGCGATCGGTCCGGAAACGGCCGCCGTGGCCTGGTTCAGCATGTACGAAGACGCGCTATCGCTGCCGCCGGTCGTGGACGTCGCGCATGCGCGCGGGGTTCCCGTCATCGTCGACGCGGCCATCGCCCTGCCTCCGACGACGAACCTGCGGCGCTTCATCGATGATGGCGCCGATCTGGTGTCATTCAGCGCCGGGAAGGACATGCGCGGGCCGCAGACCGCCGGCTTCCTGGCGGGACGCCGGGACCTGATCGAGCCGCTGGCGCTGCACCATCAGGACTTCGCCGCCAACGATGGCGTCTGGGAGATCGGACCTGAGCTGCTCAGCCCTGGACATGGCCTCGCCCGCCCGATGAAGGTCGGCAAAGAAGAGCTGGTCGGGGCCCTCGTCGCGCTGAAAATGTACGCCGAGCGGGACCACGAAGTCGAATTGCGGGCGCAGGAGGAAGCACAGCGTGTCATTGCCGCCAGCGTCCCCAACGCGCCGGGCGTCAAGGTGACCACCGGACGCGAACAGACGCCGGGACACTGGGTGCGGGTGCGGCTGGAGCCGGGCGTGGCGCCGCAGAGCGCGCAGGAGGTTGTCGACCGGCTCGCGAACGGTGAGCCGCGAGTGATGGTCGCGGCCAGCGTGCTCGGACCGCCCGACACCGTCACCATCGGGACCGCGACGCTGCAGCCGGGAGAGGCGCAGATCGTGGCGCGCAGGCTGGCGGACATCCTGGCATAGGAGAGGTGAGATGGGGAGCGTCGAGCAACTGAAGCAGAAGCGGGCTGGGACCGGGGTCCGAGCGCACGACGCGGATCGGGCGTATCGGGGCTACACGCTCTTCTGTCCCAGCGCGGGCGGCAACCTCGTCTACCTGATCGACATGGATGGCGAGGTCGTTCACACATGGCAGATGCCGCATCCGCCAGGCATCTACGGCTGCCTGACGCCCGAGGGCACGCTGCTCTATAACGGCAAGGTGCTGGAGCCAGGCGGGACCCGCTTCATCGACTCCGGCCCGTGGAAGGGCGGCTCGCTACTGGAGATGACCTGGGACGGCGACATTCTCTGGGAGGCGCGGCATCGGGACCACCACCACGACGGCGTCAAGCTGCGCAACGGCAACGTGTTGCTGCTGTGCCTCGCGGCGCTGCCGGACGACATCGCGCGGCGCGTTGTTGGCGGCATGCCGGGCAGCGAGCGCGAGGGCGTGATGCACGCCGACTACCTGGTCGAGATGACGACCGGCGGCGAGGAAGTCTGGCGCTGGAACGCCTGGGAGCATCTCGACCCGGTCGAGGACCGCATCGTGGCGGCGCAGGACCATCGCAGCGAGTGGACGCATGGCAACGCGGTGGTCGAGATGGAGGACGGCAACATCATCGTGAGCTTTCGCAACATCTCGACGGTCATCATCATCGAGCGCTCGACCGGGGAGATCGTCTGGAAGCTGGGGGCGCCGCCGCTGGCGCAGCAGCACGCGCCGACGGTGCTGGCGAATGGCAATCTGCTGATCTTCGATAACGGCACGCACCGGGTCGACCATCCGGTTCCGTTCTCGCGGGTGATCGAGGTCGAGCGCGCCACGAAGGCGATCGTCTGGACCTATCAGGAGGGCTACATCAGCGAGTTCTTCAGCCCGTTCATCTCGAACGCGCAGCGCCTACCGAACGGCAACACGCTGATCTGCGAGGGCTCGTTCGGTCGCATCTTCGAGGTGACGCGCGAGGGCGAGGTGGTCTGGGAGTACATCAACCCGCACTTCCACGAGCCAGTGAGCATGCCGGGGACGACGCCGAGGAATACGGTGTTTCGGGCGTTTCGGTATGGGATGGATGTGTTGCGGGGCTAACCTAACCCCCCGGCCCCCTTCCCGGCGCGGGAAGGGGGAGATTGGGAATTGGAATTGGGGACGCGGGGAAGTAAAGGACGACAAATGGCGGTGTATGGATTTGTCGTCCTTTGAACGGCTATGCAGGTTTTGCATCGACGGTACCTGGCGGTGAAAACGAACTAAGTTTCCAGCGACACCGTCGCAACACACTCCCCCTCTCCGCGCAGGAGAGGGGGCCGGGGGGTGAGGTCCATGGCCACGCGCACCATTCGTTCACCACGAGGAGGTGACATAACCTGCAAAGGCTGGCAGCAGGAGGCCGCCTTGCGCATGCTGATGAACAACCTGGACCCGGAGGTTGCCGAGCGACCGGAGGATCTCGTCGTGTACGGCGGGACGGGGCGGGCGGCACGCTCGTGGGAGGCGTTCGACGCGATCGTGGCAGTGCTGCGCGAGCTGGAGGGGGACGAGACGCTGCTGGTGCAGTCGGGCAAGCCGGTCGGGGTGCTGCGGACGCACGCGGACGCGCCGAGGGTGCTGATCGCTAACTCACTGCTGGTGCCGAAATGGGCGACGTGGGAGGAATTCTGGCGGCTCGAAGGGCTGGGGCTGACGATGTACGGGCAGATGACGGCCGGATCGTGGATCTACATCGGCACGCAGGGCATTCTGCAAGGCACCTACGAGACTTTCGCCGAGCTGGCGCGACAGCACTATTGCGCGGATGCGGACCTGTCCGGGAAGATCGTGCTGACGGCTGGGCTGGGCGGCATGGGCGGCGCCCAGCCACTGGCGGTGACGATGAACGGCGGCGTCTGTCTGGTCATCGAGGCGGACCCGGCGCGCGTGCAGCGGCGGCTGGAAACGCGCTACGTCGACGACGCGACTGATTCGCTCGATGATGCCGTAACCCGCGTGCAATCCGCCGCCTCCGAGCGCCGCGCCTTCTCAGTCGCCCTCGTCGGCAACGCCGCCGAAGTGCTGCCGGAGCTTGTGAAACGCGGCTTCGCCCCCGACATCGTCACCGACCAGACCTCCGCCCACGACGCTCTCGACGGTTACGTTGTGCCCGAGATGACGCTCGAAGACGCCCGCCTGCTGCGCGCCTCCGACCCCGACGGCTACCTGAAGCGCTCGCTGGCAGCCATGGGCCAGCACGTGAAGGCCATGCTCGCCTTCCAGCGGTCGGGATCGGTCGTCTTTGACTACGGCAACAACCTGCGGGGACAGGCGTTTGTGGCGGGCGTCGAGGACGCGTTCGACTACCCCGGCTTCGTGCCCGCCTTCATCCGCCCGCTCTTCTGCGAGGGGCAGGGACCGTTCCGTTGGGTGGCGCTCTCCGGCGACCCGGCCGACATCGCGGTGACCGACAAGGCGCTGATGGAGCTGTTTCCGGAGAAGGCGTCGCTGCATCGCTGGCTGACGCTGGCCAGGGAGCGGGTCGCCTACCAGGGCCTGCCGGCCCGGATCTGCTGGCTGGGCTACGGCGAGCGGCATCTGGCCGGGCTGCGCTTCAACGAGCTGGTCGCCAGCGGCGAACTCTCCGCGCCCATCGTCATCGGCCGCGACCACCTCGACACCGGCTCCGTCGCCTCCCCCTACCGCGAAACCGAAGACATGCGCGACGGCTCGGACGCCATTGCCGACTGGCCGGTGCTGAACGCCCTGGTGAACACGGCCAGCGGCGCGACCTGGGTCTCGGTCCATCACGGCGGGGGCGTCGGCATCGGGCTGTCGCTGCACGCCGGCATGGTGATCGTGGCGGACGGCACGCCGGAGGCGGCAGCGCGGCTGGAGCGCGTGCTGACGAACGATCCGGGCACCGGGGTGATGCGGCACGTCGACGCTGGCTACGAACGCGCCGTCCTGCACGCCCACGCCACCGGACTCCGTGTGCCCATGTGGCCCACTGAAACAGGTGAATGACCCCACACGTCTATGATCGGTCGAACATCGTCACCAACCTCGTGGGCGCTCCTTCGTGTACGCCGTGCGGCTACCGCTCGTGGACAGTGTAGGTCAGGTGGGTCACCCGCTGCGTCGGCTCCGCGCGGACCGGCTCCAGGGCCACGCGGCCCGCGTCCACGCCGTCGAACAGGCGGATGCCGGAGCCGAACAGCACGGGTGACAGCGCGATCGTAAACTCGTCGATCAGGCCGGCGTTCACGTACTCCCGGATCGTTGTGCCGCCGCCTGCGATGCGCACGTCCCGGTCTCCGGCGGCCTCGCGGGCCCGGTCGAGCGCGGGCGAGATGCCGTCGTTGACGAAGTGGAAGGTGGTCCCGCCCTGCCTCTCCCAGGGCTCACGCTGCTCGTGCGTCACGACGAAGACCGGCGTGTGGAACGGCGCCTCCTCCGGCCACGCCGGCTCGCCGAGGTCGAACATGCGCTTGCCCATCACGCTGGCGCCGGTGCGCTCGAACGTCTCCCGCACGATGTCGTTGTCGCGCCCTTCCTCGCCGCCCTCGCCGAACTTCAGGTTCTCCCGGATGAACCGCTGCGGGAACATCCACTGCTGCAGTTCCATCCACTGCGCCTTCCAGCGCTGCATATCCGGGTCGTCCATGCGCTCCTCGGGCGCGATGAATCCGTCCAACGACATCGTCACGCTGAAGAACACCGTACCGGCCATCAGTCGTCAACTCTCTTCCGAACGACTTCCGTGACGTAGGCAGCCAGGTTGCTCAGGGTCTGCTGGCCACCCTCGATCGCGTGGTACTTCTCGACCGCCTCGTCACGCAGCTCCTTGGTGGGGAACACCGTGCGCATCTCGATCCGGGTCGCCGCGCCGTCGAGCGCGAACGTCAGGACCGACTCGAAGGCGTTCGGGTCGTCGCGGGACTCACCGTGGAGCAGCGCGATCCGCTCCGGCGGGGCGATCTCGGTCCAGGTGATCCACTCCTGGTAGTCCGTCCCGTCCGGTCCGTGCATCACGAAATCCCACACCCCGTCGACGCGTAACTCGAACGCCCGCGTGGTGGTGGTGAAGCCCTCCGGTCCCCACCACTGCGATAGGCGCCGCACCTCGGTGAACGCCTCAAAGACCAGCTCCCGTGGGGCATCGATGACCCGGGAGATCACGATCTCGCGGTCGGCCGTCGTGGACTGAGCCTGAGCTCCTCGTCCCGTCGCGCTCATCAGCTACTCCTCCTGCCTTGCCTGCTTGAGGTCCTGCACGTAATCGTCCAGCCGGTCGAAGCTCTCGTTCCAGAACCGCTCGAAGCCGCCGGTCCACTCGTGAACGGGTCGCAGCCCGCGGGAGTCAAGGCTGTACAGGCGTTGCTTGCCTGCCTTGCGGTCTCGCACGAGTCCGACCTCCCGGAGCACCCGCAGGTGTTTGGACGCCCCCGGCTGGGTCATCCTCAGCTCCTGGGCCAACTCGGTCACCGGCCACTCACCCGCCCGCAGCAGCACCAGGATCTCCCGGCGCTGTGGCTCGGCGATCGCGTTGAAGACGTCCGACGTCGTTGCCGCTCTTGCCATGGTTCTATTATATTCCGATATCAGCATACGTCAAGCCGGGAGGACTCAGTCAAGTCTTTTCAGATGATGATCGTGGCAACGCTCGTACGACGATATGCTCGGCGCCAAACGGCGTTCCAGTGCCGCGCGGAAACGTGACGCGCACCCAGCACGAAATTACCGATTGACAAAACAGAACACATGTTCCAGTCTACTAACACGACGGTAGAGGGTGGCGATCCTTGTAAAACATCGCCTTGAGCCGTCAATGTCCGCCTCAAGCTCGCCCGTGACACAGCGTTGTCACGTGATGTCGCCGGGCTCGTTCGTCCTGGCCCCATGTCCCTGGGAGACCACGCCCAAACCCGGACCGCTCCCGGTCTTTGTTGTGCTAGCATCCGACTCTCTCGACCGGCACGACGACAGGGGTGGACAGGCGTGGATTCATACGAAACCCTCAAGGCATTGATGGAGATTCCCGGCCCGACGGGGCGGGAAGAGAGGGTCATGGAGTGGCTGCGGGACCGGTGGGAACCGCGCTCGGAGCGCGTCTGGCTGTCCAAGGTCGGCAACCTGCTGGCGCACGTGGGAGGCGGCGGGCCGAAGCTGCTGATTCAGGGGCACGCCGACGAGCTGAGCTTCACGGTGAAGAGCATTGACGCACAGGGGTTCCTCTGGCTGTCGAGCGGACAGGCCCCGGCGGGCATTCCTGGCAAGCGCTTTCCGGTCGGGCAACCGGCCCTGATCGTCGCGCGCGGCGGGTCGATCGACGGGCTGTTCGCCGCCGTCAGCGGGCACATCCTGACGCCGCAACAACGCGAGCGTGACAAGGTCGACTGGGACGATGTCTTCGTCGACATCGGCGCCTCCTCACGCGATGAGGCGCTGGCGCTGGGCGCACACGTCGGCGCCAGCGTCATCTGGAACCCGCCGGTGCGGCGGCTCGGCACGCGCATTTACGGCAAGGCGATCGACGACCGCGTCGCGCTGGCGCTGATGACGAATCTGCTCGACGGGCTCGACGTGGCGGAGTTGACCTACGACCTGTACCTCGTGGCGACGGTGCAGGAGGAGATTGGACGCATGGGCGCCTTCTCGCTGCGGGCGGACGTGGACGCGGATCTGGCAATCGCGATCGACAATGGGCTGGTCGGCGACATCCCTACCGTTGCGGAACGTAACATGCCAACCGTGCTGGGAGCGGGTCCGACCCTGGTCTACAAGGACGCGCACGCGCACTACGACATCCGGCTGATCGACTGGCTGACGGACATCGCGCACGCCCACGACATCCCGTTGCAACACGCGATCTACGAGCACATCGGCAGCGATGGCTCGGCGCTGATCGCGCAGGGCATCCCGACGGCGCTGCTGGGGCCGTCGACCCGCTACACCCACACGGCGTTCGAGATGATCGACGAGCGGGACGTCGACGCGTCGCTGCGCCTGCTCAAGGCATTCGTGACGGCCAGCCCGGTCGAGATCGTCCATTGAACGCCGTCG
>DATKCN010000268.1:0-18149 GCA_035513175.1 Thermomicrobiales bacterium
CGATATGCTCCTGCAGCTTGTGCACGAAACGCCTGCGCTGATCGGTGTTAATCTCCATGACCGCGCGGAGCAGTTGTGGATGGCAGCCGGCCTCCTGCGCCATGTGCGCCAGTGCCTTAACGTCCTTTGGGAAACACGATCCTCCATACCCGACACCTGCCTCAAGAAACAGCTGTCCGATGCGCGCGTCGTACCCCATGCCTCGCGCGACGACCGTAACATCGGCTCCCACGCGCTCGCATATCTGCGCGATCTCGTTGATGAAGGAAATCTTGGTGGCGAGGAACGAATTGGAGGCGTACTTAATCATTTCCGCTGAGCGACGGTCCGTAATGACGATGGGGGCGTCCATGACACTGTACAGCTCCGACACGCGTTCTGCCGCTTCCAGATCGTCCGCCCCGAGAACCACGCGGTCCGGATGCAGGACATCCTGCACGGCCGACCCCTCACGCAGAAACTCTGGGTTGCTCACGACCGAGAATTTCACTCCAGGCTTGACGTTTTCTGCGATGATCGACGTCACCAGATCTCCGGAGCCGATCGGCATCGTGCTCTTGTTGACGACGACGGTGTCGCCCGCGAGATGATCGGCGATCATTCGCGCGGCGCGTCGGACCGCTCGCATGTCAGCCTCGCCGGAGATCGCCGACGGTGTATCGACGCAAATGAACACAAATGCCGAATGCGGCACGGCGTCTGAGTAGTCAGTCGTGAATCTCAGGCGACCTGCCGCGAGATTTCGCTCGATCAGCTCGGGCAGCCCGGGCTCGTATATTGGGCACTCTCCTGCCTGCAAGCGGCAGACCTTTTCGGCGTCGATGTCGACCCCGACAACGTCGTTGCCGAGATCCGCGAACGCGGCGCTATATACAAGACCGACGTATCCGCTTCCGATGACACTGATGCGCGCCATGTGACTCCTTCGGTGATAGCTGGCCCGCGGCTCGCCGTGGACGCGTGACACGTCCTTGTTGGAGCGCGTTATTCCTGATCGACCAGTTCGGCGCTCGTTAACGAAATGTTCGCAACCCTCGTCTGGTAACTCTCGCCTGAAGCGTACACCACGATCGACGTCACCTGTCTAGGCAGAGGCGAAAGATTCCGGAGATCGAAAACAACACGCTGCCACGTGTCTCTTTCGAGCCTGGTGGCGCGATCCCGTGGGATCGACACCGCTGGTTCGCTCAAAATGTAGTAGCTGTGCGTCCATCGATTTTCCTGCCCCGCGGCGTCGACATAGTTGATCTCGAAAGTCAGTGGAAACTGGGTGAGGTCCGCCCCACTCGAAGGCGGCTGTTGGTCAGAGATCTTGACGTCAAAGTCAAGCACCAGCGAGGACTGCAACCTGATGGACTTTCCGATTCGCTGGCGGATGCCTGCAGTCGCGGTATTGAGCGCGTCGCTTGGTCTGAGCAGCTCGACCGCCACCTTCGAGCCGCGCGGCGTCTGCTCCTGGACAAGCTCGATCGATGCCGCTATAGGAAGTGCTTCGGGCGCCAGGGGACCACGAGTGGTGAACTCCACCCAACCCGCGAGCCCCTGATCGAACGAGCCATTGACGATCAACTCGCGCACGGCGCTCGCCAGGTCTCCGTGAACGCCAGCGGCGTCGACAATAAGCTGCCAAGGCGCGGTTAGCGTCGTCTCCCCGCCGGGACCAGCGATGATGGCATCACCGCGCAAGACGGCCGCGCGCACGGCCGCGCGCTCCGACGCACCGTCAACGGCAGGCATCACCTCAACGAGGAACGAGCCCGCCCCTACCCTGTTGCGCGCGTCGGACATCGTGACCCGCGTGTCACCAGCGCGGACGATGAATTCGCTGTACGAGAAGTCGCCACGCGGGGCCATGCCAATGTACACGGCGCCCCGTTCGAGCGTGACGTCGATCAGCTTGGTCCTGTTCAAGAAACGCGATGAGCGCAGATGGTTGACGGTCACCACCGTATCCTCGGCGATCTCGATGGTCGATCCGTCGAAAGCGGTCACCCAGACGACGGTCCCCAGTGCTGTCGAGATCTGATCGCGCTCTGACAATCGAGTTTCCGCGTCGACCAGCCGCCAGTCCGAATCACCTGGCGATCGAACCAGCGCTCCCCCGCCGCTTACGACGCTGAGCGTCGCAGTTTCAGGGGCCGTGGCGTGCCGGTAGACCCAGCTCCCGGTGGCGCCGGCGGCGATCAGGAGAATGAGAAACGTCCCAGCGCTGCTCGCGAGCACGAGCCAGGCCCTCCGCACCTGTGCCGGCTGCGATGGAGCGGGCTGATGTCCCTCTATAATCGCTTCACTCACTGTGGACATCAATCATCGGCTCGCGCGAAGCGCGCCCACGTGTCACGCGGTCCCTCGCGCGCTGCTCGGCGGCCACCAGCTCATTCGCAGGTTGGTATCGATCGAGAAAGACCGTCAGTTCATGCTGAAACGTGCCGTCGCGAATCGCGGCTCGCATGCGCTCCATGACGCGCTGAATGAATCGAAGGTTATGGATTGTCGCCAGCCTGAACGCGAGCAGCTCACCGGCGCGGAACAGGTGATGAACGTAGGCCACGCTGTGCACTCGACAGGTCGCGCAGTCGCATTCCACATCGATCGGCTCATCGCGTTGCGCGAACCGCGACGCCGTCACGTTGACGCGCCCATCGAGCGTGTACAGGCCGCCGCGTCGAGCTACCCGCGTCGGAAGAACGCAATCGAACATGTCGACGCCAGTCGCGACGCCTCGCCACAGGTCTTCCGGCGAGCCGACACCCATCAGGTAGCGTGGCCGTGCGACTGGAAGTTCATCGATCGAGGCCCGCAACATCTCGGCCATAATCGTCTTGGGCTCGCCAACGCTCAGTCCACCGATTGCGCATCCATCGATCTTCGCGCTGGCGACGATGCGCGCCGATTCCCGACGACGCTCTGGATTGAACCCACCCTGGCAGATCCCGAACAGCAGGCTTGGCTGCCCCGCAGCATCGTCACGTCTGAACTCATCGACGTTGCGCGGCAGCCAGGCGTGTGTCAAGCGCGTCGCTTCCTTCTGCTCCGCGTCGGACGCTCCATAGCCGGCAAGCACGTCGAGCGCCATGATGATGTCGGATCCGAACTGCCGTTGCATGCTGATCGCGCGCTCGGGAGTCAGCGCGTGCAGGCTGCCGTCAATGTGCGATCGAAAGGTGACGCCATCGTCCGAGAGCGTCCGGTTCCGCGCCAGACTGAACACTTGAAATCCGCCGGAGTCGGTCAGCACCGGGCCCTCCCAGCGCATAAAGTGGCTGACTCCGCCCAGCGTCTCGATCGTGTTCGCGCCGGGCCGCAGCATCAGATGATACGTATTCGCCAGGATGATTTCCGAGCCGATCGCGAGGATGTCCGCAGGATCGAGCGCCTTTACGCTGGCCTGTGTGCCCACCGGCATGAACGCCGGCGTCCGCACGACGCCTCGCGGCAAGCGAAGCTCACCGGCTCGGGCATGACCGTCGGTGGACGATACGGTGAATGTTGAAATCCCAACACGGGAGCTCATCACGCTATTATGCCAGTCGGGAGGATGACCGGAATGACGCTGGCGACGCCATGACACCGCGGGCGACGGTTCTGCGATGGTGCTTCAACGCGTTGTACGGTCGCCTGGCGTTCGCCCACGAGGTGACTGGATGGATCGCGTTCGGGGCGGCATGGGACGCCCGGCGCGGGCTGATCCTCGACCGCACCCGAACTTCCCGCGGCGTCGTGCTGGACATCGGCTGTGGCGATGGGCGCCTGCTCGAGCGGTACGAATGTTCACGAGTGCGGTGTCTTGGCGTCGAGCCGTCGCCAGGCATGGCGCGCAGGGCCAACGCGCGCGGCGCGTTCGTCGTTCGCGCCCGCGCGGAGCAACTGCCGGCGCGATCGTCGAGTGTCGCGACGATCGTGTCGACATACCCCGGGCCGTGGATCATGTCAGCCGAAACACACACGGAGATTGCGAGAGTCGCCGCGGTGAGCTGCGACGTGTGGTTGCTGCTAGGCGGGACCTACGAGCGCGGTCCCGGGGCGGGCGCGCGCCGCTTGGTTACGCGGATGGCGTATGGCCGCCAAACTGCTGAACCTCCGGACATGGCGATTCCCGGCTTCATCGGTTCATGGGAGATCGTGTCCGACGCGTGGGGCAGCGCGCTCGTCTGGCACGGAAGACGATGGGATCAGCGGCCCGCTGACGGGCGCACGGAGTCGTCCAGTTCTTCCTGAATCTCGATCAGATCCGCCAATGGGTCGGACTTCGTGGCGACGGGCGCCGGCGCTTCGGCGATCGGCACGTCGGTCTGGGATCCAGTGGCGCCATTGCGCGCGGGTCGCACCGAACCAGCGGCGTCCGACAGCGGCTTGCCGACACCCTCCTCGACGGACTCCGGAATCGACGCTGCGATCGCCGCCGTGTCGCGCTTCATGTCATCGACCGTGGTTCGCACTTCCGTCATCGTGGACTGCACGTCGTCGATCGACTCCTGGAACTCGGACGTGAGTTCGCGAGTTATGCGTCTGAAGTCACGGACGGCCTTGCCAGCCTGTCCTGCGATTTCCGGTATCCGGCCTGGACCGAAGATAATGAGCGCGATGATCATGATCACCACGATCTCCATCGATCCCATGCCAAAGAAACTCATCTGTCACTCCGCGGTAGTTGCTTTGCTGGTAGTTGGCTGAACGATGCTATGACGTGCAATCCGGGTAGTATACCATCGGGCATCTTATGCCCGACTCAGACCATGGAGTTTGCGTGCTCGACCGCTTGCGCTGGAACAGAACAGTCAGCACCGAGAAACGGTCCGACGGCGAGTTACTGCTGGTGGTCGGCCTCGGCAATCCAGGGCGGCGCTACCAGGGCACGCGGCACAACGTCGGCTTCGCGGCCATCGATCGCGTGTACGCTCGACTTCCCCGGGGCTCTTCACGGCGCCGGTTCCAGGCCGAATACGTCGAAACCACTCACGCGGGGCGACGCATCCTGCTCGTCAAACCCGAGACGTTCATGAACGACAGCGGCATCGCCCTGGGTCAGATTGCACGATGGCACAATGTGCCGCCCGACAACATCCTGCTCGTCTACGATGAGCTGGATCTGCCCCTGGGAACAATCCGGTTGCGTCCAGGGGGAAGCGCTGGAGGACACAACGGCGTGGCGTCGATCATCTCACATCTCAGGACGCACGAGATTCCCCGATTACGAATCGGAATCGGGAGACCTCAATCGGGCGCCACTATTTCCTACGTGCTGGCGAACTTCTCGGAACCAGAGCGAAGACAGCTTCCAGACGTCCTGGAGCGCGCGGCGGACGCTGCGCTCGCGTGGATCGAAAAAGGAACGATCCTCGCCATGAACGAGCACAACCGCCGCGCGTCGCCAGCCACGGAAGGCACGTCCGCTGGATCGTGAATTGCGGTGTCGGCTCCGGCTCGATTGGACCATCCTGCTGGGATACGCCAAAGGGCTATAATCCCGCGGGCAACCGCGCGCCGAGGACACTGGAGTTGGCGAGACCGCCTCGCGCGTCGGGCATGGAAGGTTGTTGACATGGATGTGACAAGCGTCTCCGTCGTTGGAACCGGCACGATGGCCACTGGCATCGTGCAGGTGCTGGCGCAATCCGGCATCCCGGTGACGATGGTCGGGCGAAGTCAGTCTAGCATCGAGGACGCGCTCGCCACCATCCGGCGCAACCTCCAACGCGGCGTCGAGCGAGAGCGCATGACGGCGGATGACATGGAGCTCTCACTGAGCCTGGTCGTGCCGACAACCCGTTACGACGGGATTGCCGAGACGGACATGGTAATCGAGGCCGTCTCCGAAGACATGGTGGTCAAGGCCGAGGTTTTCGAACGGGTCGACGATCTCGTGAAGGAGTTGGCGCTTATCGCCTCAAACACCTCATCGATCTCGATCACCTCCCTTGCGTCGCTCACCAGTAGGCCGGATCGCGTGATCGGCATGCACTTCTTCAACCCCGTCCCGGTCATGCAGCTTGTCGAAGTCGTGCGCGGGCTTGCGACATCTGACGAGGCTGTCGAGACGACCGCGCGACTCACGACGCGCATCGGCAAGACGCCTGTCGAGGTAAACGACTTTCCCGGGTTCGTCTCGAATCGGGTGCTGATGCCGATGATCAACGAAGCCGTCTACTGCCTGATGGAAGGCGTCGCAACGAGGGAGAACATCGACTCCGTCATGAAACTCGGCATGAACCATCCGATGGGTCCACTCGCACTGGCTGATCTCATCGGTCTGGATGTGTGCCTGGACATCCTGGAAGTGTTGCACCGCGACATTGGAGACCCGAAGTACCGGCCATGCCCTCTGTTGCGCAAAGTGGTCGCGGCCGGCAAGCTCGGACGCAAGAGCGGTGAAGGATTCTTCGAGTATCGTTAAGCGCACGAGGCGGGACGCCGCGGTCCCAGACCCGCCGCGCACCACGGGAGGAGCCGCGCTGATGCGAGCCGAAAACGTGTCTCCACGGTCCCGGTTTCATGACGCGCCGCCGGAGGAACGCGAATTCACGACGGTGTCGGGTGAGCTTGTCAAGCAGACGTACACGCCCGATGATCTGCGGCGGGTTGGGTTCGAGTATGAGCGCGAACTTGCGGACCCAGGCGACTTTCCGTTTACACGGGGCATCCATAGCACCCACTACCGCGGCAAGCTCTGGACAGTGCGCATGTTCGCTGGTTTCGGGTCGGCGGAAGAAACGAACCAGCGTTTCCACTATCTGCTGGAGCACGGGGAGTCCGGTTTATCCATCGCCTTCGACCTGCCCACATTGTACGGTCGGGATGCGGACGACCCACTGTCGCACGGGGAGTTCGGCAAGTGTGGCGTCGCGATCTCATCGCTGGCAGACATGGAGATCCTGCTCGACGAGATACCGCTTGAAGCCGTGACGACATCAATGACGATAAATGGGCCAGCGGCCGCGATCTGGGCAATGTATATCGCCGCCGCCGAGAAGCGCGGGACGCCGCGCGCCGAGCTGCGTGGCACCCTGCAAAACGACATCCTCAAGGAGTTCACGGCCCAGAACGAGTACATCTTCCCGCCCGAGCCGTCGATGAAGCTTGTCGTCGACACGATCGAGTTTTCGACTCACTACATGCCGCTCTGGAACTCCATTTCTGTTTCCGGATATCACATCCGCGAGGCGGGCGCAACGGCAACGGAGGAGCTGGCGTTCACGCTGGCGGACGGCATCGCCTATGTACAGGCGGCGATCGAGCGGGGACTCGACGTCGACTCGTTCGCGCCGCGGCTCTCGTTCTTCTTCAACTGCCACAACGACTTCTTCGAGGAGATCGCCAAGTTTCGGGCCGCCCGTCGCATATGGGCCCGCGAGATGCGCGATAGATTCGGAGCGCGGAACGAGCGTTCGCTGTGGATGCGCTTCCACGCCCAGACGGCCGGCTGCTCGCTGACGGCGCAGGAGCCAGAGAACAACGTGATCCGCACCACTATTCAGGCCCTGGCGGCCGTGCTCGGGGGCACTCAGAGCCTGCACACGAACTCGCTCGACGAGGCGATCGCGTTGCCAAGTGAGTGGGCGGCGCGCATCGCGCTTCGCACGCAACAGATCATCGCTCACGAGAGCGGCGTCGCAAACAGTGTCGATCCGTTGGGCGGGTCGTACATGGTCGAGACGATGACCAGCGAGATGGAGCAGCGAGTAATGACGATCCTCGCTGAGGTCGACGACCTCGGCGGCGTCGTGCCGGCCATCGAGCGCGGCTACTTTCAGCGACGCATCGCCGACAGCTCCTACGCATATGAGCAGGCGCTTGCAGAGCAACGCAAGATCGTTGTCGGCGTCAACGCACACCGCTCCGACGAGGAACCTACGATCCCAATCCTGCAGATGGACCCAAAGGGCGAAGGCCGTCATCTTGCGCGTCTGGCGCGGGTGCGCTTAGAGCGTGACCCAGTTCGCTGGCGCGAATCGCTGGAAGGGCTGGAGCGGGCCGCTCGCTCCGGAATCAACGTCATGCCGGCGCTCATCGACGCCGCGAATGCGTATGCTACCGTCGGCGAAATCACGAACTGCCTGCGAGTCGTCTATGGCGAGCACCGTCAGCTCCTGGTCGTCTGAACGGGGCAAGAAGGGAGCGTCGATCTCGATGTTGGATGTTGAGACACGCACGACCCCGATACGGGTGCTGATCGCAAAGCCGGGTCTCGATGGGCACGACCGTGGCGCGAAGGTGATGGCGCGCGCGCTACGCGACGCCGGCATGGAAGTCATCTATACCGGCCTGTTCCAGACGCCTGAGATGATCGCTCGCGCGGCGATTGACGAGGATGTCGACGTGATCGGGCTGTCGATACTGTCCGGCGCCCATCTGGCGCTCTTCCCGAAGATATTCGCTCAACTGCGCGCCGCCGGATTGGACGACGTGCTTGTGGTAGCCGGTGGAACGATTCCCAGCGAGGATGTCGATCCTCTCAAGGCTCTAGGCGTCGCGGCGGTGTTCGGACCGGGCACGCCCATGGAAACCGCCGTGCGCTTCATCCGGGAGCACGCTCCGTTGCGGGGCGGCGAGTGACGGACGCCTCAGTCGATCAACTCGTCGAGCGCTTTCGCTCCGGCAATCGCGCGGCGCTCTCGCGCATCCTCTCGCACGTCGAGAATGACAAGCCAGCTGGACTGCGAGCGCTGGCGGCGCTCTATCGCGAAACGGGCAACGCATACGTTGTGGGAGTCACCGGCCCGCCCGGCGCGGGCAAGAGCACGCTGACGAATGCGCTCATTCGAGCCTATCGAGCGCGCGGCACGACCGTCGGAGTGCTGGCAGTCGATCCGTCGAGCTCGCTGACGGGTGGCGCGACGCTCGGGGACCGCATTCGCATGCTCGAAAACTTCGACGACGACGGTGTCTATATCCGTTCAATGGCGACGCGGGGCGAAATGGGCGGGCTCTCGACAGCCGTGGGCGCCGCGACGCACCTGTTGGACGCGTTCGGCTTCGACGTGATCGTCATTGAGACGGTCGGCGTCGGTCAGGACGAAGTCGACATCGCGGAGTTGGCCGATTCGACGCTTCTGCTCCAGGTACCCGGGCTCGGCGACAGCATCCAGACGATCAAGGCGGGCGTGCTTGAGATCGCCGACATCCTGGTCGTCAACAAGCGTGACATATCGGGGGCCGACGACCTGGTGCGCGACCTGCG
Organism: Thermomicrobiales bacterium; assembly: GCA_035513175.1. Classification (GTDB taxonomy): domain Bacteria; phylum Chloroflexota; class Chloroflexia; order Thermomicrobiales; family CFX8; genus DATKCN01. The sequence continues at coordinate 9,179 of DATKCN010000268.1, forward strand.
CAACATGCTGCGGCTCGGAGAGCGCCGCACGTGGACGCCGCCAATCATCGAGACGCTGGCGCTCAAAGGCGAGAACATCAGCGGTCTCATCGGTGCGATTGAGAAGCACGCCGAACATCTGTCCGAGACGGGCGAGCTGTCGCAACGACGTGAGCGCAGGGCGCGTCAAGAGGTGCTCCGGCTGGCGCGTCGTTGGCTGTCATCCCGTCTGGCGGACATCCTTGACGAACCGGACGTCAGCGCTATGCTCCAGTCACTTGTCTGCCGGGAGATCGACCCGACCCGCGTGGCCGCCGAGGTTGCGCGCAGGGCCGCTCGCGAGCAAGCGCGCGCCAACTGAACCATCTCACAATTCTTCCGTGTCCGATGTTCGGCCAAGCTCGTCGGCGAACAGGGTCTCAACAATCGCATCGGCGTCGGCCGGGGAGTCCGCGAATCGCAACCACGCCAGATACTCGACGTTGCCCGCGGGCCCAGTGATAGGCGACGTTGTCACAGCTGCATCGCCAAGTCCAATGCGCCGCGCGTTCGTCACGACGCGCATTACCGCTGAACGCCGCGCTTCCGGACTGCGCACCACGCCGCCGCGTCCAACGTGTTCGCGTCCAGCCTCGAATTGCGGCTTGATGAGTGCCACGACATCAGCGTCTCGTGTCAGCAATGACGCTACTGCAGGCAGGATCAGGTCAAGCGAGATGAACGACACGTCAATACACGCGAAGCCCACCGGTTCCGGAAGGCTGACAGGCTCCCGCGCGTTCACCCGCTCCATGACGACGACGCGTCGGTCGTTGCGCAGCCGGTAGTCGAGTTGGCCGTAGCCTACGTCGATGGCATAGACCTTCGCCGCGCCGCGCTGGAGCAGGCAATCGGTGAAGCCACCGGTCGAAGCGCCAATATCGACGGCGACAACGCCGTCAACGTCTATGCCGAATGTGTCAAGCGCATGCTGCAGCTTGAGCCCGCCGCGGCTGACATAGGGCAGTCGCGCCTGTAGCGCCAGCGGCGTCGTCGGATCCAGTGTCTCCCCCGGCTTGTCAATCACGCGGTCACCGACTCGCACAACGCCGGCCATGATCAGCGCCTTGGCGCGCGAACGCGTTTCCGCAAGTCCCTGTTGGACGACCAGTTCGTCGGCTCGGACCCTTTTCGGTTGACCGTTCATGAGATGCTGTTGCCGAGGGTCCGCGAGAAGCGGCTCATGTGCACGTGACAAAGAGCCACCGCTAGCGCGTCAGCGGCGTCGTCGGGTTGTGGCGCATGCGCGAGCCCGAGCTGAATGCGGACCATTTCCTGCACCTGCTGCTTGTCGGCCTTGCCGTATCCCGTGATCGTCAGCTTGACCTCGGCCGGCTTGTATTCGTGCACTGGCATGCCGTGCTGTGCAGCGGCCAACAGTACAACGCCGCGCGCCTGGCCGACAGCAAGGGCGGTCGTGACATTGCGGGCGAAAAACAGCTGTTCGATCGCCAATGTGTCTGGATGTTGATCCTCGATGAGAGTCGCAATCGCGATATACAGCTGAAGCAGCCGTTCCGGCATGCTATCGCTCGCCGTCGTCGCGACGACTCCGAAGTCCACCAGCTCCGGATCGACGTCGCCTCGCACAAGCCCGTAGCCAAGCAACGCAGTCCCCGGATCAACGCCCAAAGTCAACATCGCGGCGTGACTTTTGGACTCACGTTGCCGATCCGGCTAAGCCCCCGGCGAGACTCGCACAGAAAAACAGTTGAAATGTGGGTAAACCTGCCGTATACTGCGGAAAACGCGCGAAACAGGCGTCCCCCGCATCGGAAGTTGAGGAGTACCGCGCTCGCAACTATCACCGGCGTCGCCGCCCTGCCATCTAGCTCGCCGGTTCCCCCCTGCTGAGCGCCGTCTCCCGCTCCCAGCAACGCCTGTCCACCATATGGCGGGAGGGGAGACCGATTGTGGTAGCGAGCCTGATTGCTAAGGGCAAGGACCAGGGGTTCCTGCTTTCCGACGAGGTCATCGCCGCTTTTCCGAAGATGGAAGACCGCATCGACGACATCGACGACTTCTGGTCGTCGCTGCTCGAAAACGGGGTCGAGGTCATCGACCAGCCTCCCGTGGAGTCGACCGGTGTCGCGTCCAGGCTTCAGTTTACCCGGCAACGCTCGATTGCGACGACGGGCGACGATGTCATGCTGCCCTCCCCACCCAGGAGCGAGCCACGTGACGAACCGCCATCGGACGGGCTCGCGCACGGCGTCGCAGATTCCGTGCGTTTGTACCTCCAGGAGATCGGCGAAACCGACCTTCTCACCATGCACGAGGAGGTCTGGCTCGCGAAGCGCATGGAACGCGCGCTGATCGCGGCCCAGCGGCTCGCTTCCGGTGACTACCCATCGGAGGTCATCCGGCTCGAGCTGCTGGAAGATCGCGAGGATGGCGAACGCGCCCGCTCGCATCTCATCCAGGCCAATCTGAGGCTCGTGGTCTCGGTCGCGAAGAAGTACGTCGGTCGTGGTCTGTCGTTTCTGGACCTGATTCAGGAAGGCAACATCGGCCTGATGAAGGCTACTGACAAGTTCGACTACCATCGCGGCTACAAGTTCTCCACATATGCGACCTGGTGGATCCGCCAGGCGATCACTCGCGCGATTTCCGACCAGAGCCGGACGATTCGCCTGCCGGTACACGTCGGCGAGACGATTAACCGAGTCAAGAAAACCGCCCACCGCCTGCAACAAGTCTTCGAGCGCGAGCCTACGCACGAGGAGATCGCGCGCGCCATGGACGTGCCGGACCATAAGGTGCGCCAAGTGCTCGACGTGTCCCGTCTCCCGGTGTCGCTCGAGGCGCCGGTTGGGCAGGATGGGGACGCATTTCTTGGCGACTTCATCGAGGACGAGACGATGCCGCAGCCACTGGAGCTGGCGTCGCAGCAACTGTTGAGAGGACAAATCGGCGACGCTCTCGACAAGCTGACCGAGCGCGAGCGGCGCATTATTGTCCTGCGTTTTGGACTCGAAGACGGGCGATTCCGGACATTGGAGGAGGTCGGACGCGAGTTCGGCATCACTCGCGAGCGTATCCGCCAGATCGAGGCGAAGGCGCTGCGAAAGCTGCGTCACCCGAGTTACAGCCGCAAGCTGCGCGGCTATCTCGACTAGCACGTGGGCAGCACGCTCGGGGACGGGCGCGGTCTCAGGCCACGTCCCAGTTCGACTCGATAGCGGCGGTTCCGATCGCGGTAGGCAGCGCATGCCAGAGCCAGCCGCTGCTTGAGCGTTGAATCTGGCCAGCCGGCCGTGCGTCCATTTACCCAAAGCGTGGGTCGATACTCTTGTGCGGATTCTGCGGACTGCCAGTCTCCTCGATCATGGCCAGCAAGATCAACCCGACGACGACCATCGTGCGCATCAGCCCGCGTCAGTCGTAGTTTTTCACCAGATCGCCCCAATTTCGAGTCACAACCAGCGTGCCGAGCAAGGACGGAGCGACCAGCGCGAGACCGACCCATATTCGACCCACAAGCGTGCGAACGATCATCGAGACAGATGTCGCGGCGGGCTCGTCGTCATGTGGAAGGCGCGTAACGTGAGAAAACAAGCGACACGTTGTGACCACCGAATCCGAGCGAGTTGCTCGCGACGTGGGTCACGAGATCTTGACGCGCTTCATTCGGCACGTAGTCGAGATCGCATTCCGGATCCGGAACCTCGTAGTTGATCGTAGGCGGCAAGATCTGATCCCGAATCGTCAGGACCGAATACGCGGCCTCCATCGCCCCCGCTGCTCCGAGCATGTGTCCGGTTGCGCCTTTCGTCGACGAGACGGGCGGCATCGCGGAGCCGAACGTGGTCTTCAGCGACATCGTCTCGAACGCGTCGTTGAGCCGGGTTGACGTGCCGTGCGCGTTGACGTACGAGATGTCCACTGGCGCAAGTCCAGCGCGCTCAATGGCCAGCGTCATTGCTCGCGCCGCGCCCTCGCCCCCCGCCGACGGCTGGACGATATGTGACGCGTCGGCAGTCGTCGCATAGCCGCTGACGATCGCCAGCGGCGTGGCTCCGCGCGCCAGGGCGATATCGAGCGCCTCCAGCATAAGCACGGCCGCGCCCTCGCCCAGCACGAAGCCGTCGCGCTCACGATCGAATGGCCGGCTGGCATGAGCGGGGTCGTCGTTGCGAGAAGACAGCGCGCCCGCGGCCGCGAAACCGGCCACGCCGCTGGGAGTTATCGGTGCTTCAGAACCCCCAGCGATCATCGCATCGGCGTCGCCTCTTGCGATAGTCGCGGCCGCTTCCCCGACCGCATGCGCTCCGCTCGCGCAGGCGCTGACTGTTGCCAGGTTCGGTCCCTTGGCGCCAAGATGTATCGACACGATGCCGGTCGCCATGTCCGCCAGCATCATGGGAATGAAGAACGGGCTGACCCGTCCAGGCCCACGCGTGTTGAGCGTGTTGACGCCGTTTTCGAACGTTTCTAGTCCGCCCATCGCAGTTCCGACGATAACGCCTGTGCGCGTCGCCGTGCAGGTGTCGATCGCCAGGCCGCCATGCTCCACGGCCTCGCGCGCGGCAGCGACGGCATACTGAATGAAGCGGTCCGTGCGCCGGGCATCCTTTGGCTCGAAGTACAGCGCCGGATCGAAGTCCGTGACCTGAGCGGCGATTGTGACGGGAAATCCTGCCGTTTCGAACCGGTCAATCGCCACGACGCCGCCCGCGCCTTCAAGGATCCGTGCCCAGTTCATCTCGCGCCCGACGCCGAGCGCTGAGACGCAACCGACGCCAGTCACGACGACGACGCGGCTGGACTGCCCATCAAGCATTTGCCAGCACCTCCGGATTCAGGCAATGCGGCGGGTCGCCTCCCGTCAGCACGGCGATAAGGTTCTGCGCCGCCAACGACGACATCCTGTGGCGCGTCACCGACGTCGCGCTCGCGATATGAGGCACGATCGTGACCCGTTCGTACCCGTACAGCGGGTGATCGACGGGCAAGGGCTCTGGATCGGTTACGTCAAGCCCCACGCCACCAAGGCGTCCGCGCTCCAACGCGCGGACCAGCGCGTCCGTGTCGATGACGCCGCCGCGTGCCGTGTTGATCAGCAGCGCATCCGGCTTCATCGATGCCAGCGCCTCGTCGTCGATCATCAAGCGCGTCTCCGGCGTAAGGGGCACGTGCAACGTCACGACATCCGCGCGACGGAGGAGATCGGTCACCGTCGCTGATTCGAATTCGGTGGATTCCGATCGTTCGTCAGCGTAGATGACCCGCATGCCGAAACCCTGCATGAGCGTCGCCACGGTCGCGCCGATGCGGCCAAGACCGACCACACCGAGCGTCGCACCTTCGAGGTCACGGCCCAGGAACCGGAAAGGATACCAGGTGAGCCACTCTCCCTCGCGCGCCGCGATCGCGGCCGGCACGATCTGCCTGGCAACCGCGAACATCAGCGCCACGGTGAACTCAGCCGTTGTTCGGGTCAGAACGTCGGGCGTCGTGCAGGCCGCCACCAGGCGCTTCGTGCATGCCTCAACGTCGATGTTGTCGTATCCAACTGCCAAGTTGCTGACAGCCCTCAGTCCTGGGGTGGCGTCGAGCAGTTCGGCATCGATCCGATCGGTTAACAGCGTCAGTGCGCCATCAGCATCGCCAAGCAGCCGGATCAGTTCCTCCCGAGATGGGGGTAGATCGCTGTCCCACGTCGTCACGTCCGCATGCTCCTTGAGCATGTTGATGGTGTCGCTGTCGATTCGCCTGGTAACCACTACGCGCACTTGTGTCTCCACGCTGTCTGACAGTTGCGATCTCGAATGCGGAACCGCCACGATGCCGCCCGCACATCATAGTGTATGGCTCGTTTTACCCCTCGGCAACTGAGGCGCCACGGCGCAACGAGGACTCGGTTTTCGCCGGAGCGGTGAACGCCATGATGTCAGAAACTCGCGTACGTACGATATTCCGTTCCCTCAGCGGGGCGATGTGAGGGAGGACCGTCCCGCGCGCTCTGGTATACTTTCGTCCGGGTGAGTTGGAGACATGGCCACGCGGCTTCAAATGTTTTGAGCCAACGTCACTAGTTTTCGGGCGCTCTCTGGCCGATCTCATGGGATCGTCGCACCGGGCGCTCACCTGCGAACGCAGGCTCGAAACTAGCCCGTGTGGTGACATCTTCCGCTCACCCATCCTCTGTCCGTCTGCCGCTACGTTCCGGGGCGCTGAACATGAGCTATCTGCTGTGCGGACAGAATGCGCTGCTGCTCGACGAACGTGTTGCGGCTCTCGTGAGCGACTTAGATCAGACCGGTCTCGGCACGACTGTCATCGATGTCCAGACTTCGACACTTGAAGCGATTGCTTCCGCGTGCCACGCCAGTCCATTTTTCGGCGGGACGCGCATGGTCGTGCTGAGGCAACCGCTGGTCCTGCCCAAGCGCGGCGACGACGCCTCTGCAGATGAAGACGACACTCCTCCCGGAAGGATCCGCTGGCCGGACCTGCTGCAGATCCTCAGGTCAACACCGCCCACCTCCGAGATCATCGTTCGACATGACGGCTCGCTGACTGCGACCCACTTCGCCCGCAAGGCGCTCAAGGAACTCGGCTGGACCATCGAGCCGGTCGAGATTCCGCGGGGCGCCGATCTGCTGGCCTGGGTCACGACCCGCGCGCAAGGCAACGGGTATTCGTTCGGACCAGGCGCCGCAGAGCGTCTGCTGGACCTGCTCTTTCCGCTGTCGTGGAGCTCGACGGACACGCGTTACGTGACGACTACGCCGGACACGCGGCTGATTGCAAGTGAAATTGAGAAGCTTGCCCTGGCTTCCGACGAAGATGTCGTGTCAGTTGCAGTCGTCGACAGCCTGATTGAGGATCGAAGCGGCTATAAGGCATTCGAGCTCAGCAACGCGATCTTCAGCGGGCGAGTCGAACAGGCGCTGTGCGAGCTCGATCTGATGATCGAGGCGGGAGAAGCGCCGGAGCGCGTCCTGTTTCAGATTGCCGGAGACGTCGTCGCGACCGCTCAGGCGCGGCTTGCGCTCGAGTACCCGTCGCGGGACGTGGCCACGGTGTCTGGTCTCACCGATCGTCGCGTGGACACGCTCAAAACGCGGCACTACAGCCATGCCACGTTGCGGATGATGGCTGAACTAGTTCGGCACGCGGACTCCAACGTGAAAACGGGGCATGCCGCACAGACGGCGGCCGTCATAACCCCACTCGTCGCCCAGCTGTCAGAGGCAGCACGAACGCCACCCGGACGTCGATAGCACGCACGTGGCGTCGTGTCGGTCCGGCATCAGCTATCAAACGACCGACGACGCTTCCAGTCGGACACCGTTCGCGGAGCGACATGTCCACTGGCGCAACACATCCGCGCACGGGTGATCCGTTTCGGGTTCCGAGATTTGAAAGAGCGAGTGACGGGAGGGGCGACGCGTGTCGGCGAGAACGACGTTTCCGCACTCGTCGCACCAGTTGTGTGCCGACTCGAAGCGTCGATATCAGGGGGTGTAACCTGCTCAGGTCTCCATCGCGTTGTACTTCGCCATCAGGCGCGACTTGCGACGCGCCGCATTGTTGGGATGGATCACGCCTTTGGCCGCCGCTCGGTCAAGCAGGCTGATCGCGTTGCCAACCGCGCCGGACGCCGCCTGCTCGTCCGCCTGGCTGATCAGCGTTTCCGCGCGCCGCACCAGCGTCCGCGTAGACGATCGATAGCGCCGGTTGCTGATCTTGCGCCGCTCCGACACGCGGGCGCGCTTTGCGGCTGACTTGGAATTGGCCAAACTGACCCCCTCGTAGGCTCGTAGCTTCGAAACACGACAAAGCGGCCCGCCTGGAGCGAACTCGATAACCGACGAATTGTACTCGCGTTCCGCCATTCCGGCAACGTCGACTCGATCGCCGGAACCGATGCAAAGCGCACGGACAGGTATACTTTGTTGTTGGTCCACGATGTATCGGTAGATCGTCACGGAGCGTGTAGACGGGCCCCATGCCAGACCGACAACGAATCCGGAACTTCAGCATCATCGCCCACATCGACCATGGCAAGTCAACGCTCGCTGACCGGCTCCTGGAGCACACGGGGACGGTGACGCAACGCGAGATGGTTGAGCAGGTGCTCGACTCGATGGACCTCGAGCGCGAAAAGGGCATCACGATCAAGGCGCGCGCCGTGCGCATGGCGTTTCGCGCCGCCGACGGGGACCTGTACGAACTCAACCTGATCGACACGCCCGGACACGTCGATTTTTCGTACGAAGTGAGCCGCTCACTCGCCGCGTGCGAAGGCGCGTTGCTGGTCGTCGATGCGGCGCAAGGCATCGAAGCCCAGACCCTCGCAAACGTCTATCTCGCGCTGGAGCATGATCTGGCAATTGTCGCGGTCATCAACAAAATCGATCTGCCGAACGCGATGCCCGTGCGGGTCGCTCAGGAAGTGAGTGATCTGATCGGCCTGCTTCCCAACGAGATCATCGCTGCGTCGGCGAAGGAAGGGATCGGCGTTCTGGAGATTCTGCAGGCCATCGTCGACCAGATTCCGCCGCCTGCGGGCGAACCGGACGCGCCGTTGCGCGCGTTGATCTTTGACTCGCACTATGACTCGTACAAGGGGGTCATTGCCTACGTGAAGATCGTCGACGGCGTTCTCGGCAGCGAGTCGCGGATCAGGGTCATGGCGTCCGGGCGAGAGACGGACGTGCTGGAGGTTGGTGTTTTCCGCCCGATTATGACCGCCGTTGCGGAGCTTTCAGCCGGCGAGGTGGGTTATGTCGCGACGGGCCTGAAGGTCGTAAGCGAGTGTCAGGTAGGCGACACGATCACGCTGGCAACCCAGCCTGCCACACACCCTCTTCCCGGCTACAGACCCGTCAAGCCGATGGTCTTTGCCGGTTTCTTCCCAGTGAACAGCGAGGAGTTCACGCTGTTACGGGATTCGCTGGAGCGCCTGCAGCTCAATGACGCGTCGCTGGTGTTCGTCCCAGAG
>DATKCN010000269.1:0-2765 GCA_035513175.1 Thermomicrobiales bacterium
GCAGCACTGCGCGTCCGGTCACGGCGCGCCAGCGCACCTGCACGCCGTGGAGGAGGTGCTGCGCATACTGGCGGGCCGGGCCGACGTCTGGGTCGAGAAGGAACACGCGACGCTGGAGTCGGGCTGCTCGGTCATCATTCCCGCCGGGGCCATCCACGGCTTCACCAACGTCGCCTCCGAGCCGCTCCACGTCCTCGCGATCCTGGCTGCCCCGATCTTCGAGGCGCGCTACACCGACGACGACCGCAACTCCCGTCGCTGGGGGCCACACGATCTGGGTTCGTGAACGGTCGCGAATCTCGTATGGGCGCATCGAATGCGCCCAGCCGGATAGACGGACGGCTCGATTGGACACGGTGGTCAAATCGCGTCCCAAGGAACGTTGACGGTCGGGCGTCCAACCGGGCGCTTTCGATGCGCCCTCATGAACCGGGGGAGAGGGCGCGCCACTGCACTACAGCTCGGCGAAGTGCCGCTTCAGCCAGGCAATGCGGTCTTCGTCGCGGCAGTAGCAGATCGACGGGCCGTCGATCGTGCCCTGGATCAGCCCCGCCTCGCGCAACACCTTCAGATGCTGCGACAGCGTCGACGGCGCGATCGGCAGGTAGTCGCCGAGGGGACCACACTGGCACTCGCCCCGCTCCCGCAGAATCTGCAGTATGCGATAGCGGACCGGGTTCGCGACGGCCCGCAGAGTTTCAACCAGCGCCTCATCAGTGGTGGTGGGCATCTCGATTGTCTTCATGGGTCTCCCGTGGTGGCATGCAGGCGAGCGGCCGACCGTTGACGAAGCATAGCATCGTGGCCGGCCCGCCCACCCGCGAATCTGTCGCAGTTCTACGTGCTGCCTACTGCTTGCGGGCCCGCACGAAGCCGCTGACGACCCGGCCGTCGCCAACACTCCCGCCGTCGCCGCAGCCGCAGCCAAGATCGTCCGCGTCGTAGGTCTTCGTCACCTCAATCGAGGCATCCACGAACCCGACGGTCGCCAGCCGCGTCAGGTAATCGTTCTCCTCCAGAGCGCCGGCCACGCAGCCAGCCCACGACTCCATGTCCTGCCGTAGCTGGGCGTCCATCTCACCTTGCACGACGATGTCGGAGACGGCGAACAGGCCGCCCGGCTTCAGCACGCGGAGCGCCTCACGGAACACGGCGTCCTTGTCGGCGGACAGGTTGATGACGCAGTTGGAGATGATCACATCGACCGAGGCGTCCGGCAGCGGGATGGCTTCGATTTCGCCCTTCAGGAACGAGGCGTTCTCGATCCCCGAAGCGGCCTTGTTCTTCTCGGCCAGCTCCAGCATCGCGTCGGTCATGTCCAGCCCGTAGGCGAAGCCGCCGGGCGACACGCGCCGGGCCGACAGCAACACGTCGATGCCGCCGCCCGAGCCGAGGTCGAGCACGACCTGACCCGGCTCCAGGGCCGCCAGCGCGACCGGATTCCCGCAGCCCAGCGAGGCCAGCACCGCCTGCGCGGGCAGCTCCGCCTGCACGCTCGGGTCGTAGTTGCCGATGACGATCGGCGACACCTCGCCGGCCGGGCCGCAACAGGACGATTCCGCGCTCGACGAGCAACAACTCGCCTGCCCGCTGCCCTGCAGCACGGCGTTGGCAGCCTCGGAGTAGCGCGAGCGAACGATGTCGCGAATGGTTCCAGCGTCCGGTTGAGAAGTCACCATCTGGATCTCCTTCGAGAAATTACGAATCCTCATTTCGTAAAAATACGGGATGCGGGCTCACTTGTCAAGCGTCTCGCGGATTCCTGTCCAGCGCGCCGACCGCCAAGTCGAAGCCGGCCCGCGCTGCCACTCACCACCACGCGGCGCCACCGCGTCGGCGCCGATCGCCCAGTTTCTTCAGACCGCCGCGTGCTCGGGCGTAAGCTCGCAGTAGAACTTGCGAAGCGGTGTGTGGTCCTGCCACTCACCGTTCCGCCCATGGGGGAAGGTCATCGAATCGCCAACGCTGAGCTCCGTTGTCGAGCCGCCGTCCTCGATGCAGGTCATGCGGCCAATGACGATGTGGATGAATTCGCCACACCCCCTCGAACGCGGCGCGAAACCGGCCCGCATCGCATTCCCAGACGCCGGTTCCGACGCGCTCGTCCGGGCTGCTCCAGCTTGCAACGCCGCGAGATTCCACCCGCTCGTCCAAGCCTGACCGATGGCTCTCCACGGCTCCAACGCCGTCGACCTCGCGGTCTCCGGGTCGATCTTCATCGTCGTCACGTTTCGTCCCTGGCTTCCATTCTCCAGAAGGCTCGCCAGCCACGGGGCGGTTCAAGGTCCCACAAGCGCTGCGAGAGCCTGCGTTTCTCAGGATAGCTACCCGTGCGCTCAACCTCCTCGTCCGCGCGGCGCCGGCCGCGCCGCACGATCGAGTACCCCAGCCAGCGAATCGGCTCCGGCTCCCAGTCGATCGGCTGGTGGCGGGTCATCGGCAGGCGGGTGAGCTCGGTGTCCGCCTCGGTGATCAGGTCAGCCAGGACGCGGCCGGAGAGGTTAGCGGTCGCGACACCCTCGCCGGTGTAGCCGTACCCCATCGCGACGCCGTTGCGGCGGTCATACCGCATGATCGGCATATGGTCGCGGGGGATTCCGAACACGCCACCCCAGGAATGGGTAAAGCTGACTCCAGCATCCTTCAACATCGGGAACCACTCCAGCGCCGACCGGCGACCGTGCTCAAATATGCTCTCCCGACGGTCGAGCGCGTCAGTAACCGTCGAGTTAAACGGGTACCTGCCCCGATACGGTCCGAAGGCG
>DATKCN010000270.1:0-17079 GCA_035513175.1 Thermomicrobiales bacterium
TCCGGCGCCACGAAACGGACTATCGGGATTACGCGTGTCCACCTTGAGGAGGACACCGCTCGCCTCGTGCACCGGAGCGACGTAGATGGCGATTACAGCTTGGTCGACATAAACCGCGCCGGTGTGCCATTGATGGAGATCGTTGGCGAACCGGATCTGCGGTCGCCGACTGAAGCGAGGGCTTTCCTGGTCGAGTTGCGGCGCATCTTGCGGTACATCGGGGCGTCTTCAGCGAACATGGAGGAGGGGCAGTTCCGCTGTGACGCGAATGTTTCGCAGCGTTCGGTCGATGGATCAACCGTCGGGCCGAAGGTCGAAATCAAGAACATGAACTCGTTCCGCGCGGTTGAGCGGGCACTGGAGTTCGAGGTGGATCGACAACGGCGCGCGCTTGCCGATGGCCAGGAACTCGTCCAGGAGACACGCGGCTGGGTTGAGGATCGGGGCATCACCATCTCACAACGATCCAAAGAGTTCGCGCACGACTATCGGTACTTTCCAGAGCCCGACCTTCCTCCCGTAAGGATCGGCGCTGGCACGTGTGAGCGCCTCGCCGCCTCGATGCCCGAACTTCCAGCAGCGCGGCGAGCCCGTTTCGAACGCGACTTCAGTGTGGGCGCGGCCGAGGCAGAGCTCATTGCCGACGAATCAGTCGTCGCGGATTACTTCGAGTCTGCAGTGGCGGCGGCGGGAGGTCACCATCGCGAGATCGCGAATTGGTTGGTTGGTGACGTGTTTGCCCTGGCGCGTCGCCGGGGCAACTTCGACGAGTTGACGATTACGCCTCGGCAGCTCGCCGATGTCGTCGCCATGGTTCGATCCGGTGAGATAAATGCGCAGTCGGGCAAGGAGGTGCTCGACGCTGTCGATGAGACGGGCCTTGACCCGCGCGACGTTGTCGAGGACCGCGGCCTGCGCCAGGAGTCGGATGTTGAGAAAGTGCGGCAGGCCGTGCTCAGCGCGATCGCCGCGAATCCGACCGCGGTCGCAGACTATCATGACGGCAAAGGCGCGGCCATTGGATTCCTGATCGGTCAAGTGATGAGGAGCATGCGGGGGGCCGGCAACCCCGCGATCGCAAGGCAGATCATGTCCGAGGAGCTGGATCGGAAGTCGCATGAGTGACAGGAGTCATCGGACCGGTGGCTCCTCTAGGCGGCCCGGCGTCACGTGATCCGGGGCACATCGTAGGTGTGTTCGGCGATGCGGAGTTGAATCGGGGCGGCGTCACCGCCCAATGTGAAAGGGTCGGTGAATCCGTCATGGCAGTAGACGCAGGCGTCAGGACGCAGCATCATCCGTCGCTGTTCGAGGTCGCGGTCGAGCAGTTCAACATCGCGGCGGATGTCATCGGCCTGGACGACGACATGCGCCGCGTGCTCAGCGTGTGCAAGCGCGAGTTCACCGTCAACTTTCCGGTTGAGATGGACGACGGGTCAGTGCAGGTGTTTACCGGACATCGCGTGCATCACAACTCCGGTCCCGGTCCGACAAAGGGCGGCATCCGCTACCACCCTGACGTGACCGTCGAAGAAGTCAAGGCGCTCGCGATGTGGATGACGTGGAAGTGTGCCGTCGTCGGGCTGCCTTACGGTGGCGCGAAGGGCGGGGTCACGTGCAACCCGAAGCTCATGTCACAGAACGAACTGCAGAATATGACACGCAGATTCACCAGCGAGATATCCGGGATGATCGGACCGAATCGAGACATTCCAGCGCCCGATGTTAACACTAACCCACAGATCATGGCCTGGCTCATGGACACCTATTCGATGCATCATGGTTACTCGATCCCCGGCGTCGTGACGGGCAAGCCGCTGATCCTCGGCGGATCGGAGGGCCGCAGTGAGGCGACCGGGCGAGGGACGGTTTTCACGATTCAGGAAGCTGCCCCGAAACTCGGGCTTGATCTCTCGTCTGCCACTGCCGTCATTCAGGGCTTCGGCAACGCGGGATCGGTCGCGGCTCGGCTGCTGTGGGAGCTGGGGACCACAGTCGTCGGTGTGAGCGATTCTACCGGAGGCATATACAACGCGGCCGGGCTGGACATCGCCGCCGTCATCGCGCACAAGGCCCGCACCGGCTCGGTCGTCGACTTCGAGAGCGCCGATAATCTGACGAATGAGGAGCTCATGGTGCTCCCGTGCGACATCCTGGTGCCGGCCGCGCTTGAAGAGGTCATCACCGAAAGGAATGCCGCTGACATCAAGGCGCGGTTGATCGCCGAGGCGGCAAACGGTCCGACGACGCCGGAAGCCGATCGCATCCTGTTCGACCGTGGCATCGTTGTCGCTCCTGACATCCTGGCGAACGCGGGAGGCGTAACAGTCTCGTACTTCGAGTGGGTTCAGGCGCTGCAGGCGTTCCCGTGGACGGAATCGGAGGTCAACGAGCGCCTGCTGCGCATCATGACGCGCGCCTTCACCGCGGTGTTTGAGACATCCCAGCGTTATGGCGTGCACATGCGAACCGCTGCCCTTGCGCTCGCGATCCAGCGCGTGGCCGACTTCACGCGCGTGCGTGGCATATACCCGTAGTCCTCTACGACGTGCTGCCGACAACAATAACGGCCGGACGTAGCAGGCGTCCGGCCGTTGTTGCTGCTGGACGCGATGGTCACCGAATGAGCAGTTGCCGCAATGCGAGCTCGCTCTGGGCACGCGTAATCGCGATGACCTCGTCTCCCGCCTCGATCGTCGTCTGACCGGTGGGAACGATGACCTCGCTGCCCCGAATAACCGCGATCATCGATGTTTCGGGCGGCATGCGGATGTCCTCCAGCGTCCTCCCGCGCACCGGTGAGTCATTATCGACGCTGACTTCCACGACCTCGAGTTCAGCGTGCTTGAGCGCCAGCAGGTGCACGAAGTGACGATCGGGGATCTGCTGCTCTATAAGGCTCAAGATGACGTTCGTGGGGTTGACGGTGACGTCGATTCCGAGCCGTCTGAACAACTCCTCGTTCTTCGGATTGTTGACGCGGGCGATCGTCCTTGCGACATGGAAGCGATGTTTGGCCATCTGACAGATAACGAGATTGTCCTCGTCGTCACCCGTCACTGCGATCACGACATCGGCACGCGCCGCTCCTGCCGCCGCCAGCGTCGACGCTTCGGCGCCGTCGCCGTTCATCACCACGGCGCCGAAGCGTTCCGTGTAGATGTCGCACTTCCTGGTGCTCTTCTCGATTAAGAGGACTTCGTATCCCTCATGCACGAGGGTCTTAGTCAGGTAGTATCCGACTTTTCCGCCGCCGACGACGATAAGGTACACGAATCGAATCCCCTCTATCAAGGCGTTGCTAGCTATCCGTGAGCGTGCTCAGCATGAGTGACGCGATGGTGGTGGTTGGGCACACCGTGACGATTCCCATTCGACGATACGTCTCTTCACGGACTGGATCGTAGATGCGGGCACAAACGTGTTTCACCTCGAAAACTTTCTGTGCCAGTTGCGCCGCCATGATGTTCGTGTTGTCGCCGTTCGTGACGGAGAAAAAGGCGTCCGCGTCCTCGATCCCGGCGGATTTGAGCACGTCTTCGTCAATACCGATCCCAATGACGGCGTTCCCGCCGAAGTCCTGTGGCAGGCGCCGGAATGCCGACGAATCGGTGTCGACGATCGAGACGCGATGTCCACCCTGGTCCAGGATCGTTGCTACGCGCGCGCCGACGCGACCACATCCGACGATCACCACGTTCACGAGTGTGCGCCTCTCATCGCGCGACCCATTGGTCTATTCGGCTAATCCAGCGCGCGCTAGAATGACCTCGCATGGCGCGTTCTTCAGGATGAAAGGCACGGTGTCGCCGAACGTGACGCGTCCCATTTGCTGGCGGTTGCGCGACGCCATGACGATCACATCGATGTCACGCTCAATCGCTTCGTCGACGATTGCGGCGCCTGCCGAGCGTGCCTGGAGCAGTTCCGGGGTGATGCGCAAGAGCTTGTGCTCGGCGCGCTGCCGCGCATACTGCTCCGCGCGGTCCAAGGCGACCTCGCCCGCGGTGACGGCCTGCGGGATGTCCGCATCCAGCGGCAGCGACTGTCGCACCTCCACAACGTATACAAGCGTCACGTCAGAGGTCTTCTTATCGGCCAGCACACCAGCCAGCTCCAACGCTCGAAAGTCGCCGTCATTGCCATGAACTGGCACGAGAATCCGTCGATACGGCACCAACTACTCCGTGATTCCAGTCGTCTCGCAGCCCGAGGGCCGTTGCCGACAATCCGCAATCATACGCCGAGCGCCAACCTCGTGATCAGTGGACGAGGCAGTCCGGCATACTCCATCTGTGCCTGCGTTTCGGCTATGTCATATGCGACGCGTCGAAACGTGACCTCACGAGTCTCTGTATTGAACAGCGCAAAGGCCGCGTTCGGATTGCTATCACGCGGTTGCCCGACCGATCCCGGATTCACAATGAAGCGATCCGAGCTCAGGTCGAGCACGTCGCCATCGGACGGCTGGCGCGGCGCGTCGCCGCGATTCGCCATAGTTTCCGAGATGTAGAGCTGTATGTGCGTGTGACCCAGGAAACAGACCGGCGAATCAAAGAACTCGAAGTTTTGCCTCGCCACGCGCGTCGTGTAGACGTACTCCCAGACGGGGTGACGAGGGCTGCCGTGGACGAGCATCCACTCGTCTTCGATCACGCGATTGGGCAATTCTTCGAGATAGGTCATGTGCTCGGCCCCGAGGTGCGCCGTTGTCCAGTACGTCGCGTACCTGGCGACGGGATTGAACTCGTCGAGCGCCAATCGACCGATTGCGGCCCAGTCGTGATTGCCGATCAGCGACGCTGATGGGCGAAGATCGCGAATGCGGTCGACGCATTCACGTGGTCTGGGGCCATATCCTACGATGTCGCCGAGGTTCCAGATTTCGTCGTAATCTCCGGCAGCTGCCAGCACCGATTCCAAAGCGACGAGGTTCGCGTGTATGTCCGAGATAATCAGAATCGTCATCGAGGCATCACTGCATCAGCTCGCGACATGATCAGAGGCGCCACGCCGCTGGGTTGGATTTTCAGCGTCGAGTCTCCGCTCTGCTTGCCTGCGAAGGTGGACGAGCAGCACCGCAATGTCGCTCGGGGTGACTCCAGGAATCCGCGTTGCCTGGCCGACGGTCGACGGTCGAACGTGAGCGAGCTTTTCCCGTGCTTCGTTTCTGAAGCCGGGGACAGCATCATACTTGAAAGCGGACGGAATCGGAACGTGCTCCATCGTCGCCACTCGAGAGATGTGCTGGCGCTCCTTCTCGACGTAGGACTGATAACGGACCTCTATTTCCGCGTGCTCTAACGTTTCGTGATCCAACGCGCTGAATGGCCTGAATCCCGGCTGACCCTCCGACATCGCCGAGATCAGCGAGCCAAGCGATACATCGGGACGGCGGGTGTAATCGAATGCGGTCATGCTGCGCGTGACGTGTGGGAGGAGGCGCCTCGTGAACAGCTCGGCCGTTGCGTCGTTGGGCGTGAGAAATGTTGTCCGCAATGCGTCAAAGAGCCGTTCCTGCGCCTCTCGCCGCTGCTTGACGAAGCGCGCGCGATCGGCGTCGATGAGCCCCGCGTCGAACGCGATGTCGCACAGCCGGTCGTCTGCATTGTCTGACCGAAGCATGAGTCGATGCTCTGCTCGCGACGTAAGCATTCGATACGGCTCCACGAATTCCTGAGTGGTCAGGTCGTCAGCCATCACTCCGATGTAGCCTTGATCACGTCTCAGGGTCAGCGGGGACTGTCCCGCGACGTAGCGGGCGGCGTTGGCGCCTGCCATCAGACCCTGCCCCGCCGCCTCTTCGTAGCCGGATGTTCCATTCACCTGGCCCGCGAGAAACAGGCCGGCGACACGCTTGGACGCGAACCATGGAGTGAGCTCGGTGGGCTCGATCGCGTCGTACTCGACGGCGTAACCAAAGCGGGTAACTCGCGCATCGCGCAGGGCCGGGATCGTGCGCAGG
Organism: Thermomicrobiales bacterium; assembly: GCA_035513175.1. GTDB lineage: Bacteria > Chloroflexota > Chloroflexia > Thermomicrobiales > CFX8 > DATKCN01. The sequence goes on from DATKCN010000270.1 coordinate 5,966, forward strand.
AACGCCTGCTGGACATCATGTGGCAGGCTCGTGTTAGCCCCCTGTACGTAGACCTCAGTTGTGCGCCAACCCTCGGGCTCGAGGAATAGCCCATGGCTGTCTTTATTGCGAAAGCGCATGACCTTGTCCTCGATCGATGGGCAATAGCGCGGACCTACCCCCTGAATCGTCCCGTTGAACATCGGGGATCGATCGACGTTGTCCACGATGATCTGATGCGTCTCCGGCGACGTATGCACCTGATAGCACGGCATCTGGCGTCGCCAGCCGTCAGTCTTGCCGGGATAGATCGAGAGTGGTGGCAGCTCAAGCCGTTCGATTGCGCCGTGCCGTCCGTCGAACGAGAACCAGAGCGGCTCGTCCGAACCTGGTTGGACGTCGGTCGCATCGAAGGCAATGCTCCGCGCGTCGACGCGTGGTGGCGTGCCGGTCTTCAGCCTGCGCAATCGAATTCCGACATCGCCAATCGACAGCGCCAGTCCGGTCGTGGCCTCGTCGCCTGCCCTGCCGCCGTCAACTTTCCAGCCCCCCGCGATCATGCTGCCTCGCAGGAACGTCCCGGCAGTAATGACGACGGCTCCGCAACGGTAGACGTTCCCGTGGTCGGTGGTGACCGATGTAACACGTGGCGAACCACCCTGCGCGAGCGCGTTCACGCAGGAAGCTGATTCCTGGCGCAGCTCGACACATGGCTGCAGCTCCAGCGTCTCTTTCATCGCGATGCTATACAACGACTTGTCGGCTTGAGCCCGGAGTGCCTGCACGGCTGGACCTTTGGAGGCGTTCAACTTGCGTATCTGAATCGCGGTCCGGTCGATCACCCGGGCCATGGCGCCACCGAGGGCGTCGATTTCACGGACGATGTGTCCCTTAGCCGGACCGCCGATGGATGGGTTGCAGGGCATGAAGCCAACACGGTCCAGATTGGGAGTCAGGACGAGGACTGTCGCGCCGATGCGGGCGGCCGCGAGCGCCGCCTCGCACCCGGCATGTCCGGCGCCGATCACGATGATGTCATATGTCGTCGAGGTGCGGTAGAGTGAAGCGTGTGTCATAGCAATCAACAAGTATAGTGATTGGGGAGCGTTCGGCAATTCCAGAAGTACCGGATTCACTGGCGATCGGTAGAGACGCCACGGAGAACCGACGATGGCGAAAGGGAATGCGTATGAGTTTCATGCGTGGCGTCGTTGAGAATGCCATAAAGAACATGACGCCCGACGAGCGTCAGAGCGCGCTCCGTGCGGTGACGGAGCAGGTTGTGGCATCAATGACGGAGGACGAGCGCATGAGCACCCTCGTCGAAATCGTCAACCAGTTGGCTCGGAGCGTGCCTGACCAACGCATCGACGAGGTGCTGGCGCGCCTCAGATAGTTCGGCGTCGGAGGAGGTAGAATCGTGAATCGAGAGTCGTCGTTCAGCGGCCCGGAGATCATCGGCATTTCGATCGTCGCGGCTGCGTCGCTGGGGGGCATAATCGTCGCCCTGGGTCGTTCGCAAGCGGCAGCCGCAAAGTCGCAGGTTCCTCAACTGTCGGACGTGCAGGATGCCGCGAGGCACCAGCTCGAGCACGGACGGACGGTTGCGCGGTCCGCCGCTGCCGCCGTCGCAGACTCCTACCCCGGAATTCGAGACAGCGCGGTGGATTTGCTATCGCGAGCGGCCGGCTCCGCTGCCCCGCAAGCCACCAGGGCGGCGGAGATCGCGGCATCAGGTGCGCAGAGCGCGCGAGCGACCGGTTCGCATGTGCTCGAACACATTCAGGAGGTCGTGATTCCCACGGCCGCCGACGTGCTTGTGTCGCTCCGCGACCGCGCGTCTGACGCCGCGTCGAAGTCGAGCGCGCCAGCCTCGGGCGTTGTTGCGCGCAGCGGGGTTCTGGCTGACGCGGCGGTCACCAGGTCAACGAACGCGCTGCGTGAAGCGCTTGCATTGGCGATCTGGATCAGCGCTGCCGCGTCGTTGATCTACTACGTGCTGCTCGACGAGGAACGCCGCGAAAAGTTGCGCGCGTTTCTGTTCGGAGCCTACGAACAGACCAGACTGCTGATCCAGGACTTTCAAGGGTACGACGAAGATGTCTAGGCGCTCGTTCGCCGATGTGTGCCCGTCGCGATGCCGGTCAACGTCGAGACCCGCGCCCGTCATTGACACGCTCCGGCTGGCGCCGATTCGCAGCGATTACTCAGCGGACGCGCGCCATCTCGGGCGCGCCGTGGCAGAGCTTGAATTTCTTACCGCTACCGCACCAGCACGGCTCGTTTCGGCCGATCTTCTTATTTTTCCGCCGCTGCGGCGTGGCTGACCCCGTCTCTTCCGGGTGGTTGGTTACCAGGTTTCTCGGCGCAGCCTGGACGGGCGCGCGGGACACATTCGCGAAGTAGATCTTGTGAGTCGTGTCGTACTCGATATTCGTCAGCAACGCCTCGAACATCGAGAAACCTTCGCGCTTGTACGCGACAAGCGGATCGCGCTGGCCGTATGCCTGGAGACCAATTCCCTGGCGCATATCATCCATCTGCGTAAGATGCTCTCGCCAGAGCTGGTCGATCACGGATAGCATCACGGTGCGCTCGACGAAGCGCATGAGGTCGGCGCCAATCTCGCGCTCGCGAGCCTCGTAGTGTTTTAGCGCGTCGTCGTACAGCAGTTCCTCGATCTGCTCGCTCGGCAGGCTCTCAAGCGAACCCGGGTCCAGATCCGTCATCGGGACCATCGACCGGTAGCTCCGATTGATCTCCCCGAGTTCAACCTCGTTGCTGTCCACCGACGTTGAATGGGCGGCGACAAGCGTCTGGATCTGCCTTTCGATCATCTCCAGCATCTTGTCGCGGAGGTTTTCACCTTCCAGGATGCGTCGCCGATTGGAGTAAATGACCTCGCGCTGCTTGTTCATGACGTCGTCATACTCGACAACGTGTTTCCGAAGGTCGAAGTTGTGTCCCTCCACCTTAGTCTGAGCGCTTTCGATCGACTTGGAGATGATGCCGTGCTCAATCGGCATATCTTCGTCCATGCCGAGCCGGCCCATCAGGCCGGAGACGCGGCTCGTGCCGAAGCGCTTCATCAGCTCGTCTTCGAGCGACAGATAGAAGCGGCTGCTGCCGGGGTCGCCCTGACGCCCAGCGCGCCCGCGCAGCTGGTTGTCGATACGCCGCGATTCGTGCCGTTCCGTGCCGATGATGTGCAATCCGCCGCGATCCGCGACGCCTGAGCCGAGCACGATGTCCGTGCCACGGCCCGCCATGTTTGTCGCGATCGTCACGTGACCGGGCTGGCCAGCGTCCTTGATAATCTCAGCCTCTCGCTCGTGGAACTTCGCGTTGAGAACGGAGTGCTGAACGCCTGATCGCTGTAGCATCTCCGAGAGCAGCTCAGACCGTTCGATCGAAGTCGTGCCAACGAGAACCGGGCGGTTCTGAGTCCGCATATCCTTGATCTCGTTGACCACGGCGCGGAACTTTGCCAACTCGGACTTGTAAATCTGGTCCGGATAGTCGGTCCGAATCATGTCCATGTTGGTCGGGATCGGCACGACGTCGAGCCCATAGATCATGTGGAGCTCTTCCTCTTCCGTCTCCGCCGTCCCGGTCATGCCCGCGAGCTTCGTATACAGGCGAAAGTAGTTCTGGAACGTGATCGTCGCCTCGGTGACGGTTTCGCGCTGGACGCGCACCCCTTCCTTCGCCTCGATCGCCTGGTGCAGGCCCTCGGAGAATCGCCGGCCGATCATCTGCCGGCCCGTGAACTCATCGACGATGATGACTTCACCGTCCAGGACGATATACGCGGTGTCGCGGTGAAAGAGCGCCTGCGCCTTCAGCGCCTGCTCAAGGTAGTGTGTGAATTCCTGGTAGCGGTCATCGTAAATGCTCTCGCCGTCTGGAATGCCGAGCAGCTGCTCGACCTTGTCGATGCCCGTCTCGTTTATCGAGACGGTCTTGCGCTTCAGGTCGATCTCGTAGTGCGTCGACTCACGCAGTTGGCGAACGAGTTGCGCGAACTGGTAGTAGCGGTCGACGGCTTCTTCACCCTGTCCGGAGATGATCAGCGGCGTGCGGGCCTCATCTATCAAAATATTGTCGACCTCATCGACGATGCCATAGTGGAGTCCGCGCTGCACGCAGTACCGCAGGTCGGGGGCCATGTTGTCACGCAGGTAGTCGAACCCGAATTCGTTATTCGTCCCGTACGTGATGTCGCAAAGATACGCCTCGGAGCGGGACACAGGACGCAGGCTCGCAAGGCGTTCATCCTCGTTCACATAATCGGGGTCGTACTGAAACGCCTCATCGTGCTGGATGCAACCGACCGTCAGCCCCAACGCATGATAGACGCGGCCCATCCACTGGGTGTCGCGTCGCACGAGGTAGTCGTTGACGGTGACAAGATGGACGCCGTGACCCTCAAGAGCGTTCAGTGCAATCGCCAGGGTCGCCGTCTGCGTTTTGCCCTCACCGGTCTTCATCTCGGCGATCTTGCCTTGGTGGAGAACGATGCCGCCCATCAGTTGCACGTCGTAATGACGCTGGCCAAGCGTGCGTCGCGCCGCCTCTCGGGTTGCGGCGAACGATTCGGGGAGAATGTCATCGAGCGCCGCGCCCGACGCAACCTCGTCACGGAGTCGCGTCATGGACTCCTTGAGCTGGTCATCCGTGAGTCGTTGATACTCGGGCTCGAGCGCGTTGATCTCCGTAACCGTTTCCCGAAGCGTTTTGAGAATCTTGTCGTTCGGGTTACCCAGGACTTTTCTGAGCAGCGTGCGCATAATCAGGGTTACTCCGGAATCGTTCAGTTGGCGTGGCAGGCGACGCGCGGGCGTCGCGCAGGTTCAAACAGCAATCGTGATCGGCTCAAGGCGCGTCGAGATAGACCAGCGCCGAATCTATCCTGTCAGTTTACTATAACGATCGTGCGCGGCCGTGGTGGCGGATGCCCGCCGCGACTTCCCGCCAGGGGCCTTCCGACGCCCGGACCGCGGCCGTGCCGAGACGCGAGAAAGCAACGTTCATGGGTAATTCCAAGCCACCGCAGTCCTCGGGGCCCGAGCGCGCTGATGCAAGTGATCCGCCGTCGTACAACGAGCGGGTGTATCGCATCGTCCGCGCGATTCCAGCCGGCTCCGTGACCACGTACGGCACGATCGCGGCCGTGCTCGGTGACAGACGTGGCGCGCGTATGGTCGGTTGGGCAATGAGCAATTGCCCGCCGGATGTGTCGGATCATGCCCACCGCGTGGTGAACAGATACGGCGAGCTGAGCGGCGGGTGGGCCTGGGGCCACCCCGACGTGATGCGCTCGCTGCTCGTCGATGAGGGCGTGTCGTTCGTGGCCGAGTTTCGCGTGGATATCGCACGACACATGTGGATTCCGCCGATGGAAGTTGAGCCGTTCGATCTGGGGTGACAGAGCTCAGTGCTATACTGGCTGATGGCGCAAAGGAGGTGCCTATGAACGCCAAAGACGGCCTCGCGCGCATCCGTGACCGCTTGATTGAGAACAACGCCCAGCCGGAGACGCTCAAGCTGCTCGAGACGATGATTGACCGAGCATCCACGCCGGAGTCAGAGCGTGCTCAAGCGTCGCAGTCGCAGCTTCTCAAGCTCCTCGTCCGCTCGCCGATGGCCACCAACAACTTCGCCGTATACAACGATCTCGTGCGACTGGAAGAGGAGGTCCACGAGGTCTCTGCGCGGCGAGCAGCCGAGGCGGCTGCTGAGGCGGACCGTCCGATTCCGAAGAGCAAGAAGTATTACCGGGAGCTGAAAGCAAAGGAGAAGCGGGGGAGCTAATCCCCCGTCTAAGTGTTCATGATCGACGCGGGCAACGATGTGGCGCCGAGGGGTCAGCGAATGACGCAAGCGATCGTCGAAGCAGCACGAGAACGGCATCCTGCAACGGTCGACCTGCTGAAACGCATCGTGTCATTCGAGTCGCCGTCGAACGAAAAGCAGGCGGTCGACGCGCTGGTCGATTACCTGGAGCAGCAAATCGTCGCGCGTCGCGGGCGCGTTGAACGTCTCGCGCAGGACGAGTGGGGCGATCTCCTCGTGGCCCGTTTCGCCGGTGACGACGCGGCGCGGCGACCGTTGCTCGTGATGACGCATATTGACACGGTATGGCCGCTGCGGACGATCGAGCGCCTGCCCTGGACCATCGATGGCGACCGGGCGACCGGCCCAGGCATTTATGATATGAAAGCGTCGGTCGCAATGATGCTCTCCGCGCTCGACGTTCTGCGCGGGCTCTCGGCGACGCGGCGACCGGTTGTGTGGCTGATCAATACCGAGGAGGAAGTGGGCTCGCCAGTTTCGCGTCCCGTAATCGAGCGGTTGGCTTTGGAGTCTGAGATCGTCCTATGCCTGGAGCCACCGGTTCCGCCCCACGGATCGCTAAAAACGCAACGCAAGGGGGTTGGGATGTTCACGATGACGATCGAGGGACGCGCGTCACATGCCGGCGCCGACCATCAGGCGGGTGTAAGCGCCATTGAGGAGCTGGCCAGGCAGGTGCAATGGCTGCATGGTTTAACGGATTACGAGCGAGGCACGACCGTGAACGTTGGGGTCGTCACCGGGGGCACGAAGCGCAATGTTGTCGCGGCCAGTGCCGAAGCGTTGATTGACCTGCGGGTAACGACCATGTCGGAAACAGATGGGGTAGTTGCGAAGATCCTGAACGCCGCGCCTGTCCTGAAGGGGACGACCGTGAGCGTCTCGGGCGGGCTGAACCGGCCGCCGATGGAACGAACGCCAGCGATAGTTGAGGCGTTCGAACGCGCGCGCGAAGTTGGGAAATCGATAGGTCAGGATCTGACGGAAGCGTCGACTGGCGGCGGATCAGACGGCAACTTTACGGCCGCGGTAGGCGCGACGACGATCGACGGCCTGGGCTGCCTCGGCGACGGCGGACATGCCGAGACCGAGCACATCCTGCTCTCCGGCTTGCGTGATCGAACCGCGCTGCTAACCGCGCTGTTAGCACAACTGTAGCCGCTGCCCGCTGGTCTGATGACAAGTGCCGGGAACGTAGAGATCGCCATCTGGCGGCGTCAGGGCAGGCGGCCCTGACCGTGCCCCGCACGCGCTCGTGACGACAGAGTCAGCACGATCGACACCGCGTACATCCGGAACGGACGTAGCTCGTCACTCATGAGGCATACACGTCGCCAAGGCAGCAGAGGTTCTCCCGATGGCCCTCCGCGAGTCGCTCGTACAGGTTGAGCATCGCGGGTCCGATCGTCTGCCATGAGAAGCGAATTGCCGCCTGTCGCGCCCCGACACGCATTGACGCGCGCAGGTCTGGATCGCGAATGATGCGTCCGAGAGCCTCTGCCAGCGCACCAGGATCGTTTGGCGGAACGAGGATTCCGCTGATGTCTTCCTCGACAGTGAACTTCAGCCCGCCCGCCCTGGACGCAACCACTGGCAGACCGCAGGCCATGGCCTCGACTGCCACCAACCCAAACGACTCATACCGGGAAGGAACGGCACAGACGGTAGCAGCAGCGTAATAGTCAGGTAGCAGGTCCTGCGGCTCTGAGCCCTTGAACACGATGTCTTCAAGAACTCCCAACTGCCTCGCTCTTTCGATGACCGGCTGCAGGTCCGGTCCCGGAACGGGCCCATTGGGAGTCGGCACGAGACTTCCTCCGATGAACACGAGCTTGGGTGGTAAGTTCGTCCATCGTTGTTGGTGACGAAGAGCCGCAAATCCATCGATCAGCGTCTCGATGCCCTTCATCGGATCGACCCTGCCGACGAACAGGACGATCGGGTTTTCGGGCAGATCCAAAGTCTGACGCGCCGATCGCGAGTCGTGTGGATGGAACCGATCAAGGTCGACACCGGGCGGAATGACGCAGATGTGGCTGTTCTCGGCTCCCATGCGCCACACCATCTCGGCGCGCTCATCGGGGTTTGGCGCGACGATGTTGTCCATCACGCTGAGCAATCGCTGCTCCGTTTCTAATCGGAGAGCCGACTCCTGTTGTCCCGCGCCGACGACGTTGTTTTTGAGACGGGCCAACGTGTGAAACGTGTGCACCGTGGGTGCGCTCCAGTAGCGCGTGATGAGGTGCGACGCCCAGCCCGAAAGCCAGTAGTGGCTGTGCACGATGTCGTAGCGGGCGCCGGACAACAACGAGTAGAGCGCCACCTCGCTGGCGAACTCCGGAAGCAAGCCATACACGTCGTTCTTCGGCGCTGGCCAGCGAGGTCCGGCATTGATCGTCACAACCCGCACACGATCCGACATGTGGACGACATCCGCCGTGTGTTCATCTTCACGGCGGGTAAAGATGTCAACGTTGACGCCGCAGCGATCGAGCTGATGCGAAAGTTCTCGAACATAGACGTTCAGACCTCCGGCGTCGCGTCCACCGAGGACGGCTACCGGTGAGGTGTGGACAGAAATCATCGCGACCCGCTGGACCGATCGGTCGGTCGCAAAGGGCTGATAGAGACCGCGCAGGTCTTCTATTGGGGACACCGGACGTCGTGTTGGCTGACGAACGATCACCATCGGCTTGTGCCACCGCTCAGGCTCGGTCTCGTTGCCTCGCAATCGAAAAGCCGGACACAAAAAAAGGACAGCCGGTCATGGCCGTCCTTCACCGCATCCGCAACGCAGACATTTCCCTCGGCACTGGACGAGGCGAACATCTGCATCCACGTGCGGAACCAGACCGGAAGACCCGCGCGCGCTGCGCGCTGAGGCTCCATGTCACGGCTCACTCGTCGTGGGGGTCGCCGCATTGCATCCATCCTGTGCCGAGTCGTCGTTGCGCTGCGGCGGCCGCGTGTTGAGCCACGGCCCCCGGCACAGGGTAGAACAGTTACTCACCGCCGTTATTCCCCGCGTTTCGCGGATCAGGCCAGCTCTGGTTCCAGCACACCAAACTGGCCGCCTCTGCGACGATAGAGCACGTTCAACTGGCTCGTGTCGAGATTGTAAAAGACGAAGAAGTCGTGTCCGAGCAACTCGATCTGTTCGAGCGCCTCGGCGATATCCATCGGCAGAACCGCGAAGCGCTTGGTCCGCACGACGACCCCGTCGACATCGCCAGTCTCTAAAACAGCCTCCTCGATCAGCGCGGTCGATGTTTCTGACTGGTCGGCGGCGAGCATGCCGAGGTTCACGGCGTCCCGGCGCGTTCGCTTGATCTTGCGGTCGTGAAACCGGCGGATTTGCCGCGCCATCTTGTCGGTGACGATGTCAATAGCAGCATGTGCGTCTTCGCTTCGATCTTCGGCGCGAAGGATCGCCTTGCGCGTGGCGATGGTGAATTGGGCCTTGAAGCGCTCATCGGGTGAGTGGTGGGGCTGCTCACGAATCTCGAACTTGGCCTCCGTAATGCGTTCGTTGACCCGATCGAGCTTCGAAACGCGCTTTTCCACGTACTCACGCAAGCCGTCAGAGAGCTTGAAATTGTGCGCCTTGATCATCACATCCATCGACAGTTACTCCTGAACTCGGCATATCGTGCTTCGCCGGGCATCCCGGCCACATCAGGCGCCCGCGGAGGGAGTCGAACCCCCGACACAGGGCTTAGGACGCCCCTGCTCTATCCTCTGAGCTACGCGGGCAACGCGTCATCCATCACGAAGTTTACCAATCGCGCCGCTGCCCCGGAGGTTGGGTCGTTGTCCGCCAGGAGTGGCCAATGCTATACTCATGCGGTTCACGACGGGGAGTGGCGCAGCCCGGTTAGCGCGCCGCGTTCGGGACGCGGAGGTCGGAGGTTCAAATCCTCTCTCCCCGACCAGGGCTGACGAAGGAGGAGCGCGCAACGCCTCCTCCTTTTTGCTGTCCGTGACGACGAAGGACGGAAATCCGGTATGAACGACGAGCAATCGAGCGCGTTACGCTCAATCCCATCGGTGTCCGCGCTATTGAGCAATCCACGAATTGAGGGGATGTTCTCGGGCGTCAATCCTAACGTGGCCACCGTTCTCGCACGTGGCGCGCAAAACCGCGCGAGAGCGCTGGTGCTGGCAGGCGATCTGAGCGCGGCGGGGCGGATTGAGCGCCAATTGCTCGAGGATCTTCAGCTGGTAACCGATCGCTCACCTGCTACCGTTATCAACGGCTCCGGCGTGATCGTTCAAACGAATCTTGGTCGCGCGCCTGTGTCGCGTGAGACTGGCGCCGCGATGCAAGCCGCGGCGGAACGCTACGTGGCGCTGGAAACTAACCTAGAGACAGGGGAACGAGGCGGACGCGGCAGCGCCATCGAGGCGCAGCTGCGCGCCCTCACCGGCGCGGAGCGAACGCTGGTGGTAAATAACAATGCCGCCGCGGTGTTTCTAACACTTTCTGCGTTGTGCCACGGCCGGGAAGTCGTCGTTTCGCGTGGCGAAGCGGTTGAGATTGGCGGCGGATTCCGAATCCCTGACGTCCTGCGCCAGAGCGGCGCGCTCCTCGTCGAGGTTGGCACGACGAATCGGACCTATGCGCGGGACTACGAGGCGGCGGTGACGCAGGACACCCGGGCGTTCCTGAAGGTTCACGCGAGCAATTTCGCCATGATCGGATTCACGGCGGCGCCGGGCCTGGACGAACTCGTTCGGGTGACTCGAAAGCGAAATATTCTGCTCATTGAAGATGTCGGAAGCGGATGCCTGTTGAGCACCGAACGGTTCGGGTTGCGCCACGAGCCGACGCTACGCGAGAGCATCGAGGCAGGCGCCGACATCGTCTGCGCATCTGGCGACAAGCTGCTCGGGGGACCGCAAGCCGGACTGATTCTGGGCCGCAAAGAGTACGTCGACATCATCGCGCGTCATCCGCTGGCGCGGGCAGTGCGCGCTGACAAGACCTGCCTTGCCGGACTTTCCGCGACGTTGGGGCATTACATCGGAAACGATGCCACCGATGCAATTCCGGTCTGGTGGTCAATCTCGCGGACTGATGACTGGCTGCTGGATCGTGCCCGAACCTGGGCCGCGCAGCTCCCCGGCGTGGCAGAGGTCGTTGAGAGTGTGTCGGTGATCGGCGGAGGCTCACTTCCCGGCGCAACCCTGCCTTCGCACGGCATTGGGCTACGCTACTCCGGTGGCGCGACCGCGCTCGCCTTCCGGTTGCGCACGGGACCGACCTGTGTGGTCCCGAG
>DATKCN010000271.1:0-11538 GCA_035513175.1 Thermomicrobiales bacterium
CTCGGACAGCGACTTCGCCGTGAAGGGCGTCCGACCGGCGGCGAACTCGTACAGCACGATGCCGAGCGAATAGATGTCGCTGCGGTGGTCGATGTCCCTCCCCTGGCACTGCTCCGGAGACATGTAGGCCGGGGTGCCGACCGCGACGCCACTGGCGGTGAACTGAGCCGCGTCGGCCATCCGCGCCAGGCCAAAGTCGCCAACCTTGACGATGAGCCGGGCAGCGCCTCCCGTCTCCGTCTCATCCGTCAGCAGCAGGTTGTCGGGCTTGACGTCGCGATGCACCATGCCCTGCCTGTGAGCATAGGACAGCCCTTCGGCGGCCTGGCGCAGCAGGTCCAGCCCGACGACCTGCGATGCGGGAGAGTCCGGATCGTGCCGGTCGCGCAGGAAGTCGCGCACGGAGCCGCCGGTCAGCAGCTCCAGAATCAGGTAGAGCCGCTCGCCCTGCTCGCCGTAGTCGTAGAGCTGGACGACGTGTGGGTGCACGAGCAGTGACGCCGCGCGCGCCTCGCGCAGGAAGCGGACGCGGAAGGTGGCGTCGGTCGCCATGTGCGCGTGCAGCAGCTTGACGGCGACCTCGCGGTCGAGGTGCAGATGCTGGGCGCGATAGACGCGTCCCATCCCGCCGGAGCCGATCGGCTCGATGATGCGGTAGTTGCCGAATTGCTGGCCGATCAGGTCACTGCCGGCATCGTCATGCATGTGTCACCCGCCTCGTTGCAGACCGGGAACGACGCTCACATTGGCGCGCTCCAGCACATGAGCGAGCCGGAGCCGTTATCAACATACATTTGAAGTTGCGTCAAGCGTAGCACCAACCGAGCACGGGGGGAATACCTCCGGGCAAGGTCGAGCAGGAAAAGGCCCCTCCCGGCGGGAGGGGACGGTGAGACGCGGCCCGACTGACGGCCTGACGACGACCCCGCCAGCATCGTCATCGGGCTTTCCATGAGCGATTTGAGCTACTGGAGCGAGCGGGCGATTTCGGCGCCGTCGGTGAGGCGGTGATCGGCGGACATGGTGGCCTTACATCGGAGGCGCCGTTCGACATCGTGACCGGCGGGGACGTGCCGTTCGACGACCCGGCGGCGGCGCGGGCGATTCAGACGGAATACGAGGATGTCGGGGTGACGTGGTGGATCGAGGGAGTCGGGACGTGGCTCGGCCACGACGAGGCGATGGTGGCGTTCATCCGGCGGGGGCCGTCGGGGCGGTGAGGGGGAACTGTCGCAACTGACGTAAAGGCTGCCACCCGGCAGTGTATGAAAGTGGCAGCCTTAGGATCGCCATGCAACTGTTGCGTGGTTGCTGCGTGTCGAAGCGCGAGCCACGTTCTGCCCAGGAAAACCGGAGGGCACATCTCAGTGCTCGTGCGGGCTATCCCTGCTGCGGCGTTGGCACGCCCATTGCCGGTTCCTTCCTGACGTTGCAGACGGCATGTTGGAAGGAGACGGACATGGGAGCGAATGTCCAGAAGCGGGGAGAGTACGAGCTGTTCGAGACGACGAAGAACCACCGTATTCTGGCGCTGAATGGCAGAGAGTGGTACGCATTAGTGGAGGGGCAGCAGAGCCCGCTGATCGTGAAGTCGGACAGTAATCACGAGAAGCAGCGCACGCTGGCAGAGGGCAGATTCTACCTGATCGACTTCGAGGACGACCCCGACTTCCGGGACGTGCCGCACTTGTTCCTGCTGCAGGACGGGGAGTATCGGGAGCTTATCCTGCCCAATGGCCTGCCGACCGACCACGACCACCAGAAGCGACTGGTCGAGACGGACGAGACGATCTCTCCCAACAAGCTCCGGACGTACGTCGCATGACACGCCCGTTCCGCCTCCGGACCGGCCAGGGGGAGCGCGCGGGTCTCGTATCTCGGCACAGCGCGCCGGCGCCCAAGCGACAGGGCCGCGGAGTTAGCGCGCGCTTCTGGCCTGCAGCGCGGCGACCGAGGCCAGCAGGGAGACGGCGAAGGTCGTCCACAGCACCGGCTGGTAGGACGCCAGGATGGTGAACAACACGCCCGCGCCGAAGGGGGCGATGCCGCGCGAGGCGGTGATGAACATGGAGACGATGCCGTTGATGCTGCCGTAGTGGGCGGGGCCGTACATCTCCGAGACGAGCGCGGCGCGGGCCGGGGTAATGGCGCCGAAGCCGATGCCGAACAGAATGACGAAGGCGATCACGCCCGCGGTCGATTGCGAGAGCAGCAGCACCAGCAACGCGACCGTCTGGCAGGCGAAGATGCCCGCGGTGACGTAGCGGCGCTCGATGCGGCCGCCCAGCGGCGTGAAGATGAGCCGCCCCGGCAGCGCCAGCAGGCCGATGGCCCCGGCGGCGGAGGCAGCGAAGGCGGGCGAGTAGCCTTCGCGGATCAGGTAGGGGATGAGGTGCACGATGATCGTCATCGTCGCCAGATTGGCAAGGAAGAAGGCGGCGTTCAGCCACCAGAACGGCACGGCCCGCAACGCCTCGCGCACGGTGACGCTGGTCTCGAGCGATCCCGACACGGGGGCTGAGCCGGCGGACCCGACGCGCCCGCCATCCACCTCCAGCCCCAACGCCTCGGGATTGCGGCGCAGGACGAGGCCGTGCAGCGGGATGGTGACGACGCCGAGGATGAGCGCCAGGATGACGAGCGCCGTGCGCCAGTCGTAGGCGTTGACCAGGACGCTGGCCAGCGGTATGAAGATGACACTCGCCAATCCGGCCAGGAAGGTCAGCACGGTGAGCGCCCGGCCGCGGCCCCGGCGGAACCAGGTGGCGACGACGTAGAACGCCGGCTCGTACAGCACCGCGGCCATGACGACCCCGATGCCGATCCAGATCAGGTAGTAGACGATCAGCGAGTCGACCATCGCCCAGGCCAGCACCAGCAGGGTGGCGACGATCGAGCCGGCCGTCATCAGCGCGCGCGGGCCGCGCCGGTCGAGCCAGCGGCCAACCGGGACGGCAGCCACGCCGGAGATCAGCAGCGCCAGCGAGAACGCGCCGGTGAGCTGGGCGACCGACCAGCCCAGATCCTCGTGCATGGGCGTCAGGAAGACGGCGAAAGCGTAGTAGAGGATGCCGAACGAGGTCGTCTCGGTGATCGAGAGGGCCAACACCATGGCCCAGCCGTAGTACATGCCGCGTACGCGCGCCAGCGGGCTGATCCGCCGTCGCGAAACGGTGTCGCTCATCTCACCTGCCAAGACCCACTCCCCACGCAACCGGTGGACATTATCGGATATGACGCGCCTTGCGGGCGAGGCGGACGCGGGAACGCCCGTCGCCGTGTGGGGGCGACGGGCGTTGGACATGGTCGTCGTCTACCCGCAGCAGGCGGAACGGCCCGCTGAGGCCAACGCGGGCTCCGGGGCGCCGCAACAGGAGACGTTGGCGGCCACCAGCGCCGGAGCGCCGGTTCCTTCCGGGACGCAGCAGCCCTCGCCGCTTACCGCGCCGAGGGTGCAGACACCCGTTTCCGGTAGCGTCAGCTGAACGTCGAGGGCGCTTTCCCAGTCGCCGGTCAGGGCGGCCACGATGGAGCGCACCTGCTCGTAGCCGGTCAGCATCAGGAAGGTCGGGGCGCGGCCGTAGCTCTTCATGCCCGCGATGTAGAAATCGGTCTCCGGGTGCTTCAGCTCCAGCGCGCCGTGGGGACGGACCGTGCCGCAGGAATGCACGTTGGGGTCGATCAGCGGCGCAAGCGCGGTCGGGCTTTCGACGACGAAATCCAGGTCGAGCCGCAGCTCCGACAGGATCGACAGGTCGGGCCGGAAGCCGGTCGTAGCGATGATCTCGTCGAACGGGCCGAGCGTGCGGTCGGCGCTGGAGACGAGCACGCCGTCGCCGGTGACTTCGAGTTTGGCAACGCGGAAGCCAGTGACCAGCTCGACATCTCCGCCGTCGACCAGGCGCTCGACGTTGCGGCCCAGGTTGCCACGCTCTTCAAGCTGGTCGTTCGGGCCGCCGCCGTACATCTGTTGGCCCTGCGCGCGGCGCACGGCCCAGGTCACGCGTGTGTCCGGCTGCTGCGCGGCAAGGGTGTTGAGGTCTGCCAGCGCGTTGAAGGCAGAGTGCCCGCTGCCAACGACCAGCACGCGCTTGCCGGCGTAGCGGGCGCGCACGGCGTTGAGGACATCGGGGATGCCGTGCCAGATGTGGTCGGCGGCCGCGCGCTCGCCCGGCGCGGGCAGGCCGCTCGTGCCCAGCGGGTTCGGGGCTTCCCACGTGCCGGATGCGTCGATCACGGCGCGGGCGAGCAGGTACTCCTCGGCGCCCTCGCTGGTCTGGACGTGCAGCAGGAAGGGGGCTTCGTCGCGTCCCACCGTCTTCATCTTGTCGAAGCCGTGGCGGGTAACCGCGACAACACGCGCTCCGTAGCGGACATGCGGCGCGATCTCCGTCAGGGCCGCCAGCGGCTCGAGGTACCGCGCGACGATCTCGCCGCCGGTGGGATAGGCCTCGGGATCGGGCATGACCCAGCCGGAGTGCTCCAGCAAGGACTGGGAGACGGGATCGACATTGTACTTCCACGGCGAGAAGACCCGCACGTGGGACCAGGAGCGCATGCTTGCGCCAACGCCGGATCCGGCCTCGAACACGATGGGCGTTTCACCGGCGTTGACGAGGTGAGCGGCGGCTGCGAGACCGACAGGTCCGGCGCCGATGACGGCGACTGGTAGCGGTGACTGGCTCATGGGTGTTTCCTTTTCTCAACGTGGGACGATCGAACGTGTCAGAGTCGCGGCGTCACGCGGCGGCTGCGCAGCATGGGGCAGAGCGCGATATATGGACGTGGAGGACGGGCGCCGCTGTGGCGACGGACGGACGGGCGACTACCGGCGGCAACGACTGACGGCCGTTGAGCAACGGAATGTCGCGCTGATGCCAGCGGGCCGCAACGCGCGTGAAGCCGTGATGGAATGGCCTGGAGAGGTAGAGCGGGTCGGGTTCCGCCGCCTCGCGGATGATCGCGTGCGCCAGTGCATCGACGTTCATGGAATCTTCCCTTCGTCTTTTTACGAAGAACCGCTGCTAAGAATCGCCGCCCAACGGCAGCGTTTCGTTAATTTACGAAATGTTGGAGCGTTTGTCAAGCCCCAGACGCCACGCTCGTTCGTAAAAGGGAGTCGTCCCCTGCATCACGACCCGGCAAACATCTCCGCGAGCGAGACTTCACGGGCGCGTCGGCCTGCGACGGCAACGTTTCCGGCCGCTGCTCCGTGCGCGGCCGGCGACACCTGTCAGACATTGCTGGGGTCACGGGTCCGCGTGACATCGTAACGCGTTAGAGATCTGTAACACATCAACCACGAGAGCACTTTATACTCTACAATACATTGACGAACGTCGATGTATGTGGAGGAGTCGTTAATGGCAACCTCGACGCAGGCTGATGTCGAGACACAGGCGAAACTGGCAGCACTGGCCGACCCGACGCGGCTGGCGATCGTCGATCTGTTGCGGCGCCGGGATCACTGCGTCTGTCATCTCGTCGAGGTGTTGCAGCTCAAGCAGAGCGTGATCTCGCATCACGTCGGCATCCTGCGCCGGGCCCGGCTGGTCGAGGCCTATCCGCACGCCAGCGACCGGCGCTGGCTGTACTACCGGCTCGACCGGGCGTCACTCCGCGAGCTCAGCGCGCGGCTGGGGATGCTGCTTGACCAGACGGACTACGATCCGGTCCCGTTGCCATGCGCCGCTGACACCGGTGACTGGAAACAGGAGCTTGTCCTGCCGAACGACGCGCCAGTATCCGACAACAGCCAGCGATAGACGGGAAGGCGACCATGGCACAGGCAGTCGCTCTACGACCGACGACCAGCGTGACGAGCCAGCTTTCGCTGCTCGACCGCCTCCTGCCGGTCTGGATCTTCGCCGCGATGGCGCTGGGGATCGGGATCGGGAGCGTGTTCCCGGGCATCGCGGACCTGCTTGACGCCCTGCAGATCGGGAACGTCTCCCTGCCCATCGCCATCGGGCTGTTGTGGATGATGTACCCGGTGCTGGCGAAGGTCAAATATGAGCGCATCCCGGCTGCCGCGTCGAACGGCCGGCTGCTTGGCACATCGCTCGTACTCAACTGGATCATTGGGCCAGCGCTCATGTTCGCGCTGGCATGGACGCTGCTGCCCGATCACCCCGGTTACCGCACTGGCCTGGTCATCGTCGGGCTGGCGCGCTGCATCGCGATGGTGCTGATCTGGAACCAGCTTGCCTGCGGCGACAGTGAGTACGCGGCCATCCTGGTAGCAGTGAACTCGGTGTTTCAGATCGTGATGTACGCCATACTGGGCTACTTCTACCTGTCGATTGTGCCCGGCTGGCTGGGTGAAGCAGCCACCACGCTCGATGTTTCCATCTGGTCGATTACCGTCAGTGTCCTCGTGTTCCTGGGGATCCCGCTACTGGCGGGCTTCCTGACTCGCCTGTATCTGAGCCGCAAGAAGGGCGATGAGTGGTACGAGCAGACGTTCCTGCCCCGCATCGGCCCGACGGCGCTGATTGGGCTGCTGTTCACCATCGTGATGATGTTCGCGCTCAAGGGCGAGGTCATGCTCGACACGCCGCTCGACGTGCTGCGCATCGCGCTGCCTTTGCTGCTGTATTTCGGCATCATGTTCGCGGTCGCCTTCTGGGTCTCGTGGCTGTTGAAGTTTCGCTACCGCGAAACGGCGGCGCTCTCCTTCACGGCAGCCAGCAACAACTTCGAGCTGGCCATCGCTGTGGCCATCGGCGCCTTCGGCCTTGCGTCCGAGGAGGCCCTGGCCGCGGTGGTCGGGCCGCTGGTCGAGGTTCCAGTGTTGGTCGCGCTGGTCTATGTCGCGCTGTGGCTGGGGCGGCGGCTGTATCCCGACGATCCTCCGCGTCGTAACGAGGCAGCGACAGTGGAGGTCAAGGCGGCGCCACCCGCTCCGGCAGGTTGACGGAGCACGCGAGAAGAGCAGGAGGAGGGCAGGCATGACCGCAGCTCACCAGGCGCGGGTTTCGCGCACGACGGAAGCGTCGCCGATCACCGTGCTGTTTCTGTGCACCCATAACTCGGCACGCTCACAAATGGCGGAGGCGCTGCTGAGGCATCACGGCGGCGCGACGTTCGAGGTCAGCTCGGCGGGAACCGAGGAGACGCGGGTCCATCCGCTGGCCATCGCGGCCATGGAAGACATCGGGATTGACATCTCCGGGCAGCGCTCCAAGCATCTCAACGAGTTCATCGAACAGGACTTCAACTACGTCATCACCGTCTGCGACGGCGCGAACGAAGCGTGTCCGATCTTCCCAGGTGACCCGAGGCGCATCCACTGGTCGTTCCCGGACCCCAGCGCGGCGCAGGGCAGCGACGCCGAGCGGCAGCGGGCTTTCAACAGAGTGCGCGACGAGATCAACATGCGGCTCCGGACCTGGATTCAGCTCTTCTGAGTGGAAAGTGAATAGCGGAAAGTAGTGGAGTCGCTCCAGTGGGTGTGACGTCGTGAACGAACTGCACGTCAATCACGCACGTTCGACGTTCCACTCCCTCGCCCTGCGTCATGCGACACTGCCGTAATCGAGAGCACGCGTGAATCACGGGGAGCAGGGGTGCATGAAGGTACACATCTCAGCGGACATGGAGGGGACGACGGGGGTCGTCGACTGGGTGCAGGTGATGCCGCCCTGGCTGGACGGCAAGGGTCCGGCGGAGTACGAGCGGGCCCGGCAGCGCATGACGCGCGAGGTGGCGGCGGCTGTGCGGGGCGCGCTGGCGGCGGGGGCGGACGAGGTGATCGTCAACGACTCGCACGATGGCATGAAGAACATCCTGATCGACGACCTGCCGCGTGGCTGCCGGCTGATCAGTGGCAGCCAGAAGGACTTGTCGATGATGCAGGGGGTCGGCGCCGAGGGCGTGGTCGCCACGATCTTCACCGGCTATCACGCGCGGGCGGGCACGCCGAACGGCGTGTTGGCGCACACCTACATCGGCGCGGTCGCGGACGTGCGCGTGGACGGCGTGTCCATGGGCGAGTACGGTCTGAACGCGGCGGTGGCCGGGGACTTTGGCGTGCCTGTCGTGATGGTGACCGGCGACGACCTGTCGATCGAGCAGGTGAGAGACCTGATTGGCGCGGGCGTGGTCGGGGTGCAGGTCAAGACGGCGCTGGCGACCGAGACCGCGGACAGCATCCATCCGGATCTGGCCTGCGAGCTGATCGAGGCGGCGGCGCGGGAAGCCGTCGGATTGCGCGGGTCGATACAGCCATTCCGTGTGCGGGACGCGTTCGTCGAGGTCGACTTCGATCACCAGACGCTGGCCGACCTGGCGGGGCTGGGACCGGACATTCAGCGCATCGGTGAGCGCTCGGTCGCGTTCAACGCCGAGAATGGCGTGCAACTGATGCTGACGTGGCGCGGCATGCTCAGCCGGGTGTTGACGCGCTTCGCGCTCTGACCCTTCGGAGCGGATAGCGGTTGGCGGGTAGCGGTTAGGGGCGGGCCTCGGACGGATCCGTCCCTGTACCGTAGCTACATCGGCCACTGCGAAGCACGGATTCGTTCGGCTACGCTCAGGACAAGCCTTCACTTCGTTCAGAATGACAAGATTCCAACCCCTACCCGCAAACCGCTATCCGCTCGCTCACCCGCCCGGCGCGAGCAACTCCCACACCCAGGGGTAGCGGAAGTAGTCGTCGTAGAGCGGGCGCAGATCGGTGGCGCTGTATTCCTGGAAGGTGGCGAGCATGTCGTGGGCGGTGACGATGCCGAACAGGTGCTCGGCGTACAGGTTCTGGAAGGCGCGCCAGAAGGCGTCCCAGCCCATGCGGTCCAGCACGTCGTAGTAGAAGCGGGCGCCCTGCTCGTAGATGCTGAAGTACCACTGGCGTGAAGCGTCGTAGACCAACTCGTCAGCGTGCGAGTCGAGCCAGTAACGGTAGCCACCGGCAGGGATGGCCGGGCGTTCGGTAAAGCCCGTCGGCAGGCCGCGCTCGAAGAACTCCGCGCCGCCTTCGTCGATCCAGCCATCCACCAGCGTGCGGTTACCGATCATGGCGTGCATCCACTGGTGCGCGACCTCGTGGTAGATCAGCCGATCGAGCTGGGAATATGCCGGGTTGATGTACAGCAGGCTGGGGAACTCCAGCCCGGCCGGCATGGTTGGGCCGGAGTCGGCGATCACCAGCGTGTCGTACTGATAGGGACCGATCAGCCCGCCGAGCTGTTCCAGCGCGTCGACGGCGGCGGCGAAGATGACATCGTTGCGGAAGGCGACGGTCTCATTGGAGACGCCTGCCATGCTCGACGAGTGGATGTAGAGCTTGATCAGCACGCCACTGGGGGAGGTTCGCTCCGAATAGCCGAAGCCGCGCGAGAGCAGCATGGCGAAGTCGCGGACGTTCTCAGCCGTCAAGCGGTAGCGCAGGCGTCCATCTCCCAGCGTTTCGCGGCCAATCTCCCAGCCAGCATGGGCTACGGTGACATCCGGCGCTACATCAACGGTAACGTCGAAGTCGGCCACCTGCGCCTGAGATGGATCGAGCGTGTCGGAGAAGGCGTGCAGGTCGGAGATGATGGGGAAGAAGTAGCCCAAGCGCAAGATGCCGGAATCGAGCGACGTGCCGCCCCACCCGGACGGCTCCAGCCCAATGTTGAGCCGGAAGTCGATGTCGATGGTGGTAGGCGTGGGCAGGTTGGGCGGCAACGTCAGCTCGCGTATGAAGCCGCCATGGTGGGAGACCGTCGTGACCGACTGGCCGTTGAGGGTCAGGCTGTCGAGTGTAAAGTAGCCAAAATGGGCCGCCACAATCTGAATGTAGAGCCGGTCAGGCTGGGCGCCCTTGAAGCTGTCGATACTGATCTGCTGCTGCACGGTGACCGCGCCGGTGTCGACGTTGACTGAGCTCAGATGAAGTCCATAGCGGACATCCAGATCGGGGATGTCGACCGTCTGTCCGGCAGGAATCCAGGTCGGGTAGGCGGGCAGGTCCCAGCTCGGCGGGGCTGACGCGGAGCCGGAGCCGTAGCGCCAGATGTGATAGTGCAGGCCAACGTTGCCCATCTCGACCTGCCAGCCGGCCGGGTTGCCAGGTGTGTAGGTCAGCACGCGCCGTTCGAACGGCTGCACCAGCACCCACTGCTGGACACCGGCGACGCGCACCTGCGCCCAGTAGGCCTCGCCAATCGGCAGGCCGGTAGCGTAGTAGGGATTGGCGAACAGCGGTCCAGTCGTGCGGCGTCCCCGCTCGACGATCTTGCCGCTGGAGTTGAGGTAGTCCCAGAAGACGCTGGCGACGCGGTGTCCAGTCTCAGAAACGAGCGGCCCGGCGCGCACGCCATGGTCGTTGGGCACGCAGCAACCGGCGCCGCCGGCGCGGTTAACGGTCTGGCTCACCGCCGCGCCCTCCGGCAGTGGCGGGTCGCCGAGCAGGGTCGTGAAGCTGGCGTAGGTGGGGCCGTCCGGGTCGTCCCAGTCACCGGCGATGTTGACCTGCGCCGGGCCACGATTCTCAAACGTGTTGTCGCCGAGCTGCATCTGGCCCTCGATCAGCTCGCGCGCCAGCAGGCCGTTGGTGACGAACCAGATGTCGCCAGGGTCCCAGCCGGGGTCGTTGATCTCCATGCGGCTCTTGTCGAAGTAGCGCACCAGCCGAGTGCCACCGGGCGAATCGAGGTATGGCTCGCCGCGCTCGCTGGTGACCGGCTCCGGCCCCCAGACCCAGGTGCGGGAAACCTCAGTGCTGGCGACGACCTGATCGGTGCGCTGCCATGTGTTGGCGAAAAACGGGTTGCCGTCGTCGACGGCGAGCGCAGGTTGCGGTCCCCCGAGCGGCCCGAGCGTGGATAGCATCAGGGTCAGCAGCAGGAACAGGGTGGCCGGGACGGACGGTCTGAGGGATGGCACGAACACTCCACAGCGTCGCAGCGACCTGCCACGGGCAGGTGAACGGACACACGCCCGCCAACTGTACCCCAGCGAGAGATTGGAAGGCTGAGCGCAGGCTGAGGAGTTGTGACATGGAACGACGCCCGTCACGACGAGGGAAGCCTTGTCATCCTGAACCCTACGCGCCTCCGGGCAGGCTCCATGAAGGATCGGTTCTTCCCCCGCGACGGTATGGGCCGAGGTCAGGCACGGATCCTTCCTATCGTCAGGATGACAGGGGTGATGGTGACGCTGCCGATCCTTCGTCGCGGACTACTGATGCTCAGCCTGTTGGCGCCAGGCCCGCCGGAGGGAAGGTGAGCGCGTGAGCCTGCTCAATGACGCGCGCGGTCCGCAGCAGCAGCGCCTCGCTCCACGGTCGGCCAACGATCTGGAATCCAATTGGAAGGTTGCGCTCCGACACCCCGACCGGAACGGAGATCGCGGGCCAGCCGTTGAGGTCCCACAGGGTCGTAAAGCGCAGCAACTCCAGAGACTCCTCGCCGACAGCCGGCGGGAAGACGCTCAGCGTCGGGCTGACCAGCACGTCGTAGCCCTGCAGCGCGCGCTCGACCCGATGCAGGCCGTTCAGAATGGCGCGCCGCGAGCGTTGCAGGTCGGCGGCGCCGTGCCGCAGCCCGTTGGCGACGA
>DATKCN010000272.1:0-2400 GCA_035513175.1 Thermomicrobiales bacterium
CAAACGACTGTTGCTGTACATGTGGGGCTCGTGGTGAGGCTGCCGGGAGCAGCTGCCCGGGTGGCAGCGATTCTACGAGCAGCGCCAATCCGCTGACTTCGAGCTGGTCTCGATCGCGCTGGAGCACACCGGCGCGGATGCGGCGCGTCCGTTTGTCGAGGCGGCGGGCGCTTCCTATCCAACCGTTGTCGACGAGCACGGCCTGCTGAGCGATCTGCTCGGCTTCAAGGTCGTCCCCAACGGCGTGCTGATCGACCCGGACGGCACGATCCGCTGGACGAAGTTCGGCGGCTTCTCGATCGACAAGGACGAGGACGTCGCGGTCGTCGAGCGCTTCCTGCGCGGCGATGATCCCGGGCCCAGCACCGTCAAGGACGCGCCATACACGCTCGGACCGGCGGAGCGCGAGCTGGTCGACACCAAGCTGCGGCTGGGGCGTCTGCTCGATTCGCTGGGGAAGCGGGACGAGGCCGTCAAGGAATGGCAGGACGCCCTGCATCGTGACCCGGAGAACCTCGTCATCCGCAAGCAGATCTGGGTGGCGCGCTATCCCGAAAAATTCCACCCGACGATCGACTGGGACTGGCAGCGCCAGCAGCTCAAGCAGGAACGCGAAGCCGAGATCGCGGCCGGCGTGTGCGGGCCGGACGGTTGTCCGGTGCCGTGGTCATCGTAGACCGCGGCCCTACGTCGCGGCCCCATCCCAGGTAATCGCCGCGGTAAAGCGGCCCATCGGCGGCGGCATCTGGACGAGGCCGTTGCCGATGCCGAAGTGCGCGGCCAGCAGGTTTCCTAACCTGGCGTCCTTCTCCGATCCCTCGCGCACGAGGTAGTGGCTGCGCACCCGCGCGTGGGCGACATCCAGCGGCTCGCCGTTGAGCCCCCACGGCGGGTCGAATGAAAACGTCGCCACGTCGAACCGGCGGCGACGGGCGGAGAGCAGCGCCAGAATCTCCTGCAACGCAGGCTGGCGGATGAAGCGCTCGCCATGCAGCTCCTCGAACACCGGCTCGACCGGCTGCCAGGCCGTGCCAAGCTCCGTCGCGACGATGACGCAGCGTGTCCGCGCGTGCGCGTCCATCGCGTCCAGGAATGGGCCGATGTTGGCGACGAAGTTGACGACGTTGACGGCGATGCAGGCATCGTGGACGCCAGGAGACACGCGCGGCGGCCAGGCGTCCGCCTCCAGCACGTCGATGTTGGCGATGCCGTGCTCAGCAATACTGGCCCGGATGCGCTCCGTCAGCCCCGGCGAGGGGTCGACGGCAGTGATGCGGCGCACGTTGCGGGCGAGGGGCAGCGTGGTGCGGCCGTACCCCGCGCCGATGTCGAGCCACGTCTCGTCCGGTCCGGCGATCGAGGCCAGATACTCGTCGGCAGGGTTCACCGCGTTCGAGCTGATCGTTGCGGACGCGAACCCCTCCGCCCAGAAGTCGCCGCCATGTGGCTCGCGCTCGGTCAGCCGCTCGACCTGCGCGGCATTGTCCTCGACGAGCTGTCGCCATGCGTCGAGCAGGGCCTGCTCGCTCGGTCGGGCAACCTGTTCGGCGGAGTTAGCGGCCTCGGACAGCGTGGGCATGCGGCCTCTCCATTCGGTTTGCCGGGGAGGCGCGCCACGCTCCCCGGCAACGTAACAAGCCGACGGCTACGGCGCGGACCCGGTCACCAGTGGCAGGCTGGGATCCGCGCCCCATTCGGTCATCGAGCCGTCGTAGAGCGCGACGTTCTCGACGCCCAGCAGGGCCAGCAGATGGGCGGCCTGGCTGGCGGCGATCCCGCCCCCACAGTACGTGATGACCCGCTCGGCCTCAAGCGCCCCGGCTCCTTCGTACAAGCTACGTATCGTGCCGGCTGCCGCGTACTGGTTGCTGGCCTGCATGTCGAGTACGCCCACGAACGGCACGTTGACGCTCGACGGGATGTGGCCCGCGCGCCCGTAGTGGTGTGGGAAGGCGGGGTCGCCCGTGTACTCCTGCTCGAGCAGCGCGTTCACCAGGCAGACGCCATCGTTTCCAATCGCCGCCAGCACGTCGTCCTTGCTGGCGACCAGTTCCGGTCGAGGATTGGCAACAAAGGTCGCGGGTGGGTAGCTTGCCGGTGATGTCGAGATCTCACGGCCCTCGCCCTTCCACTTCAGCCAGCCCCCGTTGAGGACGGCGGCCTGATCGAAGCCGAAGGTTCGCAGCAACCACCAGATGCGCGTCGCGAACATGCCCAGAAAGTCATCGTAGAGCACGACCCGCGTTCCGTCGCCGACGCCGAGGCGCGACATGGCGGCAGCGAACTGCTCTGCCGGTGGCCGTGCGGAATAGAAGCCAGTCTGCTCCCGGTCGACAAGCTCTTCCAGCAGGTCGACGTAGGCCGCGCCGGGGATGTGGCCCTGCTCGTAGTTCTCGCGCC
>DATKCN010000273.1:0-6857 GCA_035513175.1 Thermomicrobiales bacterium
CCTGCAAACGGTCGCCGCCCTGCTGTCGATGCAGGCCCGACATGCCGAGTACTCGGGGTGGACGCTCCCACTTCAGGAGGCTGTCGCGCGAGTGCAGTCAATTGCGGCGGTGCACAACCTGCTGTCACGAGACAACGTGACCTCGGCGCCCATCTCGTCGATCGCGAAGCATGTGGTGGACGAAGCGTCGATCAACGTCGTGCCACCCGGTGTCAGGATCCATTTCGATGTGACAACCACAACGATTGAAGCGTCGTCACGCCAGGCAACGATACTCGCGCTGCTGATCAACGAGTGCGTCGTCAACGCAATTGAGCACGGGTTTGCCGGACGCGACCACGGGACAGTTTCGGTTCAGACCGATCGAGACGATGGGGTAATCTGCGTCGTCATCGAGGATGATGGAGCAGGCTTGAAGGACGACTTCGACCTGGACCGGCACAGCAAGCTAGGGCTGCGCATAGCACACACACTCGCGACTTCGGACCTCAAGGGATCGTTCGCGCTGACGCAAGCGCCCGGAGGCGGAGCACGCTCGGTGATTCGCTTCCCTGCGACGATCTAACCCTCGGCATCGAGCGCGGCGTACGCGCGGTCAAGCAACGTCATGATGTGGACTACTTCAACGTCCTGACCTCGCTGACGAAGGCCGGCGATCAGCTGTAACATGCAGCCTGGGTTGGCGGAGACGATCGTCCTCGTCCCCGTCCTGAGCGCGTTGTCGAGCTTGCGTTCCAGCAGCGCGGACGACGTCTCAGGCTGGAGCAGGTTATAGATTCCAGCGCTGCCGCAGCAAAGCGACGACTCCGCCATCTCGACAAGGCGCACGCCGGGAATGGCGTTGAGCAGGGAGCGTGGTTGGGCGGCAACCCGTTGCGCGTGCACGAGATGGCACGGCTCCTGGTAGGTAACGGTCGTCTCGATCCGCCCGGGGGCAACGCTGAGTCCCTCGGCGGCAAGGAACTCGGTTACATCCCTGACCTTGGCAGAGAACATTCGCGCCTTCTCGGCGTACGCTGGATCGTCGCGTAACAGAAAGTCGTACTCCTTCATGGCGGCGCCGCAGCCTGCGGAGTTGACCACCACTGCGTCGTAGTCACGCCGACCCAGAACCTCGATGTTCGAGCGTGCAAGCGTCCGACCGCCCTCCAGATCGCCGGAGTGGACTGACAGCGCGCCGCAGCACCCCTGACCGTCGGGAACATCGACATCGAAGCCGTTGCGCGCCAGGACACGAGCAGTCGCGCGATGCACATCGGCGTAAGCGGTCCTCATGACGCATCCCGCCAGCAGCGCAACCGTGCCCCGCCGGATTCCTTGCGCGGGCCAGTACTCACGCCCGGCACGTAGAAACGCATCACTCAACTCGGGCAGCATCGCCTCCTGCTGCTCCAGACCGAACGCTCTGATCGCGCCGGATTTGCGCGCGATGGTCCGCAGCCCGCTTCGCTGGTAGAGCTTGAGGCCGGTCGATAGCAGCCGGAAGCGTCGCGGGCTGGCGAAGGCGCCTCGTAAGGCAATCGTCCGCGCGGCGCGGACCTTGATCGGGCGCCGCACGTGCGTTTCGATCTGCACGCGCGCGGTTTCTACGAGCTCTCCGTACTTGACGCCTGATGGACAGGCTGCCTCACAGGCGCGACAGTTAAGGCAGAAGTACATCTCCTCCTGGAATGTGGGATCGAATAGATCGAGCGTGCCCTCGGACACAGACTTGATCAGAGCGATGCGGCCGCGAGGGGACGAACGCTCCCTGCCGGTCAGCAGGTACGTCGGACAGGCAGGCAGGCAGAATCCGCAGTGCACGCACGAGCGAATGACGCCCACGGGCGGCGCGTCAGGGCCGCTGAAGCCGGTAATCGGTTCCGGCTCGACTACGAGCCTCGCCTCAGTGACGGTGGGGTCTGCCATGGACATGTTCGCCTGCACCTATTCTCAAAGACCGAGGACAAACCGCCCCTGGTTGAACGTCCCGCCAGGGTCGAACGAAGACTTCAGGCGCTTCACCACGTCCGAGTTGGGCGCGGACAGTGGACCGAACACATCGAGACCGGCCTTGAGATCGGCGGGAAGCGCCAGAAACGTGGCGTTTGCGCACAGTGTCCGAATCTGCGACAACCACGTCGATGATGGCCTAGCCGCGACGTAGATCAGGCTCGAACCCACGTCGGCACACACGCGCTGCCCGTGGAAGGTTTCAAGCTGGACGAGCACGTCGAGCTGGCGCGATGCGGGAGTCGGCAGGCGCGCCACTCCACGGCCGGACGTGAGATCGACGACATCACGAAACGCGTTGACGGCGAGGTCGCCCTCGCCATGGAGCCGGACAGCGGCAAGCGCTGCGGTCGTCGCGGAGGCTACGATGCGGTCAGCCAGTCGATCGATCGCGGAACCCGGCGCGTCACAACGCACGCGCACCGTCCAGCCTTCGTCGTTCGCTATTGTGATCGCGGACGGCTGGAGCTGCGACGCCAGCAGCGACACAGCGGCGGCGTGGGCGTCGGCCGCATCGTCAAAGCGCATCGTAATGGTCCGAGAGCAGGCAGGGCGTGGAAACACCTTGAGGTTGACGCGGGTTATGAGCCCGAATGCTCCAAGAGCGCCGTAGTGAACGTGCATCATGTCGAAGCCGGTGACGTTCTTGACGACCATGCCGCCGGCCTTGGCGAGTGCCCCGTCAGGTCCCAGTGTTTCGATGCCGATCAACCAGTCCTTCAGCGAGCCGCTGCCAAGCCTGCGCGGCCCGCTCAGACCGGTGGCGACGGAGGCGCCAATCGTGGCGCGGTCCTCGTGGGCGGCGTCGAGCGCCAGCGTCTGATTGTGTGCTTCGAGCAGGGTCTTGACCTGGCGAATCGTACAGCCGGGCTCGACGGCCAGCGTCATGTCGTCGGGCTCGTAGTGGATGACGCGATTCAGCCTACGTGTCGAAAGTGAGGCGTCGAAGGGTCCACCGACGGCACCAAATGAAAGCCGCGTCCGCCCACCCGCGATCACGAGGTGGCGCCCATCCCGACGCGCATCCGAGACGATCGCTGCCGCCTCAGCCACCGTATCCGGCTCAAGCACGGTCGACACGCGCTGCGAGTCAACAGTGAGGATGTCGGACGCGATCTCAGCCGACATGCTGCGTCTCGCGCGCCAGGCTCATGGTCTTGAGCCGGGAGAGCTCGCCACACGAGTATGCGGTGGGGAAGATCTTGCCGGGGTTGAAGCGCTCGTATGGGTCGAACGACAGTTTCAGCCCTGCCATAGCGGCGAGGTCGTCTGGGGTGTAAACGAGCGTCATCGACTCCTTCTTCTCCAGCCCGATGCCGTGCTCGCCACTGACGGAGCCGCCAGCGGCGATGCAGTGCTCGAGCAGGGCGTCGCCCGCTTCGAGGACGCGCTGAATCGCGCCCCGTTCGTAGCGGTCAAAAAGCATGAGCGGATGCAGATTACCGTCGCCCGCGTGAAACACGTTGGCGATCTGAAGCCTGAAGTCGCGGCCGAGCAACTCGACAAACTTCAGCGCTGTGGGCAACTTGGTGCGGGGAACGACGGTGTCCTGCAAGTAGTAGTTCGGCGCCAGGCGTCCCAGCGTTCCGAACGCCGACTTACGGCCCAGCCACAGCAGGTCCTGTTCGGCCTTGCTGGTCGCGACGCGCACCATCTGGGCGTCGTTCTCCCGGCACAGCCGGGCAACATCCTCGCGGTTCTCGGCAACAGTCTCCGCCATGCCGTCGAGCTCAACGAGCAGCACCGCCGCAGCGTCGGTCGGGTAGCCACAGTGGTACGCGGCCTCGACCGCAGAGATCGTGAGCGCGTCCATCATCTCCAATGACGCGGGCAGGATGCCGTGGGCGATGACGGACGTCACGGCGCGCGACGCGGACTCCATTGTGGGGAAGGCGGCCAGCAAGATCGACACAGCCTCCGGCTTGCGCGTCAGGCGCACCATCGCCTTGGTGACGATGCCGAGCGTGCCCTCGGATCCAACGATAGCGCCGGTGAGATCGTAGCCTGACGTTTCCGACGCGGCGCCACCGACCCAGGTCAGCTCGCCCGACGGCAGCACGACCTCAAGACCAAGGATGTGGTTGCTCGTGACGCCGTACTTCAGGCAGTGGGGTCCGCCGGAATTGTTGGCGATGTTGCCGCCGATGGTGCAGGCGCGCTGGCTGGCCGGATCAGGCGCGAAGAAGTAGCCGTCATCGGCGAGGGCAATCGACAGATCGAGATTGACGAGACCCGGCTCGACAACGGCGTAACGATCGATGGTGTTGACCTCGAGAATCCGGGTCATGCGCGTCAGCACGATCAGGAGACCGCCACTGGACGCGATCGCGCCGCCTGCGAGTCCGGTTCCGGCGCCACGCGCGACGACAGGCAGCCCGTGCGCGTTGGCGATCGCGACGGAGGCGGCAACCTGCTGCGCCGTTGACGGGAGGACTGCCAGAAGCGGACGATGAATGCCTGCGATCACCTCGTCCGACGCATCGTACTGGTAGACGGAAAGCCCGGCGGCATCAGCCACGACCCATTCGTCGCCTACGACGGCAGCGAGGCTTCGAACGATTTCATCACGATTGGCGAGCATCACGCGCGCTCCCTTCGGAGCTGAGATTGACCTGCTACACTGCACGTACCCCTGCTGGCCAAGCGAATCGACGCGCGGCCAGCCGCATCGAGATTGGAGTGTCCCATGTCAAACCATACCAACTGGATCATCGTCGGCTCGCCCGAGAACTTCGCCGCAACCCGAGCGAACGGCTTCACCGTCCAGGGATTGAAGAGCCGCCACCGCAAGAAGGCGGAGACTATGCGCCCGGGCGACCGAATTGCCTGGTACATAACCGGCGTCAAAGCCTTCGCCGGATGCGCGACGATCACGTCCGAGTACTTCGAAGATCATACCCCGATCTGGAAGAGCAAGGACCCGAAGCGCGACGCCGAAGACTATCCCTGGCGCGTCAACATCGCTCCCGACATCGTCCTGGATGACGCGGCGTTTGTCGCGGCGGAGCCGGTGGCCCGACAGATGTCGCACGTCGCCAAGTGGCCGGCGGCAAATTGGACGCTCGCGTTTCAAGGCAACGTGCACAAAGTCGACGACGAGGACTTTGCGCTCATCGAGGAGGCAGTCAGCGTCGCCGAGGCGCTCGTCGTCTGACATCTCCGGAGGGGGCGCGAAGCACATGAGCATTCGACCACCGCTTGAAGACATTCGAGCGGCAGCGGAACGGTTGAAGGGTGTCGCCGTGCGCACCCCGCTCGTGCCACTGCACAGCTACGACGATGACCGGCGGACGCTGCTGAAGCTTGAGAATCTGCAGCCGATCGGCTCGTTCAAGCTGCGGGGAATCTTCAACGCGGTCGCGTCGCGAACGCCTGAGCAGCGCGCCAGGGGTTTGAGCACGACGAGCTCCGGCAATACGGCGCAGGCGCTGGCGTGGTCGGGGCGGTACTTCGGCGTGCCCGCCCGCAGCCTGATGCCCGACACGGCGCCAATCGCCAAGGTGCGGGCAATGGAAGCATACGGCGGCACGCCGATCCTCATACCCGGCGCGGAGGTGTTCCGCTTCATGACCGAGCATGGCTGGGAGAACGAACCGTACGCGTTCATTCATCCCTGGACCGAGATGGCAGGGGCGGGGACGATCGGGCTGGAGATACTCGAGGACTGCCCCGATGTGGACACGATTATCGTCCCGATTGGCGGAGGCGGGCTGAGCGGCGGTGTCGGCTCAGCCATCAAGGCGCTCAAGCCATCGGTGCGGATGGTGCTCGCTGAGCCGTTCGGGTGCCCGACGATGTTCGAGAGCCGGAAGGCGGAACATCCAGTGTCCGTGGTGTGCAGCACGATCTGCGACGGCGTGGCGGTGCCAATCGTCATTCCCGAGGTATTCGAGGTGCTGCAGGAGGTTGCTGACGATGTCGTCCTGGTGTCCGACGACGCGGTGAAATCGGCAATGAAGCGGCTGGCCCTGCGCAACAAGGTCGTCGCCGAGCCGTCGGCGGCGCTGTCGGTGGCAGCTGCACTGTCGATCCCGGCGGACGAGCGTGGGACGACGGTGTGCGTGATTACCGGAGGGAGCATCGACCCGGCATTCTTCGCGTCGGTGCTGACCGACGAATCGATCGAGTAAGCGTCTCACTGACCAGCGAGTTCGCCGTAGACTGGCCCGAGACGCGTCCGAATCCGCGACACTTGAGACTCGTACGTACGCGGTGATTTCAAAGGACGCCAAATGGCGGTGTATGGGTTTGGCGTCCTTTGACTTCTCATGTCACATTTGTTTGCACGACCCCCTGGTCAAGCAACTTGTCGATATTGAACTCGTCGATGTGATGGCCGTCGACTCGCATCGCGCCGCGGCGCGTGCCTTCGATCAAGAAGCCGCGTCGCTGATAGAGGCGAACGGCTGCCTCGTTGTGCGTCATGACGGTGAGCTCAAGGCGAGAGACGCCTGCCTGGCGAGCCCAGTCTTCACCCGCATGAAAGAGGGCTGAGCCGATGCCCTGGACGGCGTGAGACGCGCGAACTCCCGCGACAATGCAGGCGACATGACGCACGCGCCGAAATTCGCCACCGTACAGCTCGATGTACCCGGCCAGCATCTCCCCAGCCTCGGCAACGATGATGGCCTGGTTTGGAGCCGTCAGTACGTCGCGGATGCGGTCTCGTTCGGCATCGACGGTCGAGCGACGCTCGTCGGGCTCATACATCATGAACTGGGACTCGCGGTCCAGAGCCAGGCAAAGATCGAGATACTGCTCGGCGTCACTCTCGCGGATGAGACGACAGGCAACCATGTCACCCTCCGTCGCGACCTGACGGCGGATACACAAAGGGCCCAGCCGAACTACCGGCGGGCCCTGCG
>DATKCN010000274.1:0-6785 GCA_035513175.1 Thermomicrobiales bacterium
AGTGAAACGACCATTCCCAACGCAACGACCAACCGTACTACGGTATGAGGTCGCTTAGAACTCAAAGGTTGTGCTCCTTCCGCACTCCCACGCAGAAAAACCCGGTCACCAGACCTTCAGCCGCATGACACGTCCTGAAGCCGGCGACCCCCCGTCGTACGTCCGGACACCGCAGTGCCGGACAGACACATGCCACCCCTTTACGCGCCTCCTTCCAAACGCCAATGCAAGCAGATCAAGCTGGAGCGCTTGCTTCCCGTCTGCAGTATAGGGAGCATCTGCGCGGCTGTCAACCATCCACGCGCCAGAACGCTGCGTACGTACAGGGGGAAGTCCCCTCGTCCGCCCGCGAATGTCACCGTTGCGTGGGCCTGTCCGGCCGCCTGCCGCGCGCCGCTCCGTCACACTCACGGTCGCCCGGTTGCCACGCGTGGCAGGCCGGACGGGTCGGACGGGTCGTGTCGCTCGAATATAGAACGAACGGCAGGCGCGCTGGTTGCGACTTTCCGTCACCAGATTTTCAGGCGGATTTCAGGCCCGGTTCAGATTGCGCCGGCTGCTTCAGGATCGACACGGGCAGGCAACAGATGACAGCGCCTGTCTGGACCGCAACGCATCCGCCGGCCGTGCGTTGTATAAAGGCGGACCGCACCCGCCGTAGGGGCGCATCGCATGCGCCCGGCCGGACCATGCGGCGTTCGAAGCGGGTCGGGTATGTTCGGGGCCGTTTGCCGCCGTAGGGGCGCATGGCAATGCGCCCGGCCCGCCGCCTGCCCGTTCGCACGGTGATGACCCGCCGGCCCCCGATTGCCGGTCGTGCGGCGTGGGCATCCCCGAGGGCGCATTGCCATGCGCCCCTACGGGATTGGCGGATCGTTGGGTCGCGCGTCATTACAATAGAAGAAACATCGCC
The DNA here is from genome assembly GCA_035513175.1 of Thermomicrobiales bacterium. Taxonomy (GTDB): domain Bacteria; phylum Chloroflexota; class Chloroflexia; order Thermomicrobiales; family CFX8; genus DATKCN01. The sequence continues at coordinate 914 of DATKCN010000274.1, forward strand.
GTTGCTTGGAGAGGGTTCAGTTGTCAGATTCGAATCGTAAGGTAACCGAAAGCCACCGCCATGACGACGACCCGTGGTTCCCCCCAGGTTGCCGCATCGCGCGCCCGCTCATCAGCCTCGCCGTCGTGTCGGTTGTCGTCATGCTGCTCGGCAGCGCCTGTCTGGGAGATGACTCGAATGGCGGGCCGGTCTTTACCATTGAAACGTTCACGCCCACGCCGCCCGACCACACGCCGGAGGCGCTGATCACCCGCGCGGCCGAGCAGACTGCCTGGGCGCAGACCGCGACGGCCCAGCCGCCCGTCACCGCCACGCCGCCGGTCGCCGGCACGCCCGCGCCCGCCGGCACGCCCGCGCCCGCCGGCACGCCCGCGCCCGTCTGACCAGGGACGCCGAATCCGGAGGACGAGATTCGCCCGCCCGACATGTTCCTGAACACGAACGGCGGGCAGGCGCAGGCCGCGCTGGGATCGTGGAACTGGTGCGAGGTCAGGCTGCTGCAATGCGCCGACATTCAGGTGGGCTACCTGATCCTGGAGCATCCCAGCGTGACCTGGAGCGCGAGCACGCCGGGCACGGTGACGACGCCCAACACGAGCCTGCCGCCGCTGACGACCGAGCTTGGCCTGTACCTGCTGGACGATAACGCCGTGATCCCGGTGGATCCCTCCGGCCAGGTGATCGGCGATGATCCGGCCTTCGTGGCGCAGACTCCTCCGGTCCAGCAAGCGACGGTCACCGGCCCGGACATTGAATTGATTCCGACTGTTCCGCCCGGACGTTACGTGCTCTCCGTCATCGTTAACTGGACGATGCCCGAGGGAGCCCCATTGCCGCTGCACACCGCGTACGCCTTCGTCGTGGACATTGAGTAGCAATGTTAATCGCGGCGTCGCTGGACCGGGGCGCGCTGGCGCTGATCGAGCTGGCGTTGGCCGAGGACATCGGCAGCGGCGACGTGACCACCCTCGCCAGCGTCCCGGCCGAGCGCATGGCCACCGGGCGCGTGCTGATCAAGCAGGCGGGCGTGCTCTCCGGTCTGGCGACCGTGCGCGCCGTCTACGAGCGGGTCGACCCGCGCATCGTCGTGACCTGCCTGCTGCCGGACGGCGGCGCGGTCTCCCCCGGCGACGTGGCGGCGACGGTGGCCGGTCCGGCGCGGGGGCTGCTCAGCGGCGAGCGGGTGGCGCTGAACTTCCTGCAACGCCTCAGCGGCGTGGCGACCATCACGGCCCAGTACGTCGCCGCCGTGGCCGGCACGCGGGCGCGGATCATCGACACCCGCAAGACGACGCCGGGCATGCGCGCGCTGCAGAAAGCGGCCATCCGCGACGGCGGCGGGCACAATCACCGCATGGGCCTGGCGGACGGCGTGCTGATCAAGGACAACCACCTGGCGGCCATCGGAGGGCCGCAGCGCATCGCCCTCGCCATCGCCGCCGCCCGCGCCTACGCGCCGCATACATTGAAGATCGAGGTGGAGGTGACGTCGCTGGACGAGCTGGAGCAGGCGCTGCAGGCCGGGGCGGACGTGGTCCTGCTCGACAACATGGACATCCCGACCATGGCCGAAGCCGTGCGCCGCGCGGCGGGCCGCGCGCTGCTGGAAGCCTCCGGCGGCGTCACGCTGGACAGCGTGCGCGCCGTGGCGGAAACGGGCGTGCACCTGATCTCGGTGGGCGCGCTGACCCATTCCGCCCCGGCGCTGGACGTGTCGCTGGAGATTGACGTTCAAGATGCGTGAGCCAGGACGCGGACCCCTCCCCCCAGCCCCCTCCCCGACGCGGAGAGGGGGAGCCTGTTGGCCACGAGCCAGCCGCTCCCCCTTCCCTCGCAGGGAAGGGGGCTGGGGGGTTAGGTCCTCCCCCCTCTCCGCTCTCCTCGTCGTCCTCCTGCTCGCCTGCTCGCCGGGCGCGTCCAGGGCGGCGACGCCGGCTCCCGCTCCGTCCCCCGTCCCCGCGCAGGCCGCCGACCCGTTCGACCGGACCTGGCAGCGGACGGACGGCCCGGTCGCGTCGCTGCAGGTCAGCCGCACCTGGATGTGGGGACCGGCGGCGTTTACCGGCGACCTGGCCGAGACGTATGAGGACGCCCCAGGCGGCTCGCGGCGCGTCCGCTACTACGACAAGTCCCGCATGGAGGACAACGCCTGGCGCGAGCCGGACGCGCCGTGGCACGTCACCAACGGGCTGCTGGTGGTGGAGCTGATGCGCGGCCGCCTGCAGACCGGCGACGACGACTTCCAGCCCCGGCGTCCGTCGCTGGCCAACATCGCGGGCGATCCGGACGACCCGGCCGCGCCGGTCTACGCCACGCTGGCGCTGGTGGCCGGGGCCAGCCCGCTCGACGACGGCGCGCCGGTCGTCCAGACGCTGGCGCGCAACGGGGCCGTCGGCGCCAGCCAGAGCGCCGCTGCCTGGGGCGTGACCGCCGGGCCGCTGTCGCCGGAGACCGGCCATCGCGTGGCGTCGGTCTTCTGGGAGTTCATGAACGCGTCGGGTCCGGTCAGCGTGGATGGCGGCCTGGTCAGCGCGCCGCTGTTCGAGAACCCATACTACGCGACCGGCCTGCCGATCACCGAGGCGTACTGGACGACGGTGCGGGTGGGCGGCGAGCCGCGCGAAGTGCTGGCGCAGGCCTTCGAGCGGCGCGTGCTGACCTACACGCCGGGCAATCCGGACGGCTGGCAGGTGGAGGCCGGCAACGTCGGGCAGCACTATCACGCCTGGCGCTACGACAACCCCGACTTCGCCCAGGTGACGGTGACCGGCAGCGACGGCGCGCAGCAGCTGTTCGTCGAGGTGGCCGACACGCAGCCGCTACGGCAATGCGGGCTGATGCACCGCTACTCGATGCTGGAGCACCAGGCGATGCTGTTCGTCTTTGCCGCGGACGCCACCGGCGGGTTCTGGAACCGCAACACGGAGATCCCGTTGCAGCTGGCCTGGATCGCCGCCGACGGCACGCTGCTCGGCCTGTCCAACATGCTCGCCGCCGACCGGGAGTCGGCGAGCTACCCGGTGGTCTATCCCCCGCCCGGCCCGTACCGCTACGTGATCGAGGCCAACGCGGGCTGGTTCACCGCCAACGGCTTCGGGGCCGGGGACACGGTCGACCTGTCGGCGGCCATCGCGCACGGCTCGCAGGGGGCGGTCCCGATCTGCGCGGCGCTGGGGTATGAGGAGCGGGCGTCGTGATGCGAGGCTTGTAACGTGTAACGCGGGGCACGGTCGGCGCGAATACGATGGCCTACGGACTGATGAACAAACTCGTATACGTGTAGGGGCGCATCGAATGCGCCCGGCTCGCCGCCCGAACCGGCGTTCAACGACGCAACCCCGGCTGCCGGTTTCGAGTGCCGGGCCACCAACAGGGCGCATTCGATGCGCCCCTACGAACCCGCGTTACACGTTACGCGTCACGCGTTACACCCCACGCATCACGCACATCTTGCATAACCACCTAAAGGACGACAAGCCTTAACAGCGCCACTTGTCGTCCTTTGGATCTCCGCATGCTGGCGGGGGAACGCCCTCACGAGTGCTGCCGCACAAGTGCTACCGCACAAGTGCTACCGCACGCCCCGGCCCCCTCTCCCGATGCTGGGAGAGGGGGGACGAGGAGACGGGAGCGGGTAGTGCGTTACGTGCTCCTACCCGCTACCCGCTACCCGCTCACATGCCCTCTCGGCCCCAGTCCTTGATGTTCCACAGGTCGCCGGCCCACCCTGAGCCATCGATTCCCGTCAGGTCCGCCGAGTGCGCCGACACGCCGGCGCGGGCCACCAGCGGGATCTCGCACACGTCCATCACGATGAGGTCGTTCATGCCGATGAACAGCTCGTCCTGCCTGGCCGGGTCCAGCTCGGTCTTTATCTGCTCGAACAGCGCGTTGTACTCCTCGTTGACCCAGCGGTAGATGTTGCGGCCCGACCAGCCGTTCGACTCCTGCGCGATGTCCAGTTCCGGGTTCAGCGACGAGTAGAAGCCGACGTAGTCCAATGGATAGTACGCGCCCGAGTTGGTGAACATCTGGATGTCGCAGTAGAAGTGGGCGTACGTGTCCGGGTTGCCGGGGTCCGAGGCGAAGAACACGGCCGCATCGACTGCCTTTATCTCAATCCCGATACCGATCGACTCCAGGTCCTGCTTGAGGATCTCCTGCGTCTTCTGCCGCAGCGGGTTTGTCGAGGTGTTGAACAGGAAGTTCGTCGTGTAGCCGTTCTTCGTCCGCCGGTTGCCGTCCATGGCCCAGCCCGCGTCCTCCAGCATCTGCGCGGCTGTCTCCAGGCTGAACTCATATGACGTGTTGGGCGACACGAAGCGATCCGGCGCGGTGATGATGTTCGATGTCGCCACCCCGGTCGGGCCGTACAGCTGCTCCGCGATCGTGTCCCGGTCGCAGGCGTAGGTCAACGCGGTGCGCGCTTCGAGCTCGGAGAGGAACGGGTGCGGCACGCTGATGTGCGAGCGCTCGCCGTCCACCTCGGTGTTCGGGTCGGTGAAGTTGACCAGGACGCGTTCGACGCCTGGTCCCGGCAGTGACAGCAGGATGCCATCCCCGTCGGCCTCCATCTGCAGCAGCACCTGCGCCTCGACCTGCAGGTTCCAGGCCCAGTCAACCTCTCCGGTCTGCAACGCGGCCCGCGCCGCGCTGGTCGCGTCGCCGCCGCCCTTCAGCTCCACCTGGTCGAAGTGCGGCTTGCCCGGATCCCAGTAGCCCTCATAGCGGTCGTACAGCACCACATCACCGGGGCGGAACTCAGTGACCATGAACGGCCCGGTCCCGATCGGCTTCAGGTTGTACGGCGCGTCCACCGCAGCCGCGCCGATATGCTCCTCGAGGATATGCATCGGGATGATGCGACCGTTCAGCCCGATAAACGGCTCGAACCACGCTGCTGTCGGGGCCAGGAAGTTGATGACGACCGTGAGGTCGTCCGGCGTCTCGATCGACTCGATGGTGCGATAGGTGTTCTTGGAGACGGTGGCGGCGTCCGGGTGCGTGGCGAAGTCGTAGGTGAAGGCCACGTCTGCCGAGGTGAACGGCTCCCCGTCGTGCCAGGTCACGCCCTCCCGCAAGCGCCAGGTGACGCTCATGCCGTCGGCTGCCACGTCACCGTTTTCCAGCGACGGGATTTCCGCCGCCAGGATCGGCATCAACGTCCCGGAGTTGTTGAAGTCGGCCAGCGGCTCCAGGCAGACGCGCGAGGCGTCGAAGTCCTTGCCGCCCTGAGCCAGGTGGGAGTTGAGGATGGTCGGGGCCTGCCACCACAGCAGCCGCACCAGACCGTGCCCGCCTGCCTGCGCGGCAGGGTCGGGGGTGGCCGCCGGCGCGGGCGGCGTCGTCGGCGCGGGGGCGGCGGTGTTGGTTGGCGCGCCCGGCTGAGCCGTCGCGGCCTGCTCCGCCTCCGTGGCGGTCGGTTCCACCACGGGCGCTGGCGCTGGCGCGGTCGCCGCCGGGACCGCCGTCGCGACCGGGTCGTCGCCGCCGCAGGCCGCCAGCAAGCCGCCGATGACTGGCGCGCTCAACCCGAGGGCCGTGGCCCGCTTCAGCACGTCGCGGCGGCTCAGCCGCCGGGCCTGAATGTCCGCATACAGCAGGTCCAACGAAGAATCAGTACCCGTGCCCGTTCTGCAGCCCAGAAAACGGGAGACATGCCCCTGACGCGTGCGCGCGGCTAATGACGACGCTGGACCGTGGCGATCCGGCGTTTGCCGCGCGGGCGCCCCTGGTCGTCACGAGCGTCGTTCGTCGCGTGATACGCGTCTGATGACGAGCCTGCCTCCCCCAGACAGATGCGCCATCCCTCGGCGTTAGACTCACTCACGATACGTTGCCGATGGTCGATATGGTATGTACTACGGTCTGC
>DATKCN010000275.1:0-4896 GCA_035513175.1 Thermomicrobiales bacterium
TCAGCAGCACCACCACGCCCTTCACCTGGGACCCGACCGGCATCGGCACGCTGCTCAGCGACGGGGACGACTACCTGTGGGGCGCCGGGCTAATCGGGCGCATCGACGCCAACGACGATGCGACGTATGCCCACCAGGACGGGCTTGGCAGCATCCGGCTCATCACCGACGACACCGGGGCTGGGCGAGTGCAATTCGTCCCTGCGCGCGGCACGTGGCGTTAACACAATAGTGACATGGCATTGTAAAGGACGACAAACCCTTACACCGCCACTTGTCGTCCTTTGATTTTCCCTGTCCCGACGCCGGTTTCAACGGCGCCGAACCGCTCAACTCGTGACGCGTGTCGTTTCGCCTCACAGCCGCGTTGCCCCTCCCCAGCGCGTCCCGCATCCCGCGTCCCGCGTCCCGACCTCATCCCCACTCCCATAACCGCCCGGCGCCAACGCGGTTGTTAACAGGCAGGACGCGCCGAGCGAGCGCGCCGTATCCCTTGACTGTCCGTCACGGACGTGGGAGAGTACGTACAACAGCCCACGCGCTCCGTGGCACGGCCAGCGCAGCCCGGCCAGTTGCTCGACACAAGCGGGCGCGCGCCGCGTCATGACCCTCACGCGCTGGGATGGCGCGCGTTCTCTATATACGATCACACTCACTCGTCGCGCCCCGGCCCGCCGTTGCGCGCGACGATGGAAGGCAGCAGCGAAGTGTCCGGTCCCAAGCCTCCGCGCCGTCCCGCGTCCTCGTCGCCGCGCGCCCCGCGCGCCAGCTCCGGCGTCGGCGGGCGACGGGTCAGCACGCCGCGGCCCACGACCGGCCGGGGGCCGGGCGGCAACTGGTCCGGCTCGTCACAATGGTCGCCCTACCAGCGGCGTGACAAGCTCTGGCCCCGCATCCTGCTCATGGTCTCGGTCGTCGGAGTGCTCATCTTCGGCTCGGTGCTGGTCGCGAGCCGGCTGGCGGGCGGCGGGGAGGACGACGAGGACGGCACGCCGAACCCGGCCGCGGTCGTTACCGGCACGGCGGAAGCGATCGCGTCCCCGACCGGCAGCGACGGCACCCCGGAGACCGGCATCACGCCGCGCACCGAGCCGACCGGCGATGCCACGCCGCGGCCGACCAACACCCCGGTCGACGTCGGCGAGATCAACACGGCCCGGGATATCGCCGACGCGTACGCGGAGGTGTGGTCCAACGGCAACTACGACCAGCTGTACGGGCTGCTGGGTCGGGACGCCCGCGCGCGCATCACCCACCAGCAGTTCGTGGACCGCTACGAGGGGATCGCGGTCGAGGCCGGGCTGGTGACGGTCGACGCGCGCGTCACCGGCGGGCAGGACGACGACGAGCTGTTCCCGCTGCAGGTCACGTTCGAGTCCTCCCGCATCGGCAGCTTCGACGACCAGATGATGATCCCGGTGATCCCGGAGGACGGCACGTTCGTCATCGATTGGACCCCCTCGCTGATCTTCTCGCAGCTCGGCGACGGTCTGGTGCGCTGGTCCAGCGACATTCCCCAGCGCGGGCGCATCCTCGACCGCAAGGGCCGCCCGCTGGCGCAGATGGGGCTGATCACCCGCATCGGCGTCGTGCCGGGCAATGTCACCGACGAGCCGGCCATGCTGCGCGACCTGTCGCGGCTGGTGGAGCTGCCGGAAGACGAGATTCGCGCGCGCATTTCCGGCGGGCAGCCGGACTGGTTCATGCCGGTCAAGGACATGCCGGATGTCATTCCCGAGGACCTCGTCAACCAGTTGCGAGCCATCCCCGGCGTGGCGATCCAGAAGTGGCCGGCCCGCGTTTACCCGGCCGGTCCGGCCGCGGCGCACGTGGTCGGCTACATGAGCGAGATCACCGCCGAAGAGCTGCCGGAGCTGGCCAGGCTGGGTTACGAGGCGGGCGATCTGGTCGGGCGCTCCGGCATCGAGGCCACCATGGAAGAGTGGCTGGCCGGCAAGCGCGGCGGCATCCTGCAGCTGATCAACCAGGATGGCTCCACCATCCGGCTGCTGGGCGAGACCCGCTCGGAGCCCGCCCACGACCTGGTGCTGACGCTCGACCTCGACATGCAACAGGCGACGTTGCAGGCGATGGGCGACCAGACCGGCGCGTCCGTCGTGCTGGACCCGAACAACGGCGAGGTGCTGGCGATGGTCAGCACGCCAACCTTCGACCCCAACCAGTTCATACTCGGCGTCAGCGACGAGCTGTGGGCGGAGCTGAACGACCCGGCGACCCAGCCGCTGATCAACCGCGCCACGATCGTCGGCTATCCGATCGGCTCGACGTTCAAGGTCGTGACCGCGTCGGCCGGCATGGCGCACCTGGGACTCAACGCGGGCAGCGTCTACAACTGTCCGGGCACCTTTTCCATCGAGGGCTCCGAGCAGACCTGGTCTGACTGGGTGCCGGGCGGGCAGGGCGAGCTCGACTTGCACAACGCACTGGTGCGCTCGTGCAACACCGTCTTCTACCGCATGGGCGAGCAGCTCGACGAAATGGATGAGATGCTGCTGCCGGATATGACACGCGCGTTCGGCTTCGGCGCGCGCACCGGGCTGCCGGAGCTGTTCGAGATTCCCGGCGTCGTGCCCGACCCGGACTGGAAGCTGGCCCAGATTGGCGACTTCTGGGCGCGCGGCGACGCGGTGAACCTGGCCATCGGGCAGGGCTTCTTCCTCGGCACGCCGCTCCAGCTGGCCAACGCCTACGCGGCCATTGCCAACGGCGGCACGCTCTACCAGCCCCACCTGACGCTGGACATCGTGCGGCTGGACGGCACGGTGGTGCAGAGCGGTGAGGTGAAGGAGATCGGGCGCCTGCCGATTTCGGGCGAGCAGATCGGCGTGTTGCAGACCGCCCTGCACGACGTGATCAACGCGTCAAACGGCACGGCCACTGAAGCCTTCCGTGACTCGGAGCACCAGGTGTCCGGCAAGACCGGCACGGCCGAGACCGGCCAGGTCGGCGAGCTCGATCACGCCTGGTTCGGCTCCTGGAGCCCCAGCAACGGCCCGCGCATTGTCGTGGTGACGCTGGTCGAGCACGGGCGCGCCGGGTCGGTCGCCGCCGCGCCGGTCGCCCGCCGGGTCATCGACGCCTGGTACTCGTTCTACCCGTAACCGCTCATGTAAGGCGGGTTCGACGGCGCGCGGCGCCGCCGCACTGGCCGGCGGTGTTGATCTGGCCGGAGATCGGCAGGCCTCAGCAGGTGATCGGGCTGGCGCCTCGGCTGATCGCGAGAAAGCCCGTCCCATCTGTCTTGACTCACCCGTGTGACGCGCACAAAACTGCCGTACCGCAACGCGGATGAGCCATGACCACAACGAGCCGAATTTGGAAAGGAGCCGTGGAAAGTGGTAGGATGCAGCGCTCTGGCGGCGTCGAGCGCGTCGCCGTGTGTCGTGACGCGCGTGCGTCAAGGACCACGATCAACAACACGTTCGACCGGTCAGAAGGGGTATTGCCAGCGTGCTCAAGCTTCGACTACGGCGCATGGGAGCCAAGCGTCAGCCAAGTTACCGTATTGTCGTCGCCGAGTCGTCGTCGCCCCGGGATGGCCGCTTCGTCGAAACTATCGGGATCTATAACCCGAAGACGCAGCCGATGACGCTGCGGGTCGACAACGAGCGCGCGAAGTACTGGCTCGATCACGGCGCGCAGCCGACCGACACGGTGCGCTCGTTGCTGGTGCGCACTGGCGTCGTCGAGGGTCGCATCAGCAGGGAAGGCCTCGAAGAGGGCTACGTGACCGAGGTTCCACGACGTGGCGTGGCGCCTGACGTCATGCAGGCGCACGGCGGGCCGGTCGAGATCGTCGCTCCGGAGGCGGCAGCCAGGCCGGCCACCAGGACTAAGACGGCCACCGAGGCCAAGCCGACCACCGAGGCCAAGCCGGCCACCGAAGCCAAGCCGGCTACCGAGGCCAAGCCGGCCGCCAAGGCCAAGCCAGCCGCCAAGGCCAAGCCTGCCGCCAAGACTAAGACAGCCACCGAGGCCAAGCCTGCCGCCAAGACTAAGCCGGCCACCAAGGCTGAGACGGCCACCGAGGACGAGACGGCCACCGAGGCCAAGACGGCCACCAGGGCCAAGACGGCCAGCAAGGCCAAGGCGGCCGCGCCGGCAGCCGAGTAACGGTTCGACGTCCAGCCCAGCCACCGGCACGCACAATCCAGCGCGGCTGGCGCGTTACACTGCTCTCTCACTGGCTACCGTCATCACGGTAGCCAGTCGTGTATCCGGAACCGGGGATGAACGCGCCGGACGACGCCGGGGAAGTGGATTGAGGAGCGAACACGCCGATGCCTGCTAACGACAGCTGGGAGCCAGACGACAAGCTTGACGCCGAAGTCGAGGACGCCGAGCTGAAAACGGACGACGGCGACGACTTCGAACTGGAGATCGTGGACTTCGACGACGATGAAGATGAGGACGGCGAGGGCGAGGAGGACGACGAGGACGAGGTGTCCGGCAACGTCATTGAGCCAGACGCAATCGAGAGCCTGACGAGCTTCGTGGCCTTCATGGTCGGCAACCTGGTCGACGACCCGGATACAGTGACGATCCAGCCGGAGCAGTTCGGGCAGAACGTCCACATCAAGATCATCGTGCCAGAGGACGAGATGGGGCGCGTTATCGGACGTCAGGGCCGCATCGCCCGCTCCATGCGCACGCTCGTGACGATCGCCGCCTCGCGGAAGGGGCTCCGCGCCAGCCTTGACATCGACTCCTGACAGACCCGCGCGTCAGCGCAGACCCCGCCCAGCGGGCCGCGCGCCACGGCCGTGGCGTGACACGAAGCCGCCGGGGCCAACGAATCCGGACCCCACCACCCCGCCCAGCGAGGTGTACCTCGCGATCGGGCGCATCGTCGGCGCGCACGGGGTCCGCGGCGAG
>DATKCN010000276.1:0-6424 GCA_035513175.1 Thermomicrobiales bacterium
AGCGCGACTGCTCAAGCGCAGGCATCCCCGGCTCGGCATCATCATTGTCACGATGCACGAGGACGACGAGCAACTGTTCAACGCTATACGCGTCGGCGCCGCTGCCTACTGCACGAAGGACGTCGATCCCGCGCACATTGTCGGGCTGATACGGCGAGTCTCGCGTGGGGAGTATCTTATCAACGAGAACGTGCTGTCTCACCCGTTCGTCGCGTCGCGGGTCCTCGATCAGTTCCGCGAGCTGGCGCGCATCGACCAGCAGTCCGAGTCAGTGTTCTCGCCGCTGACCCCGCGAGAGGTGGAGATTCTGGATTGCGTCGCGCGAGGCAACAGCAACAAGGAGATCGCCTCACTGCTTGGCATCAGCGACCAGACGGTGAAGAACCACATTACATCGATCCTGCGAAAGCTGCAGGTCAACGATCGCACCCAGGCAGTGATCTACGCGCTGCGCCATGGCTGGATCAAGCTCGAAGGTGACGACGTCGATTCCAGCAGGTAGCCGCTATCGCCGCGAGAACTGCCGCTCCAGATCTTGCGCGGTCATGCGAAGCATCGTCGGTCGCCCATGACCACAGGCGAGCGGTGACGAGCACGCTTCGAGCTGCCTGACCAATTCGCGCATCTCCAGCAGCGTCAATAACTGGCCGGCGCGAATCGATGTATGGCATGCCGCGCTGATCGCTGCCGACTCCAGCCGCGTCTCCCCCCGTCCGCCCGCGGCCAACTCATCCAGGATCATCAGCAGCGTGTGATGCGGATCCTTGATTTTGAGCGCGGCGGGCACGCTGCGTATGACGACCGTCGTCGCGCCAAACTCGTCAATGTCAAATCCAAGCGCCGCCAGGTCGTTCCTGGATTTTAGGAATGTCTCCCAATGGCGAAGCGGCAGGTCCACAGTGGCAGGGTGCAGGAGCAGCTGCTTGTCCGCGGATTGAGAGGTTACCCCAATCATCAGCCTCTCAAACAAAACTCGCTCGTGCGCCGCGTGCTGATCGACCAGGTACATTCCATCCGGTCCCTCGGCGACGACGAACATTGACGCAATCTGACCGAGCACGCGAAGTACTGGAAGCCTTCGCGCATCGTGCGGAGTTACGGCAACGGCATCGAGACCATCCTGCTGGCGCTCATGCAGGCGCTCGGCCGTCCGTCTGTCGAGCCACTCCGGATGCGCGAGTGCCATCCGTCGTTGCACCGACTGGTCGATGATCGGAGACGACACGATCACGGACTTCACGTCAAATGACGCGTGCCTGCTGATTGCTTCCCTCACCGATCGCTGGACCAACCCGAAGATCAGCCGGTCGTCGGCGAACCGGACTTCCGCTTTCGTCGGATGCACGTTGACATCGATCCTGTCGGTCGGGACTGATAGTTGAATACAGGCAATAGGGCGCCGCCCAATCATCAACAGTGTGTGGTACGCCTGCTCCAGAGCCGCCGCGAGCCGCCGGTCGGCAATCAGCCTTCCTTGAGCGAACAAGTACTGTTGCTGTCGCGTCGCCCGATCGAGCTCAGGCAACGACACGATCCCTGAGATCGAATATCCAGCCGCGGTCTCGTCGGGGGTCGAGAGCGGCACGAGCGAGCCCGCCACTTCCGCTCCCCAGACACAGATAGCCGCGTCGAGCGCGTTGCCGCTCCCAGAGGTGCTGAAGATTGTTCGATCATCGATGTCGAGGCTGAACGAAATCGTCGGGTACGCCAACGCGTACGCTCCGACAACCCGCGTCACGTAGCCTGATTCGGTCTGCGGCTGTTTGAGAAACTTGCGCCGCGCTGGAACATTGGAGAAAAGGTCGCGCGCCTGGACCATCGTGCCCCGCGCCCACGCCATTGGATGTGACTGACTTACTGTTCCATACCTCGAGCGCAGTTCTCCGCCAGACGGGGCTCCCTCCACTGTCGAGATTAGACGCAGATCGCTGACGGCCGCCAGAGACGCGAGCGCCTCGCCTCTGAATCCGAGTGTGGCAAGCGATCCCAGATCGTCGAGTGACGTAATCTTCGATGTCGCGTGCCGCTCTACGGCGAGCGGCAGCTGATCGATCGTCATGCCATAGCCGTTGTCCCGCACATCGATTACATCGACGCCGCCACCTGCGATCGAGACATCGATGCGCGTCGCTGAGGCATCGATAGCGTTCTCGACGAGCTCCTTGATCGCGGCCGCCGGCCGCTCGATGACCTCGCCCGCGGCGATTTTTCCAACCGTTTCGAGATCGAGGCGGAGAATGGTCATCCACAGTTCCGTTCGACACGCTGGTCAATGAAGCGCCATGGCAACTCTACACCGCGCCGGATGCCAACTCGCGGTAAGACGCTGATCGTTGCGTCGCGTCGAACGGAAGAGATTCGTATTCGGCCCTCGCCGATCATCGATCCGTGGTCGTCAAGCGTTATCCCGAGGAGCCTCGTGGTCAGTCCCGGACCGAGAACTGCCCGTTCGTCTCCATCGACCCACACCCCGCGCACGAGAACGGCGGATGACACGCCGCGCTCGTCGGCGACAATGTTGAGGCACGGGTACATCCCATACGCGGCATAGACGTAGATCGTTCCCGGCTCGCTTGCCATGACTGCCGCGCGACCACCGGGACGAAACGCGGCATGCGACGCTGGATCATCGAGACCGGCATATGCCTCGGTCTCGACGACGATAGCGCTGCGTTGCTCGGCGCCCCGGCCAACGACGATCATGCGACCAATCAGGTCTCGCGCCGCCTCGGTCACGCGCACGCGAAAGTGGTCGCCGTCCAGCGTCGCCAGACCGTCAGCCAAGATCGCCAAGTCGCTTCTCAAGCAGGGACCGCCGCTCCTCTGCGGATTCCAGCCTCTCACGATGGCCGGCGACGACCGCCTCGGGCGCGCGTGACACAAACTGCTGGTTTGCGAGCATGCTTGTTGCTCGCTCGATCTCGCCGAGCACCTGCTCGATCTCTCGCTCGATGCGACCGCGTTCAGCGTCGACATCGATCATGTCAGCCAGCGGCAGGAAGATCGACACGTTGCCCGTTACGATCGACACCGCTCTGTCTGTCGCGATTGGCTCGCCGGATCGAATCTCATATCTCCGTGGGTCGAGGCGAGCCAGCGACTGGAACTCCGAACGTAGTTCGGCGTAGGTCGAAGACGATTGGCCCGGATAGACGATCGCCGCAATTTTGCGGCCGGGCTCGACGCCATGCTCAGTGCGTGCGTTTCGAACTTCTCGGATCGCCTGCATGATCGACGCGAAGGACTGCTCGTCGGCAGGGTATCGCAGCCCAGGATTGGGCCAGGGAGCGACGATCAGTGCGTCACCGGGATGCGGCAGCTGCTGCCACAATTCCTCCGTAACGTACGGCATATACGGATGCAGAAGCCTGAGCGTGCGCTCCAGGACGTAGGCGAGCGTCTGTGGCACGGCGGAGTCACCGGAGTCACCATACAGTCGCACTTTCGCGGCCTCGATGTACCAGTCGCAGAACTCCGACCAGATAAACTCGTACAGTTGACGCCCAGCCTCATGCAACTGATATGCGTCGGTCAGTCGCGTCACTTCAACTATCGTATGCGAGAGTCGCGAAACGATCCACTTGTCGGGCGCGGACATCGCGGACGCCACGGGCTGCAAAGGGGCCCCATCCGAATCACGTCCGATGTGCGCCATATCAATCGCGCGCAGCGCGAATCGCGTCGCATTGAACAACTTGTTTGCGAAGTTTCGTTGCTGTTCCACCCGTTCGTTCGACAATCTGAGGTCGTTGCCTGGCCCGGAAGCCGTGATCAGCGCGAAGCGCAGCGCGTCCGTGCCGTACTCCGCCGTGACGGTCAGCGGATCGAGGACGTTGCCCTTCGTCTTGCTCATGCGCTGGCCGTTCGCGTCACGAACCGTGCCATGCAGGTACACATCCCTGAACGGGGGCACGCCCATGAACTCGATCCCGAGAAATATCATGCGCGCGACCCACAGGAAAATAATGTCGTAGCCCGTTTCCATGACGTGGCCCGGGTAATACAGTCTGAGATCCTCGGTCTGCTCCGGCCAGCCAAGAGTGGAGAACGTCCAGAGGCCCGAAGAGAACCAGGTGTCCAGCACATCCGGATCCTGCTCGATGCGGCGCGAGCCACAGCCCGGGCAGGCGATAAGGAATTCGTCGCTCGTCGCCGCTACCGCGCCGCAGTCCGCGCAATACCAGATTGGGATGCGGTGGCCCCACCAGAGCTGACGGGAAATGCACCAGTCATGCACATTCTCCATCCAGTTCAGATACACGCTGGTGAAGCGCTCCGGCACGAACCGAATCTGCCCATCGTGGACAACCTGGATAGCGGGCTTCGCGAGCGGCGCCATGTTTACGAACCACTGCTTGGAGATCATCGGCTCGATGATGGAGTCGCAGCGATCGCAGCGACCGATGGAGTGCGTGTGCGGCGTCGTTGCGATGAGCGTGCCGCCCTCGCGCAGGCGGTCGACGACGTTGGCTCGCGCGTCGAGGATTGTCTGACCGGCAAACGGCCCCGCCTCGTCGTTCATCGTCCCGTCGGTGTTCATCACCGCAATCGCCGGCAATCCGTGCCGCCGCCCTATTTCGAAGTCGTTGGGGTCGTGCGCGGGCGTCACTTTGACCGCGCCGGTGCCGAACGCTGCATCGACCGCATCGTCTCCAACGACCGGGATCGGTCGGTCCATGATGGGCAACCGCACGTGCTTGCCGATGGCGTCGCGATACCGCTCGTCGTCGGGATGCACGGCAACGCCCGTGTCACCGAGCATCGTCTCAGGCCGCGTCGTGGCGACATCGATGAATCCGCTTCCGTCGGACAGCGGGTAGCGAAGGGTCCACAGGAACGATGCCTCCTGGCTGTGCACCACCTCCAGGTCGGAGAGCGCCGTCATGCAGCGGGGACACCACGAGATCATCCTCTCGCCACGGTAGATGAGCCCCTTGTCGTACAGGTGCTTGAACGCCACACGCACGGCATGGGCCGGTCCAGGGTCCATCGTGAATATGTACCGCGACCAGTCGCACGACGCGCCGAGCGCGCGCAGTTGCCCCTTAATGCGCTCCTGATACGCTTCCATCCAATCCCAGACGCGGTTGACGAACGACTCTCGTCCGAGATCGTGCCGTGTCTTCCCCTCCTTCGCCAGCTCGCGCTCAACAACCCACTGCCCTGCGATGCCGGCGTGGTCGGCTCCGGGAAGCCACAGCGCCGCGTAGCCGTTCATGCGCTTGTAACGCGTCAGGATATCTTCGACCGTCGTAAACAACGCGTGCCCCATGTGGAGTTCGCCGGTGACATTTGGTGGGGGCATCACCATGACGAACGGACCTCGCCCGCGATCGACCGGCTTAAGATAACCCCCTGAGTGCCAGAAGTCGTACCAGTGCGCTTCCGCCTGCGCTGGATCGTACGCCTTTCCGAGCTCTCGCAGCCCACCATGCTGTGTCATCGTCACGATCTACCCCCTGCGAGTCGTCGCCGCGTGTTGTCGAATACAAAAAGCCCGCCCCCCTTCAAGGACGAGCCATGCCGCGGTGCCACCTTGCTTCGGCGGCTGAAGCCGCCGCTCTCGATCGCGATAACGGGCGAACCCGCGGATGCCTACTCGATCTTCGACACCCGGCCAACCGGACGACTGCGGCCGCGCCAGCGCAACGAGGCTCTCAGTCCTTGACCTCGTCTCCCTGTCCACCGCTACCGGACAACTCCTCCCGGTTCTCGGCAGCTTCCTGGAGCAAAGGCTACACCTCACGCGACGAGGCGTCAATCCGCGAATCCGCGTGTCCACGGCTTACGCGCGGGTGGAAGTGACGCGGCGGCAAGAGGCGCGGCGAGAGAGCTATCCGCGGTGTCGCGGAAATGGGGCAGTCGCGACGTGGCTATTGACGGCAAGGCGCGCCGGGGACAGCTGACGTAGCCGGTCAATGACCGTCCAATTTATATGCTGAGAGCGGTGCTGCACGACACGGACGTTGTGCTGACGCAGGCGTCGATCACTGCGGGACACGACGAGGTCGATGCTGCGCGGTCGATGGCGCTCAGACGCCCCCGCTGGCAGCCCGAAACGGGATTTCGTCACATGACGGACGTGACATTGGGCGAGCATCGCAGCCTGATCCACGTCGGACACAGTCCGGTGGCAATGGGCACGCTGTTGGACACGGTCGGCGGCTCGATCCGTCGAAGTGGCTGGCGCGCCATCGCCAGCCGCTGGCGACACTGTCCCGACCGCACGGACGGCGTCGTCTCGCTCGTCCCCGGAATCATTCGCGCGCAAGCACTGATATTCAACATGTGACGCGGACCGTCGCACCCGAGGTTCAGCGTATAATGAGGGGTCACACGTCGCTGCTGCGATCACGAAACGCGCGCGTGAACCTTTACGACGACCAGTCGCTGGGTGGGACTTCCAGAGCCCGCCAACGACTGC
>DATKCN010000277.1:0-3234 GCA_035513175.1 Thermomicrobiales bacterium
AGGGGGCCGGGGGGTGGGGTTCTCCACTTCCCGTCGTATGATTGGCTTGGACACGGAGCACGCGCGGCAGGGAGGAGACCGGGGATGTCGACATCGAATGGGACGGACGCCTTCGGAGCGAAGGCGACGCTGGCGTATCGCGGCGGCGAGGTCACGTATTACCGGCTCGGCGCCCTCTCGTCGCTTGCCGGCGCGAACATCGAGCGACTGCCGGTAACGGTGAAGATCCTGCTGGAGAACGTGCTGCGGAATTGCGGCAACGAGGGGTTCGACGTGGGCGACGTGGAGGCGCTGGCGCGCTGGAAGCCAGGCGTCCACGCCGGCGGCGAGCTGCCGTACCTGCCTTCGCGGGTGTTGTTACAGGACCTCACCGGCGTCCCGGCCATCGTCGACCTGGCGGCCATGCGTTCCGCGATGCAGCGGCTCGGCGGCGATCCGGGCAAGGTGAACCCGCTGCTGCCCTCCGATCTGGTCATCGACCACTCGGTGTCGGTCGACCTGTTCGGCACCTCGCTGGCGTTCGGCAGAAACGTGGAGCTGGAGTATCAGCGCAATCAGGAGCGGTACGGGCTGTTGCGCTGGGCGCAGCAGGCGTTCGACGGCGTCACGATCGTGCCGCCCGGCACGGGCATCTGCCATCAGGTGAATCTCGAGTTCCTGTCGAAGGTCGTGCAGACGCGGGAAAGCGCCCCGGGCGAAATGGTTGCCATGCCGGATACGTGCATCGGCACCGACTCGCACACGCCAATGGTGAACGGGCTGGGCGTGCTGGCCTGGGGCGTGGGGGGCATCGAGGCCGAGGGCGCGATGTTGGGCCAACCCGTCTTCATGCTGCAGCCCGAGGTCGTCGGCGTGCGCCTGATCGGGCGATTGCCGGAGGGGGCGACGGCGACCGACCTGGTGCTGACGATTACCCAGATGCTGCGCAAGCACGGCGTCGTCGGGCGCTTCGTCGAGTATTGCGGCCCCGGCCTGAGCGCGCTGCCGGTGGCTGACCGCGCGACGATAGGCAACATGTCCCCGGAGTACGGCGCGACGGCGGGGCTGTTCCCGGTCGACGCGGAGACGCTGCGATACATGCGCATGACCGGGCGTTCGGAGGACCTGATCGACCTGGTCGAGCGCTACTGCACGGAACAGGGCATGTTCCGCACCGACGCCACGCCCGATCCGCTGTTCGACGAGCTGGTGGAGCTGGATCTGGGGACGGTCGTGCCGAGTCTGGCGGGGCCACGGCGACCCCAGGACCGCGTCGGGTTGTCGGAGGTGGCCGACGCGCTGCGGGCCGCATTTGGCGAGCAGATGACCGCGAGAGCAGCTGCGCCGAACGGGCGCGAATCGAAGCAGGAGATCGCCGACACGGCAGCCGTGGCCGACTCCTTCCCGGCCAGTGACCCGCTGCCGCCGCAGGAGCCGAAGCCGGGCGGCGACATCAACGACGAGCAGGAGCTTGGCAAGCCGGTGTCGTCGGGAGCCGACATGCAGCCCGCGGCGAGCGTGGACGTTGAGATTACGGCGGGGCAGACGATCACGCTGGGGCACGGCTCGGTGGTGATCGCGGCGATCACGAGCTGCACCAACACGTCAAACCCGTCGGTCATGCTCGGCGCCGGGCTACTGGCGAAGAAAGCGGTCGAGCGGGGGCTGACGGTTAACCCGTGGGTGAAGACGAGCATGGCGCCGGGCTCGCGGGCGGTGGCGGACTATTTCGCGAATGCCGGATTGATGCCGTACATGGAGGCGCTGGGCTTCCACATTGTCGGCTTCGGCTGCACGACCTGCATCGGCAACAGCGGTCCGCTGATACCCGCCGTGGCTGAGGCGGTCGACGCGGAGAACCTGGTCGTGGCGGCCGTACTGAGCGGCAACCGCAACTTCGAGGGTCGCATCCACCAGCAGGTGCGGGCCAGCTTCCTGGCCTCCCCGCCGCTGGTGGTGGCGTATGCACTGGCGGGGACGGTCGACATCGACCTGTCGTCGCAGCCGCTGGGGCAGGACCCGCAGGGCGAGGATGTCTATCTGCGCGACATATGGCCAACGCAACATGAGGTGGCGGAGGTGGTTGCCTCGGCGGTGACGCCAGAGGTGTTCTCCGCCAGCTATGGCAGCGTGTTCGAAGGGGACGAAGCGTGGCGCGCGCTGGACGTTCCGACCGGCCAGCTCTACGCCTGGGACATCGAGTCGACCTACGTGCAGGAGCCGCCTTACTTCAAGAACTTCAAGCCGGACCCGGAGCCGATGCGCGACATCGTGGACGCGCGGGTTTTGCTGAAGTTGGCCGATTCGATCACGACCGACCACATCTCGCCTGCCGGTTCGATCTCGCCGAAGAGCCCGGCCGGGGAGTATCTGTTCCTGAACGACGTGACGCTGTCGAGTTTCAATTCATATGGCGCGCGACGAGGCAACCACGAGGTGATGATCCGTGGCACGTTCGCCAACGTGCGGCTGCGCAACGAGCTGACGCCGGGACGCGAGGGATGGTTCACCAAGCTGATGCCGGAGGGAATCGAGATGCCGATCTACGAAGCGGCAGCGCGCTACGAGGCCTCAGGCACGCCATCGATCATCATCGCGGGCAAGGAGTACGGGTCCGGCAGCTCGCGGGACTGGGCGGCGAAGGGACCGAAGCTACTGGGGGTGCGAGCGGTTATCGCGGAGACGTACGAGCGCATCCACCGCAGCAACCTGGTGATGATGGGTGTGCTGCCGTTGCAGTTCCGCCCCGGCGACAACCGCGACTCGCTCGGGCTGGATGGCAGCGAGGCGTACACGATTCGCGGCATCAGCGGCGGTCTCGCGGCAGGCCAGGAGCTGACGGTCGAGGCAATGCATCCAGGCGGGCGCGTCATCAGCTTCCCGGTGAAGGTGCGCATCGACACGCAGGTCGAGCGGGAGTACTACCGCCACGGCGGCATTCTGGCGATGGTGTTGCGGAGGTTGGCAGCGAGTGCGTAGGAATCTGGTTCGGATTCAACTGGAGCACGGGACGTACTGATCGTCTCGCGCTCCGTTGCTGGTGGTCATTCTGGTATCGTCACGACTGCGGGGACGCATTCGCGTAACGGGAGAGGACCATGGTTTCAGCCCAACCACAATTCATCACTGCTGAAGACCTCTGGTCGATGCCGGATGACGGTAACCGCTACGAGCTGGTTCGAGGAGAGTTGGTGCGCCTGCCGATGTCGAGCATGGAGAGCAGTTCGATTGCATTGCACATCGGTAGTGAGCTCA
>DATKCN010000278.1:0-7867 GCA_035513175.1 Thermomicrobiales bacterium
TGCGTCGCTCGATCGAGCTGGACGACGGATTGCCGTATGACGAGCCGTGGGGCTGGATGCAGCCGACGCGGCACGCCTACGGCGCGCTGCTCCTGGAGCAGGGGCGCGTCGAGGAGGCGGAGGCGGTCTACCGCGCGGACCTGGGGCTGGACGACAGCCTGGCGCGCGCGTTCCAGCACCCGGACAACGTCTGGAGCCTGCACGGCTATCACGAATGTCTCACGCGGCTCGGGAAGCACGACGCGGCGCGCATGACCAGGGGCCGGCTGGACTTCGCGTTGGCAAGGGCTGACGTGCGGATCGAATCGTCGTGCTTTTGCAGGATGGCTTGACCGGGGCCGAGGACTGAGGTCCGAAGGGTCAGGGTGACGAGGGCAGGGTGCGGGCGCGGGCGCCGATGTGGATGGAGAGACTGAAGAGCGCGAGGGCGTTGACGGCGTGCAGTGCGGCCATGCTGCTGGCGTCGGTGTTGGCAAACGGGTACTGCATGCCGTAGAGCACCAGGACGAGCGCGGAGAGCGCGACGAGCATGCGGGGTAAACGCCCGGCGATGGCGAAGACGAGGAGCAGGATCGTCAGCACGCCGATCCATTGGCCGAAGCTGACATGCTCTGCCCAGTGCGCCGGGCCGTCTGGGGCGTCGAAGGTGGCCAGACCCGCGAGGAAGACCTGCAACGCCACGCAGGCGGCGAACAGCCATGCCGTCGTGATCGTGCTGATGCGTCCCCATTTGACGTAGGAGGGATGGTCGTTCACGTCCACCGTTCCTCTGTCGCCCGCGTGTCACGGCTGACTGCTGGTCGGCCGCCACTTCCGGAAAGGCTACCACCGCGCATCGTCCAGACGCGCTGCCGATCCCGTCATGGAACTGACCGCGAGGCCCCGCTGCTGTGGCGTCTTCGCTCCCGAGCGCCCGCCATCGATCCGCCCGACGCTCGCGACGGAGCGTCGTATTGCCGTTACACTAGGTTGTGGGATGAGTGAGCAGTGGCAGCGTGAGGAGTGACGCCGATGGTGGCGAGCGAGCAGCGGGTGATCGGGCGAGCGACACGACGGGCGGACGCGCCCGCAAAGCTGACGGGGCAGGAACGGTACGCGGGCGACCTGGCGGTGTCGGGTCTGCTGCATGCGCGGCTCGTGCTCAGCACGTACGCGCACGCACGGTTGCTGGGGATTGATTGCGCCGCCGCGCGGGCCGTGCCAGGGGTGGTCGCGGTGCTGGCCGCCGACGACCTGCCGTTTGCGGCCGGGGACGGGCCACCACGCGCGGCCGAATCGCTGGCCCGCGACGAGGTGGTGTTCGCCGGGCAGCCGGTTGCGGTCGTGGTTGCAGAGACCGAAGCCGCCGCCGAGGAAGGGGCCGAGCTGGTCGACGCGCGTTACGAGGAGCTGCCGGTCGTGCTCGACATCGAGGCGGCGATGGCGCCGGAAAGCCCGCTGACGCGCGTGCTGACGCAGGTGGCCGAGGACGAGGCGGAAGCGGCCATGCATGGCGTGGGAGGAGGCAGCGCAACGGAGGACCCCGGCGAGCGGCTCTCGGCCAACGTCAGCGGCCAGTCGAACCTGGCGATGGGCGACGTGGAGGCCGGGTTCGCCGCGGCGGACGCGATCGCTGAGGGGACGTTCGACACCGCCTGGGTGCATCAGAGCTATCTGGAGCCGCAGTCGTGCGTGGCCGCGCCGGACGGCATGGGCGGGCTGGTCATTCACGCCAGCACGCAGGGGCTGTTCCGCACCAGGCAGGTCGTGGCGCAGACGCTCGGATTGGACGAGGAGCAGGTGCGCGTCATCCCGATGCCGGTTGGCGGGGGATTTGGAGGCAAGTTCGGGTTGATCGAGCCGCTGGCGGCGGGCGCGGCGCTGGCCGTCGGGCGACCGGTGCGCCTCTCGTATACCCGCAACGAGGACCTGCTGAATGGCAACCCAAGCTCCGCTGGACGCATCGAGGTCAAGATCGGCGCGAAGCGCGATGGAAGCGTGACGGCGATTCAGTCGCGGCTGATCTTCGACACGGGCGCGTACCCGAACTCGCCGATGGCGGGGGCGGTGTTCGCCGTGGCTGGCTGCTACCACTTCCCGAACCTGGACATTCGCGGCTACGAGGTGATGACGAACCGTCTGGGGCCGGGGGCGTATCGCGCGCCGGGCAACCCACAGGCGAGCTTTGCGGTCGAATCGGTGATGGACGATCTGGCCGATCAGCTACGGCTGGACCCGATCGCCTTCCGGATACAGAACGTGCCGGTGGAAGGCGATTCCCGTCCGGACGGCAAGCTGTGGCCGGTCATCGGGCTGAAGGAGTGCCTGACGGAGCTGAGCCACCATCCGCTATGGAAGCGGCGCGGGGGGCTGAACGGCTCATCCAGCGGCCGCTACCGCGAGGGGATCGGCGTCGGCGTGGGCGGCTGGCGTGGCGGGCTGGAGCCAGCGGCGGCGCTGTGCCACGTCGACCAGGCGGGCATGATCAACGTCGTGGTCGGCGCGGTCGACATCAGCGGCACGTTTACGACGTTGCGCATGATCGCCGCCGAGACAATCGGCGTGGATTACGATCTGGTGCGGGTCGTTACGGGCGACAGCGTCAGCGCGCCTCCGGCGGGCGGGAGCGGCGGCAGCAAGATCATCTACACGGTCGGGCAGGCAGTGCAGCGGGCAGCCGTGGACGCTCGGGACCAGATTCTCGAGCTGGCGGGGCAGCTGCTGGAGGTCGCGCCGGACGATCTGGAGATCGCGCGGGACCGGGTGCGGGTGAAGGGTATGCCGGCCGCTTCCGAGCACGAGATGACGATCAAGCAGATTGCCTCGCTGACGAGCGGCTTCGGGGCGGCGCACGCGACGATCGCGGGGCGGGGACGGGGCGCACAGACGGCGAACGCGCCCGGCTTCGCGGCTCATCTGGCCCACGTGCGGGTGGACACCGAGACCGGGGACGTGGCGGTGTTGGGCTACGTCGCGACGCAGGATGTCGGCCGGGCGCTGAACCCGTCAGCGGTCGAGGGGCAGGTGTTCGGCGCGGTGGCGCAGGGAATCGGCTGGGGCATGCTGGAGCAGATGATCTACGACGAAGACGGACAGGTGCTGAGTGGCTCGCTAATGGACTACGCGCTGCCGCGCGCTGAGAGCGTCCCGCACATCGAGTCAACACTGGTGGAGGTGCCGTCGCCGGATGGGCCCTTCGGGGCGCGCGGGGTCGGCGAGCCGCCGGTGATTCCGGTGGCGGCCGCGCTCGCAAACGCCATCCACCACGCGACCGGCGTGCGCTCGACCGCGATCCCGATCACGCCGGAGCGGCTGTGGCGGGCGCTGGCTGAACGATAAGTGTTGGAGCGGCCGGTCGCCGAGGCGGCCGGTCGCCCGTCGTGCACAATCCTGTCAGTTGGTCGGTGGCGCCATGGGTTGAAGCGCCTGAGCCTGTGGCAGCTTCTCCAATAGCTCGGCGCCGACGCGCCCGAGCTGCACTTCGAACGGAGTGCCCGCCTTGGCGGGATGCCATTCGAACCGCGCGCGTTCGAAGTACTGGACATGCGTCGCGCCGCCGTTGCCGTCGTCGATAGCCACTTCGCCTTCAACGGGTAGTCCAAACAGGGACAGCGCCTGTTCCCCGAAGCCCAGGTAGTAGTCGATGAACCTCGGGTTCGTGACCCACGTGTTGGTCGCGCCGCAGTGCCATGCAGCCGGGTTGTCGGAGACGTTGTCCGGCAACCCGAGGTGCTTCACGCGTTGCACGCGACGGGTTGACGACAGCTTCCCGTAGAACGCTTCGAGCGCGTCGACGGTCGCGCTGGCGGCGCTTGCGTTGAATCTCGGAGCGTCGACGATAGCCCGGTCGTCGAGATTGCTG
Organism: Thermomicrobiales bacterium; assembly: GCA_035513175.1. Taxonomy (GTDB): domain Bacteria; phylum Chloroflexota; class Chloroflexia; order Thermomicrobiales; family CFX8; genus DATKCN01. Next base: position 3,842 of record DATKCN010000278.1, read on the forward strand.
TTGCTCGCGCCGAACTCCACGAGCAGGCGCTCGACCCTCGTCTTCAGATGCGTCGAACGGGAGAAGAAGGCAAGCTCGCCCGCGTTGGTCGCCGACTCCAGCATGACGCCATCGTTGCGAATCGGCATGCCCGTCGCCCGCTTGAGGCGCTTGACGATGTCGACACCGAGCCGCTCGGCGTCTTTGTCGTAGTCTTGGCGAGCTGGCTGGTGTGGAGGGATGCCGAATGCTCCGCGCACCGTGGGGTGGGTTCCCTCGAAGTGGACCTGCAGCAGCAGACGGATGCCGTTGGTCTCGGCCTGCTTCGCCGCCCAGGTCGCCACCTCACGGTAGGTTCCGTCGAACTGTTCGACCTGCCGGGTAACGCGGAACCCGCGATGCTCCGCTTCGTCGGCAATGGCGATGGCAAGTGGCCGGGTGCGGACCTTTTCCACGCCGCCCCAGTCGTCCCCGGTCGTGTCCCAATGCCCGGCGGAGATCAGGATATGGATCGGCTCGTTCCCACGCGACGTGTCATCCATTCGGTCGGCGTGGGCGTTCATGAAGTCGATGACGGCGCGCAGATATGCTGCAGGGTTGTTGAAGTCGCCCGCCGGGGCCCAGACGTCGCCACTCGGATGATCGTAGATTTCGCGGATGGTCGTGCGAGCGTGGTACTTCCAGTCTGGCGACACGAGGCGGCCACAGGTGGAGTGGCAACCGTCGAGCCACGTGTCGTATCTGGAGAAGAAGCCGTTCGGTTGTCCGTTGATGAACTGCGTCTCCTGCCCGACCTCGGGGACGCCGAAGCTGGGCGGCCGCGTGTTGCCCCACGAGCGGGTCGTCGTTGCCATCCCGGCCTTGCCCATGCCCGACTCGTGCACGAACTTGGCGAGCACGAACAGGGGGTCGACGCAGCGGCCGTCCGGCGTGCGGGCCGCTTCAATCGCATCGTAATAGTCGCTTGGGCCGCGTTCGGCCAGCACGGCTGGAGCGGCAAGGTCGAGCATCACCTGACGGAAGCGGCCGCGCGAGATGCGGCTCTGACCGGGCTTCACGAGGAATGTGTCTTCGGGTGCGATCGGCATGCTGCATTGCCTCCGTTTCCTGCAATGTCAGAGCGCCAGCGGGGAGATCGGTTCCATCCTCGGTTGATGTCGCTCTACTGACCTCCTCTCCGACAATCGAGAGCACGCTCATTTGGACCTATTGATCGATCACCGATCCGTCGGCGTGCAGGCGAGTGACGACATCGCGCGGTCGGTAGGGATGGCGCTCGGCGGCGTCGTAGGCCAGCTCGACTCCAATGCCGGGGGCGGTGGGAACGAGCAGATAGCCCCCGTCACGCTTGAGGGCGCTCGTCACGATCTCGCTCTTCGGCGGCTCGTTCTCGCCCAGCGGGTACTCCTGCAGCGCGAAGTTCGGGATGCAGGCGGCGAGCTGCACGCAGGCGGCGGTGCTGACCGGACCGAGCGGGTTATGCGGCACGACGCCGACGTGGCAGGCCTCGGCGAGGGCGGCGATCTTCCTGGCGCCGGTCAGGCCGCCGCACATGCAGACATCCGGGCGGACGTACTGCACGGCCCCGCGCGCCAGCAGCATCTGGAACTCGTAGATCGTGTGCAACCGCTCTCCGGTCGCGATCGGGATGTGGATGTTCTGAGCGACGAGACCCATCGCGTCGAAATTGTCAGGCAGGATCGGGTCCTCGTAGAAGAACGGATGGTACTGCTCGATGCCGCGCGCCAGGACAACCGCTTCAGCCGGCGAGAGCTGGCGGTGGATTTCGATGCAGAGATCGACCTCGTCGCCGACCGCCGCGCGGTACTGCCTGACCGTGTCGATGGCGTCACCCATCTTCTGGGCGTGAGTCTTGAAGTACGGCTTGTCGCGAGGGTCATCGGTGAAGGGCGTCAGGTGGCCAACGGCGGTGAAGCCTGCCGCTTTGGCGTCGATGCAGCCCTGGACGAGCTTGGCGCGCGTGCTGCCGAAGACGTGGTAGTACACCCGCGCACGGTCGCGTGTCGGCCCGCCCAGGAGCAGGTAGCAGGGGACGCCGAAGTGCTTTCCGGCGATGTCCCAGAGCGCGATGTCAATGGCGGACAGGGCGCCCATGATTGCGGCGCCGCGAAACGCGTTCCAGCGGTAAAGGTACTGCCAGTGGTGCTCGATGCGTAGCGGGTCCTGTCCAACGAGGTAGCGGGCGTAGGTCTCCATGACCTTCGCCGAGGCTTCGAGAAAGCCCCACGTGCCGGACTCCCCGAGCCCAGTGACGCCGACGTCGGTGTGGACCTTGACGAACAGAAAGCGATCGACAAAAATCGGCTCGACGCGTGTGATCTTCACGACTCACTCCCCTCGGTGGCGAATCTCGCCCAGCCGGAGCGGCGCCAATACGGCTCTGATTCGTGACCGGAGACGGCGTCAGACCGCCAGCTCATCCCAGCACGTGCGGCAGAGCTGGGCAATGTAGTGGCTGGCGTAGCCGAAGCCGGGCAGGCCGTCCGGCATCTCGCGGGGCACGTGTTCGGTGTAGACGCTGAGGACGAACAACGGCTCTTCACCCTGGAAGATGATGCCGGCGTCGTTATTGTTGCGGGCGCCCGTGCCGGTCTTGTGGGCCACCTTCGTGCCCTCTGGCAGCAGCGCCGGGAGGCGCTGGCGCAGCTTCTGCCACGAGAGGATGTCGAGCCCGAGCCTGCACAGCTCCGGCGTGCTGCCGATCTGGGCGGCGACGTCGGCGTCGGTCGTTCCGCGCAGGATGAGGTCGAGCAGGCGGCCGACGTCGGAGGGCGTGGTGGTGTTGGTCGCCTCGAGCGGGTGGTCGCGGGGCAGGCCGCCGGGTGGAATGCCGTGGCGGTGCGTGGTGCCGCGCATGCCGACCGAGTGGGAGAAGTCGTTGATAGCGTCGAGCCCGAGCATATCTGCCACCGTGCCGGTGCAGGTGTTGTCGCTGACGATGATCATCATTACCAGCGCGTCCCGGAAGGTGATGGTGAAGCCAGGCGTCAGGTGCTGGAACGTGCCGGAATTGTTCTCCTGGTACTTCGCCAGCATCTCGACCGGCTGGTCAAGTGTGAATCGGCCATCGTAGATCGCCTTCATGGCGGCCATGAGGATGGCGATCTTGCGGGTGCTGGCGGAGGGCACGACGACGTCGCCATGGCGGTGCGCCTCCTCCCCCGTCTTCAGGTTCTTGAGATACCAGCCGGTATGGAACGGCTGCGCGTCGCAACGCTCGTTCAGTTGCGCGGTGAGTCGTTTCATGTGGTCCTCCAGTGATCCGGCTCAGCCAGCCAGTGACGCCAGCGGGATATCGGTGATGAACATGTGACCGGGCGCGTGCGTGACCATCAGCTCCGGTCTGGACCGCATCGCGACGGCCTGCGGGGTGACGCCGCAGGCCCAGAAGACCGGCACGTCTCCGGCCTCCAGCGGAGCCGGGTCGCCCCAATCCGGACGAGCGAGGTCGGCGATGCCGAGGCTGGCCGGGTCGCCGATGTGCACTGGCGCGCCGTGCGCTTGCGGATAGCGGCCGGTGATGGCGACCGCCCGTGCCACCTGGTCCGCTGGGATCGGACGCATCGAGACAACCAGCGGGCCGTGGAAGCGCCCGGCCGGAGCACATTCGCGGTTGGCGCGGTACATCGGCACGTTCGTCCCGCACTCGAAGTGCCGCATGGGAATGCCCGCCGCCAGCAGCGCATGCTCGAAGGTGTAGCTGCAGCCCAGCAGAAATGCGACCAGGTTATCGCGCCAGCGGGATTTCAGCGTCGTCGGCTCATCGACCAGCTCGCCATGCTCGTAGACGCGATAGCGCGGCAGGTCGTAACGCAGGTCGGAGCCGGGAGCAGCCAGAGCGGGCTCAGGGGAGCCCGCCTCGGTGATGTCGAGCAGCGGGCACGGCTTCGGATTGCGCACGCAGAAGAGCAGGAAGTCGTAGGCGTCCTCGCGGGGCAGCACGACCAGGTTCGCCTGCGTGTAGCCGGCTGCCAGGCCGGAGGTGTGCGTCGTCCAGGCGCCGCCGCGGATGGCCGCGCGGGCTTC
>DATKCN010000279.1:0-3723 GCA_035513175.1 Thermomicrobiales bacterium
GGCCGTCGCGCGTCGCTCGACCGCCCGCCGCCGCTCAACCTCGACCCCGCCACCGCCTACGAGGTGCTTACCCGCCAGATGGTCGACGACCTCACCCGCGAGGTCGCCGCCACCCGCCAGCGCGTCGACACCATGTTCTACCTCGTCATCGGCTCGATCGCCCTGGACGTGCTGCTACGCATCGGGACGTAGCGAGGGCCGAGGGATGCGGGCCGAGGGCCGAGGAGAGAACGCCCTCACCGCCCGGGCCCCTCTTCCAATGCTCGGAGAGGGGGAGTTTGGGTTCGAATGATCTTCGTTCTATCTCGGCCATCGGCCGTCATCCCTCGGCCCCCATCTCTCGGCCCTCGCCCCCGAAAGGACCCTCCCATGCACGACGAAACCCTCACCGCGCGTGCCGTGCGCGACATGGCCTGCGACATTGCCGCCTTCAGCCGCGTCGCCATCGAGTCGCACGCGTTGCGTCCCTACCAGATCCCCGTCGCGCGGGCCGTCGCCGACAGCGTCGTCAACGCGCGCGGCATGGAGCTGGCCGCCGTCTTCAGCCGCCAGTCCGGCAAGGACGAGTTGCTCGCGCAGCTCTGCGCCTGGCTGCTCTGGACGCGGCAGTACGCCGGGGGCTCGATCGTCGTCGCCCTACCCGCCCTGCGGCCGCAGGGCATCATCAGCCGCGATCACGTCATCGCTCGCCTCTCTGGCTCTCTGACGGCCGGGAAGGCCCGCGTGCGCGAGGGCGCCATCGTCCAGCTCGGACAGGCCCAGGCCCGCTTTCTCTCCGCCGCGCCGACCGCCAGCAGTCGCGGCAATACCGCCAGCCTGCTGCTGGTCGCCAACGAGGCCCAGGACATCGACGTCGACACCTGGGACGCCGTCTTCGCTCCCATGGGCGCGTCGACAAATGTGACCACCCTCTTCATGGGCACCGTCTGGACCAGCACGACCCTGCTGGCCCGCCAGCTGCGGCTGCTGGCCGACCTGGAGCGGCGCGACGGCCGGCAGCGCCGCTTCATCGTCCCCTGGCGCGTTGTCGCGGCCGAGCTGCCCGCCTACGGCGCCTACGTCCGGCGCCAGATGGACCTGCTCGGCGAGCAGCATCCGTTCATCCGCACCGAATACGAGCTGCAGGAGCTGGACGGCGACGGCGGCCTCTTCCCTCCCGAGCGCCGCGAGCCGTTGCGTGGCCCATTCCGCCCGCTCTCCCGTCCGGCCCCGAACGATCCACCCGGCGCGCAATACGCCTTCACCATCGATGTTGCTGGTGAGGAGGAGGACGGCCTCGAGGGCTCCATCGTCCGCCGCGCCCGGCCCCGCCGGGACTCCACCGCCCTCAGTGTCGTGCGCGTCGTGCCCGGCGAGCGCGGTCAGCCGTCCTACGACATCGTCGCCCGCTACGAATGGACCGGCACGCGCCACACCACCCTGCACGATCGCATCGCTGCGCTGGTCACCCGCGTCTGGCACGCCCGCCACATCGTCATCGACGCCACCGGCATCGGCGCCGGGCTGGCCAGCTTCCTGACCGCCACCCTCGGAGAGCGGGTCGTCGCGCCCTTCATCTTCTCCTCCGTCAGCAAGAGCAGCCTCGCCTGGGACCTGCTGAGCCTCATCGACGCCGGCCGCCTGCGCGTCTACACCCCCGCAGCTGGCGACGACGCCGAGCAGATCCGGCTGGACGCCCTCTTCTGGAAGCAGCTCGCAGCCTGCCGCTTCACCGTGCTGCCCGGCCCCGGCCGCCTCATCCGCTGGGGCGTCGAGGACGACACGCTGCATGACGACCTGCTGATGTCCACCGCCCTCGTCGCCGTGCTCGACCGGCTCGACTGGCGCCCGCGGCAGGCGCGCGGTTTCCCGCCGATATCAGCGCATATCTGACCCTGGCTCTTCTGGCAGCTCGATCCCGAACGTCTCCCGCAACGCTCGCCGCCAGGCATCCTCGCCCTCGACCGGCTGCTCCTCCCGCGCGCCGGTGCGGGTCACGATCAGCCGGTCGCTCGCCAACGACACCCGCCCATCCGCCGTCGCAATCGAGCAGACGCGGCCGCGGGTGAAGTGTGAATCCGGCGAGGTCTGGTGGTAGTGGCACATCCCAGCGAAGTCGGCCAGCTCACGCGGCTCCAGCGTAAAGCCGTACTCGACCCTCCACGTGCCGTCGTCGCCGCGCCGTTTCAGCAGCAGCTGCTCGCGCTGCTCGTCAATTCGCCACCGGCTCCCGTCATGCTCCTGCTCCCCGACCCGCAGCGGCAACGGGTGCAGCAACAGCTCGCCAAACCCGACATCCGCCAGCCACGGCTCATCAAGATCGACCCGCAACGCCATGTGATCGAACTCCGGCCCGGGGCTGCCATCACCGCGCGGCACGCTGCCCGATAGCAACGCCACTTCGAACCCCAGCCCCCGCAGCAGCTCGGCAAACAGCCCGTTCAGCTCGTAGCAGAATCCGCCCCGCCGCTCGCTGACGATCTTCTCGTACAGCCACCCCGTCTCCAGCACGATCTCACGCGGCACATGAATATCCAGATTCTCGAACGGGACAGTCAGCAGGTGCTGCCGGTGCAGCGCCCGCAACGTGTCGATGGTCGGTTCGACGGGCCCGTCATAGTTGATGCGGTCCAGATAGGTGTCGCTGTCAATGACCGTCGCCATGTCGTCTCTCATTCATATCCTGCGATGTGCGTGTCAGCATGACGATACACGGACTGCCCGCGCTGCGAATCGGAGGAATGCCGCATTTGGTGGATGGGTGCGCGCTGTTATCCGTGTTTGTCGAAAGGATTGCGAGGTGTCTCCTTTCCTGCTATTGTGGCGCTAACGCATGCGCAACTTGCTGCGGCTATGCAGCTACCTGAGGAGACTGAGATGGCCCGGATGTCCGTCCCGCGCTGGTCGGTCTATGTTGTCGTGGCCGCCCTGATCGCGTCGCTGTCCTTCTCGTTCGGCTCGCTCTACTCCGCGTTCGGCACGTCGCACAACACCACGTACTATGCCTGCCTCTACGCGGGCTCATTGTCGCAGGTCGGCACGACGCCGCCTGCCAACTGCGGCCGGGGATCGCAGATCAGTTGGAACTCGGAAGGGGTGGAGGGACCGGTCGGTCCGGAAGGACCGTCGGGAACAAGCCAGGCGTACACCGTCCTCTTAGGTGGGAATGACCAGCTGCCGGATACGGGGCTGGCGACCCTCCGCCAGTTCGAGCTGCCAGCCGGCACGTATATCGTGATCGTCGCGGCGCAGATTGGTGTTTCAGCGGATGCGGAGGCCGTCTGCCGCCTGGTCTCCGGCAGTCAATCAACGGTTGACTTCGTGATTCACGCAGAATTTGACATCACGCTAATGCAGGGAGCGTTCGTGCTAGACGAGCCCTCGAACATCGAGATTCGCTGCGCGCTCTTTGCCGGGACCTCAGGCATCCTGAGTACGGTGCACGTCGTCGCGATTCAGGTCGACAACCTGACAGAGATCGAGGTCGCTCCGTAGTCGCCGGGCTGTGAGACGCCACGATTATTGCCGCGCGCATCGCATGCGACCGTGTTCGCCCTCATCAGGTGGTGGGCATCCCGCCGCAAGGATAGGGTCGCGCGATGTGCCCCGAACCCGCCATCTCTCACGTTCGACGCACGTCGCTCATGCGCTACAGCAGCACCTTGCGCGCCTCAACCATATCCCGCAGGGTGCGCCCGCCAGGCAGCGCATCCCGCATCATCCCCAGCATCTTCTGCTGCTTGA
>DATKCN010000280.1:0-4380 GCA_035513175.1 Thermomicrobiales bacterium
ATCAACAGCTTGCAGGCGAGCCTGTTCCGGCCAGTCACGCGCATCGCGTCGGAGCCGCAGACGCCGTGAGCGCACGAACGCCGGTAGGTTAGTGTGCCGTCCTGCTGCCATTTGACGGTGTTCATGGCATCCAGGACACGGTCGTTCGGCTCCTGCTCAACGACATACGTCTCAAAGTGCGGCTTAGTGTCGAGCTCGGGATTGAAACGGAGAATCTTCAATGTGACCTGCATCAGTACTTCCGCTCTTTCGGCTCGAACTGCGTCAGAACCACGTTCTTGTAGCGCATCTGAATGCCTCCGGACGTGCGATACGCGAGCGTGTGCTTCAACCATTCGACATCGTCACGGTCCGGACAGTCTTCTCTGAAGTGCGCGCCGCGGCTCTCGGTGCGCGCGACAGCGCCCTCGACGACCGCTTCCGCGTTGTCCAGCAGATAGCCCAGTTCAAGCGCCTCCACCAACTCGGTGTTGAATACTTTGCCCTTGTCCGTCAGCGCAACGTGCTGGTACGCGTTTCGCAATTCGGCGACGATCTGGCGCACGCTCGCCAATCCCTCGCCGGTCCGGAACACGCTGGCCTTGTCCATCATTTCAGCCTGCAGCCGAGCTCGTATATCGGCCCCATTCTCGCCCCTTGGGCGGTCCATCAGATTGCTCACCTCGGCGCGGGCGCGGTAGTCCGGTTCCGCGGGCAACGGCTCCAGCTTTGCGGCCTTGACATACGCGGCTGCGTGCTTGCCCGCCCTACGTCCGAAGACGACGAGGTCGACGAGACTATTCGTGCCCAGCCGATTTGCGCCATGCACCGAAACGCATGCCACTTCCCCCGCGGCGTACAGACCCGGAAGCACGCGGTTGTCCTCATCGATCGTCACTCGCCCGTCGATGTCCGTTGGGATGCCCCCCATTGCGTAGTGAGCCGTGGGTTGTATCGGGATGGGTTGCGTGACTGGGTCGATTCCCATGTAGGTTCTGACGAAGTCGGTGATGTCTGGCAGCTTTTCTTCGAGAGCGCCAGGAGGGAGATGGGTCAGGTCGAGATGCACGTAGTCGTTGCCGCCGACTCCGCGACCCTCTCGGATCTCTTGCCAGATGAACCGCGACACCATGTCGCGGGGCGCGAGATCCTTCAGCGTCGGCGCATAGCGTTCCATGAACCGCTCGCCGCTGTCGTTGCGAAGGATCCCGCCTTCACCGCGAGCGCCCTCCGTGAGCAGGATGCCGAGTTTGTTGATGCCCGTTGGATGGAACTGGAAAAACTCCATGTCCTCGAGCGGCACGCCGCGCCTGAACGCTATCGATGTGCCGTCACCAGTCGCAGCCATGGCGTTCGACGTGATCTTGTAGATGCGCCCAAAACCACCAGTGGCGAGAATGACCGCCTTAGCGTGGAAGACATGGATTTCGCCGTCGTTGACGTTCAATGCCACAATCCCGTTGCACTCGCCATCGTCCGTCATGATCAGGTCGAGCATCTGGTACTCGTCGTAGAACTCAACGTCTTTCTTGATCCCCTGCTGGTACAGGGTGTACAGGATCATGTGTCCAGTGCGATCGGCCGAGAAGCACGATCGACGCACGGGCGCTTCGCCATAGTTCCGTGTGTGCCCGCCGAACCGACGCTGATCGATCTTGCCATCGGGCGTCCGGTTGAACGGCAGGCCCATGTGCTCCAGTTCGAGGACGGCGTCGATGGCCTCACGGGCCAGAACCTCCGCCGCGTCCTGGTCGACGAGATAGTCGCCACCCTTGACGGTGTCGAACATATGCCAGATCCAGTGATCTTCCTCGACGTTGCCCAGTGCCGCGCCGATGCCTCCCTGCGCCGCGCCAGTGTGCGAGCGAGGTGGATAGAGCTTGGAAATGACCGCCGTGCTGCACACGCCGGCGAGCTGTGCGGCGGCCATCAATCCGGCGCCGCCGGCCCCTACGACAACGGCGTCATAACGGTGATACATGCGCCTATCTCCCCGTGTTGGCAGCTTCAAACGCGGCCGGATCGAAGGTCAACAGCGCCATGGCGCCAAGGACGAGAAACACGAACCCCAGTACCCAGAGGATCGTGTGAACCAGCACGCGCCATCCGGCGCCGCGAATATAGTCGTCGATGCTCAACCTGGCTCCGTTGAGACCGTGTAGCAGAGCAAGTGCTAACAGTAGGAAGTCATAAACCTTCCAGAATGGAGTGCTCCACCGAGCTGCCACGAATGCGTAGTCAATCTCGTCAACCGTGTTGATGACGTGCATGATGATGACGTGGGTCAGCGCCAGGAATATCAGCAGCACGCCGCTGACACGGAAGAAGTACCACGAGAACATCTCGAAGCTGCTTGCATCAGGCGGTTTGGCTCGGCCGCCACCACGGCTCAGCATAGCAACCTTCCGGCCGAAAGGCTCATCATCTCGTTTCACCTACAGCAGCGGGCGCAGCATCAACAGCGCCGTTGGGATAAACGTAACGACGAAGACGACGATCACCCCCCGAAAGAGGTAACGCTGCATGAGCGCCGCACGGTCCCAGAAGTCAATGAGAATGATGCGCACGCCGTTAATCGCGTGATAGTACAACGCGCCAACCAGCATGATCTCCATGAGCCGAAACGGCAACGCGTGGTAAATGAACAGCAGGGAGTTGAATTCCTCGGGACCGTAACCGATCACGAAGATATCGGCAATATGTACGAACAGAAACAGGAGCACGCCCAGCCCGGTCAGGCGGTGCAATGCCCATGAAATCATTCCCTCGCGCCCACGGTAGACCCGGAGCATGTTCCGACCTCCTCAACCACCTGCGCAATCTGGCAGGAGATCTGGCGCCTGGCGCGCGGAATGTCGAGTGTGTCGGCTGATTCTGCGCCTGCCCGCGTCACTGTACGGAGCATGCGGCGCCATGTCAAGCGACGATCAGTCTGGTGATGACGACCAGTTGACCAGAGTGGCCAACGGGTCATGCTATACTCGGAGTCCTGCCAGAACGCGATCTGGGAGGCGTGTTCTTCGCAGCTCACACCGTATCGGGCACTCGAGCAAGTAGCGTTCGTTGGAGGACGGTTGTCGTTGCCTCAGCGCCAGCTTGAACGTGTCCGTCAGGCCGCTGCGGCCAACCTGCCCGCTGTCGTCGAGCAAACGTCGCGAATCTGCGAGATCCCAGCGCCTACCGGCCACGAGCATTCTCCCGCGGCGTTTATCGCCAGCACGTTGGCTGCACACACGCACGCCTCCGAGGACGATGCGACTGACAACGTCTACGACGATGTGGGATCCGGATCGGGCGCGTATTGATGTTGCTCGCACACACGGACGCAAATGTACCGATTGGCATGGGCATGCCGGCTGCCTGTGTGGGAGTTGCGACCGGCGGCGGCGGGCGCGAGACGGGACAACACATCGTGACACCACCGATCGCCGACGGTCTGAGCCAGCTCGTAGCGCTGCGCGTCACCGCCACAGCTTCGATCGCTTCCCCGGCAGTCTTCCGATGACACTGGCACACACTAGAGACGCGTTGACATGACTGACACATATGTCGCGTTGGATCTGGAAGCCACCGGAATGGACCCAGCCCATGACGAGGTGATCGAGATCGGCGCGGTAAAGTTTCGTGGCAACCAGATCATTGGTCGATTCGAGTCGCTCGTTCGACCGTCGAGTCCAATCTCTCTCGGGATCCAGACGCTGACTGGCTTGACCAATGACGCGTTGCGCGCCGCGCCATTGTTCCCGTCCGTTGCGCCGAAACTGCGTGATTTCGTAAAGCAAACGCCAATCGTCGGTCAATCAGTCGAGATGGACCTCGACATGTTGTCGGCTGGCGGTCTTCGCTTCAGTAACACGCGCTTCGATACATTTGAGTTGGCGACTGTCCTGCTGCCTGAGCTTCCTGCATATAACCTCGCGACGATCGCTTCGGTTCTCGGAGTCGAAGTGCCGGCGAGCCATCGCGCTGTCGCCGATGCCGAAACCACGATGGTTGTGTTCAACCGGCTCGTCGAACGGGCTGAGATGTTTGATACACAGACACTCGAACGATTGGTTGAAGTAACAACAAGAGGCGATTCACACCTTACACGTTTCTTCGCCACACTGCTGAGAGAGCGCCGCGACGAACGCCAGCCGACTGGCACGTCGATCGGCGCGCAACTTCTCGCGCGGCTCTCGGAATCAGCGCATGTTGGCCCCGAAGCGATGTTCCTCATCCCGCGTGATCGATCAGAGCGGCTCGAGCCGACGGGGAGCGACACTCACGTATCCCTCGAGGCGCTCGATCGAGTGATGACATCCGACGGACCATTCTCGAAGACGATACCGGGGTTCGAAGAACGACCGCAACAGCAGCAGATGTTACAAGCCGTCGCCGGCACATTGAACCAGGGTGGGC
>DATKCN010000281.1:0-5973 GCA_035513175.1 Thermomicrobiales bacterium
CGCCCCGCGAGCAGCCCGACTGGTTCAACGAGATCGGACTCGACTTTCTGAAGCGCCGTGTCACGTAGCGGGCGACGAGCCAGCCGTAGCGCTATGGCGCCCCGTACATGCAGGCCGGATCGCTTTCGAGATAGTCGCCGAAGTGCGCCAGCGCGCGGGAGCGCGAACCGCCACACAGCGCGCGGAACTCGCAGCCGAGGCAGCGACGGGTCGCGCAGCTCGCGGAAGACCAGATGCTCCCGGCACAGGTCGACGACCGATTGCTTCCGCACGTTGCCGGTCGTCACCGGCAGGAACCCGCTCGTCTGCGAGTCACCAATGTGCGAGCGGACCATGACGTGAATCAGGCGCTTGCAGCGGTCGCCATTTGCGTGCTCCAGAGAGCTGGAATGTCGGACTCCAGGAGCGGCCTCGCGTACAGGTAGCCCTGCGCAACATCGCACCCCAACTCGTGCAACAACATCGCCTGTGCCTGCGTCTCGACACCTTCGGCAACCACCTGCTTCCCGAGGGCATGGGCAAGGTCGATCATGCTGCTCATGAGTGCGGTGTCGGCGACATCCGTGCCAATCCGAGTGCTGAAGGTGCGGTCGATCTTGAGAAAGTCCACCGGAATGCGCCGCAGCCGCCCGAGCGACGAGTACCCAGCGCCGAAGTCATCCACCGCGATCCTGACTCCGAGGTCGCGCAGCAGCTGCAGTGTCTCCGCAACGTGATCTGGATCGTCAGCGAGAATTGACTCGGTGATTTCAAGGATCAGCCGCGATGGTTGCAGTCCCGCGTCAGCCATGGACTCCCGCACCACCGACACGAGCAGCGGGTCTCGAAACTGGCTCAGCGAGAGATTAACGCTCAAGGCGAACGTTTCGCTCAGGTCGGAAGCTGCAATCCACCTCGCCGCATCAGCACAGGCATGGCGCAGAACCCACGCGCCAAGCGGCACAATCAAGCCCGTCTCTTCGGCGACGGCGATGAAATCCGCGGGCAACCGCGTGACGCCGTCCGGATGTTCCCAGCGGACAAGCGCCTCGACGCCGAACAAGGCGCCCGTCGCAAGCGCGATCTCGGGCTGGTAGCGGAGTGACAACTCCCCGTGGTCAATGGCAACACGCAGATCGTGCTCGATCTCAAGCCGGTGGAGAGCGTGCAAATGCATGGCGGGGTTGAAGACGACGACACGATCCTTGCCGTTGTCCTTGGCCGTGTACATGGCGAGGTCGGCATGACGGATCATATCCGCAGCAGATATGTGCGCTTCGCCAAGCACAATACCAGTGCTTGCCGTCACTATCACCGGACGCTGCCCGATCATGATCGGTGTCTGTAACGCCGTCATGATCCGCTCCGCAACGTGTAGCACCTGCCCCAGTCCGTCAGCCTCCTCGATCAGGATCATGAACTCGTCCCCACCCAGCCGCGCCACCGTGTCGATGTCGCGGATCGCGCCCGACAGTCGTAGCGCGACTTCGACGAGCAGCGCGTCTCCAGCGACATGGCCAAGCGAGTCGTTGACGACCTTGAAGTTGTCGAGGTCGAGAAAGGCAACCGCCACTGATGACGGACTGCGCGCCGATCGCCGCAACGCGTGCTCAAGCCGATCAAGATAAAGCGCCCGGTTCGGAAGGTTCGTGAGTGAGTCATGAAAGGCGCGAAAGGTCACCTCGGCTTCGAGGAGTCGCCGTTCGGTGATGTCGCGGGCGTTAACGACAACGCCTTCCAGTCCAGGCTCAGCGACGACCTTCCTGCCGACCGCTTCGAGCCAGCGCCACGTGCCATCGACGTGGCGGATACGGAACTCGACCGGCACCGGCGTGATATGCAGCGCACGGGCCTCGGCAAGCGCGTCCATAACCTGACCCCGTTCGTCAGGGTGGACGAGCGAGGTGACCGCCTCGCCAATGTAGTCCGCGGGGTCACAGCCAAGCATGCCGTGCGATCCTGGACTCAGATAGGTGATGGTGTCGTCATCGGCAATCACGGCGATCAGGTCGGTCGAATGGTCAAACAATGTGCGCAGATAGGACTCACTCTGTTGCAGCGCCGTTTCAGCCATCCTCAGGTCGGTGATATCAAGCATGAATCCCTGTCTGTAGTCGGGTGTGCCGTTGTCGGTTCGGTGCAGGAAGGCCTCATTGCGAACCCACACGACGCGGCCATCCTGTGCGACGAGGCGGTATTCGAGATTGAAGGGCTTGCCTGTTTCGTCGGCCCGCTCCAGTTCAGCGTCAAACATTTCGCGGTCATCGGGGTGCAGGCGGCCGGCCCAGAACTCGCGTTCGAACATCCACTCCGTGGCGTCGAAGCCAATCAGATGCGCCATCTGCGGGCTGGTATAGATGAGGCCTGTATCGGCCTGCTCGATGTAGGTGACGAGCGGCAGGTGTTCGATGAGCGAGCGATAGCGTGCCTCCGCGGCGCGCAGCGCCTCGTTCGACCAGCTGGGTAGTGGCACATCGGTGGTGTCATGAAATGCCAGAACCACCCCGGATATCGTGCTGCCGGACGAGATCGGGGCAATTGAGTAGGCAACCGGAATCAATGCCCCGTCCCGGGAGACAAATACATCTTCCTCATCTCGATACGAGCCATATGAGCGTATTGCGTCCAGCATCGGGCACCCGGCATCGCAGCTCGTGTGGATCAGCCTGTGAAGCTCTTTCCCGAGGAGGTCAGTCTCCGTCCAACGGAGCAGGCTTGACGCGGAGGGGTTGATGAACACCACCCGGCCTTCCCGGTCAAGAGCGCACACACCCTCACCCAGGCTCGTGGTGATTGCGTCAGTAAATGCGAGTTGGCGTTGTAGTTCCAACGCGAGATCCCGCTCACGGAGGCTGCTGACGCGAAGTCGCTCGTTGATGGCTCGCAACTCTGTCAGGGCGACGCCATAGTTCAGGGGTGTCGTCATGAGTGCCAGATCCTTCGTGCTGGGCGCGACGCGATCACGCCACGTCGTTCATCGCCGGTGAGAGGCTGTATCAGGATTGAAAGTCGAATCGGCGACCGACACCTCTTTCTGTTGGCAGCCGCAGCAGCGGAACCGGGCCAGTGAGTGCCCGATCAGCGTTCACGAGGCATAACCTTCGACGCGCCGTCGATGGACATTTGCTGCCTCGCGCATTCCAACGCACGCAAGGGGTACCCAGGCACTGGGGCCTGCAGTCAGTGCACTCGCAATAAGCCCGCCATCGTCACAAAACGTCAGCGATCGTGCGGCTGCGGCATCCTCAACGACTGTTGACGAGGAGAGGGCGAGATCGTCCGTGGGCGGTTTCTTAAGCCAATGACCCCGTGCCAGCCCCTCCGCTGGCGCGCTGGGGAAACCGCCGCCGCTCACGGCGCCGTCATCAACGGCGAGGCGCTCCGCTTCTGCTGCCCGGCCTAGAAGCGCCGCTACCAGCAGGAGATGGAAGCCGCGTCCAGCGCCTGACCTGTCGTCCCGCATCCTGATCTCCACCTGCTACCATGCCGCCAATGTAGATGAGCAATGGCAGGGAGCGGCAGCGCGTGACACGGACGATCCGCATCGGCATCATCGGCACCGGCTTCGGGGCGGCGCACGTCGGATTCTTCCGCAAGGTCCCCGGCGTCGAGGTGACGGCGATCGCCTCGGCCCAGCGGGCGCGCGCGGAGGCCGCCGCCGAACGTCTGTCTATCCCCGCCGCCACCGACGACTACCGCGATCTGCTGCGGCAGGACATCGACGCCGTCGTGATCGTCACGCCCCCGCACCTGCACGCGCCGATGACATTGGACGCCGTGGCAGCCGGCAAGCACGTGCTGTGCGAGAAGCCGATGTCGTCCTCGCTTTCCGACGCCCGGCGCATGCGGGACGCGGCGGTCGAGGCCGGGGTGGTCCACATGATGAACCACCAGATGCGTTTCACGCCGCCCTACGCCCGCGCGGCGGAGCTGGTGGAGGATGGCTACATCGGGCGGCTCGCGGTCGCTGACGCCACCGTCACGATGAACCCTGTCGAGTACCTGCGGCTGCCGTTCTGGAGCACGAGCAAGGCCGGCTGGTTCACCGACGCGGGGCAGGCGGGCGGGCTGCTGGCCAGCTCGGCGGGGCCGCACATCGTCGATCTCATGCGCTGGATCGGCGGGCCGATCGCGCGCGTCGCTGCCCGAACCGTCGTGTCCCAGCCCAGCGTCGCGCTGCCGGACGGCTCGACGGTCGAGATCACGGCTGACGATGGATTCCTGGCGCTGCTGGAGTACGCCAGCGGCGCCATCGGCGCCGTCCGGGGCATCCCCGTCACGCACCGCGCCGGCATCGACTGGACGCTGGACCTGCATGGCAGCAGGGGCAGTCTCGAAGTGCGAGGCGACACCCTGCGCGGCGCGACGGCGGGCGACGACGCCGTGAATCCGATCGACCTGGAATCGGACGCGCGCGACGACCGCGCCGAAATCGCGACCCGCTTTATCGACGCCATCCGCTCCGGCGGCCCGTCTCCACGGCCGAACTTCACCGACGGCGTGGCGGCCCAGGCAGCCCTCGACGCCTGCCTGCAAGCCGCCCACTCCAACCAATGGGTCGCCGTCGAGGACGATAACCCGTGACCCATCGCGTCCCGCGTCCCGCGTCCCGCATCCCGACTTCACTCATCGTCGACCCCGTCGTCCCGCGCCCATCACTCGCCGACGTGTACGCCGCTCGCGACCGGCTGCGCGGCGTCGCCGTTCGGACGCCGCTGCTGCCGCTCCACGAGCACCCGAGCATCCGCCTGAAGCCGGAGCTGCTGCAACCGATGGGCAGCTTCAAAGTGCGCGGCGTCTACAACGCGTTGGCGGCCATGAGCGACGCGCAGCGGGCGCGGGGCGTTACGATCCTCTCCTCCGGCAACGCCGCCCAGGCTCTGGCCTGGTCGGCGCGGCGGCTCGGGGTTGTGCGCGTGCGGGCCATCATGCCGGCCAACGCGCCACGGACGAAGGTCGACGCGTTCCGCGCGCTGGGCGGCGAGGTGGAGCTACGCGACCCGGAGCATGTCTGGGACATGCTGCTCGACCGCTCGTATGTCAATGTGCCGGGAATCTTCATCCACCCGACCGCCAACCCGCATGTCGTGGCGGGCTACGGCGCGATCGCGCTGGAGAGCCTTGAGGACCTGCCGGACGTAGCGACCATCTACGTGCCGGTTGGCGGCGGCGGGCTGCTGGCAGGGATCGCCAACGTTGTGGCGACGCTTGCGCCGCGGGTGAGGGTCGTCGGAGTTCAGCCGTCCGGGTGCGCGCCGATCATCGCTGGCGTGGCTGCCGGTGAGCCGGTGGCGACGACGTGCGAGACGTTCTGCGACGGCGTGGCCGGTACGTTCATGGACCCAGACACGTGGCCGCTGCTGCGCGACCTCGCCGGGCAGATTGACTGGGTCACGGTTGACGATGACGCTACGCGAGCGGCGATCCGCCGCCTGGCGATGGGGAACAAGGTGGTCGCCGAGGGGGCGGGGGCCCTAGCGCTGGCGGCTGCGCTGGAAGCGGAGCACAGAGGGCAGGTTGTCGCGATCCTCAGTGGAGGCAGCATCGATCCGGAGATGCTGACAAAAGCGTTGCGCGAGATTTAGCAGCCTGTTGACTCCTATCCACAAACATGCTATGTATCGTTCATGATCCACAGTTGAAATCATGTTTCGCATTGCGAGCGTAAGTGGCATCCCATCCTCGATCGTGACGATCGTCGTGGCACCAGACACTCCCGGTGAACCCGGAGCGATTTGATGATCTGACCCGGTCGTTGGGGAGTTCCGTCTCCCGCCGCGCGTTGCTGAAGGTGGCCATTGGCTTGGCCGCTGGCGGCGTGCTGGCGCGCTTCGGGCGTGGAGGCGCTCAGCGGGCCTCGGCGGCGGAATTCCCGCCGGGCACGGGAGCGTTCATGCAAACCTGGGAGCGCACCGACAGACCAGTGGCGGAGGGGCGCGTCTCGCGGACATGGATGTGGGGCCCTGCCTTCACCGCCGCGTTCACGGAACCGTA
>DATKCN010000282.1:0-9444 GCA_035513175.1 Thermomicrobiales bacterium
CGGCTACACGTACATGGAACACCCGGTTGCCTGCGCGGCAGGGCTGGCCGTGCTGAACATCATCGAGCGCGAGGGGCTGGTCGACAACGCGGCCCGGCAGGGCGAGTACCTGATGGCGCACCTCAATGACCTGGCCGCCGAAAATCCCTTCATCGGCGAAGTGCGCGGCAAGGGGCTGCTGACCGGAATCGAATTCGTGGCCGGCAAGGACACGAAGCGTCAGTTCGACCCTGCCAGCGGCGTGATGGCCATGCTCCAGCAGGCTGGCCGGGCGCGGGGAGTGATGGTCTACGCGGGACAGAGCGGCGACGGCATCGCCAGCGATCAGGTCCTCGTCTCGCCACCGCTGATCGTCACCCGCGACGACATCGACGAGATCGTGCACCGCCTGAGCCAGGCGCTCGACGACATCCGGCCCGCGCTGGAAGCCGCGAGCGCGGCCACGAAAGGCTGAGCGCGGCCGCGCATTGCGCATGGACACTGACTATCGGTGTCGGGGCTCAACGCTTCGTCGCAGTGACGTGGGCAGGGACGAGCCGATCCGGTCTGTCATGCTGCGTAGTCATTCCCCGCCAGGGCGCCACCGTGGCATGAAATTCAGATGGCATACCTTCTCACTCTCGGATTCTATTTTCACAGCAGGCTGGAAAGAGCACGATGGACGGGCGCCGAGGCTGTACATCGCGCAGGGGCCGGTCACCGGCGACGAGAGGACGACGCTGGACAGCAGCGCCCGGCGCCGGCGCCCAGGAAAATGGCAGCGTCTACCCTGGCGGCAGCCTCATTGGCTCCGGCAGCGTGAGCCCCATTCTGCTCAGTCGCTGCTCGATTCGCTCATCCCCTCCAATCGACTAGATTCGACGTTCCGCCGAGGCTATACTTGGCCACATGAGCGTCCACGACAGATCGAAGACCTATTCCGCCGACCATGAGCTGGCGACGCTGCTCAAGGCAGCGGTTGAGTCAGGCGAGCAGGTTCGGGTTCAGGCGGGCGCCGAATCATTCGACCTCACGGTTACTCCCGCTCCGGCTCCTGCCGATCTCTGGGCTGGCTACGACGCGCAAGCCGCGCGTGAAGCACGGCACGCTACCCGCGGCCTACTTGCGGAAGTAGACGCGGATGCGCTCATACGCGCGCTGAAAGCAGATCGCGAGCAACGAGACTCCGACCAGTCAACCTCTTCACTCTGATGGCACGCCTCATCGATACTGACATCGTGATTTACCACCTCAACGATGTCCAGCCAGCGACACAACTGGTTGACCGTCTCTTCGACGAGGGGATTGCGATCAGCGCCATAACTCTGATGGAAGTGCTCGATGGGCTTGAGCAAGCGCGAGACGCACGGTCGGCTCAGTTGCGATTCGATGTCTTCGCTGGCCGCGTGCCGGTTATCCCGTTCGTACGAGTCGAAGCAGTCATTGCCGCCAGCGTACGGAGAGCACTGCGACAGCAGGGACGACGAGTCAGACCACGCGCATTGGACTTGCAGATTGCAGCAACGGCTTTGACAAATGATCTCACGTTGGTAACGAACAACCCATCCGATTATCAGGATATCCGAGACCTGCGCCTGCAACATGCGGGAATAGCGGTGTAGGGATGACGACGCTCGGCTCTGGGCTCGGCTGAGGGAATTCGCCTGAATATGTGACAATCCCAGGAGGTCGCGACCATGATGACGTTGGCACGGGTGTCGTCGATAAGGGCCAACGTCGTGCCTGAACGTCGTACCCCAGGCGCTCGCCCTGATCCTCGACCGTCTCACCCATCGTGATGTTCCGCGCTGCGCCTGCTCACCCGTTCCCTCAGCGGCCCTCATCCCTCATCCCCTGGCCCTGGTCTCCGGCTCCCACGCTACCAGCGCCATGACGCGCGGCAACTGAAAGTCATCGGTCCCGCTCGCCAGCCGCTCGTCCAGCAGCGCCAGGAGCCTGCGGTCCGTCTCGGACCCCTGCTTCAGCCACAGGCGACGGCGCGCGCAAGGCGCGTGCGTATGCCGGCTGACTTTCATGCCACGGTGGCGCCACCGTGGGACATGACTGCTCAACATGACACGCCAAAGTGCCGGTCACTCGCCACGATCACCATTGCTCGCGGTTCACGGCTCAGGTAGACGCGATCCTGATGAGGTTGCCGCAGGTGTCGTCGAACGTCGCGAACGTCACGTCGCCCGCGTCCACAGGCTCGCCGGTGAAGCGCACGCCCAGCGCCGATAGCCGTTCGTGCTCCGCCCGCGCGTCATCGACGGCAAACATCGTGGCCGGGATCCCCGCGTCATAGAGCGCCTTCTGCCACTCCTTCGCTGGCACTGCCGGGTTGCCGTTCGGCTCCAGCAGCAGCTCGGCGCCGTCCGGCTGCTCCGGCGACACGACCGTCAGCCAGCGGGCTTCGCCCAGCGGGATGTCGTGCTTGACCACGAACCCGAGCACGTCCGTGTAGAACTCCAGGGCCTTCTGCTGGTCGTCCACCAGCACGCTCGTCAGGTTGATCCTCATTACCCGTGCCCACCTCTCGCACTCGCGCACTCCGTCACACGTGGCGCTGCTCCCGAGCCAGCATGCAAGCGTGCGATCCTGTCTTAGATCGACGCGCTCGACTACGTATTAGGCAGGCGCGCTGGGTCATTGGACGGCAGAAAACCTGCTGCCAACTCGCTCCGCTTCCAGCCCGGGACCGGCGTCGGAACCGACTCGCGCGGGACGAATGGCGAGAGGCCCACGCGCTCGTACTTATGAACGTAGCGCGGGCAGTTTGTGAAGACCTCAAGGGGAGTCACCCGCACGATGAACTGTGCCTCAGGATATTCCGCCAGCATCGGATCGTCCCGCTCGATGCGGGCCGTGCCATTGACCCGCAAGCGCTGTGGGTACTCGAAGTCGATGAACAGTATGCCGACGTGCGGGTTAACCAGCAGGTTGCCCATCGAGAGATACATGCCGTTGCCGTCGTAATTTGGGAAGACCAGCGTGTGGGCATCCAGAACCTGCGCGAAGCCGGGGTCCCCACCTTTGTACGAGCAGTTCGGATGACCGTCAGCGTCGGTGGTCGCCAGGAAGAACATGTCCAACGCGGCGATAAAGTCGGCGTCATCCTCGACAAACGCATCGCGCACGATTCGCTCTTCGAGCCGGTCGGCAAGTCTGCGGGTGTCAAATTGGTCCTGCAGCTCGCGGTTTCCCTCGTGATACACGGTCGACACTACAGCGCCTCCTTTCTGAACGATGACTGGCTAGGAGGTGTTATGAAGAGCGGGTGAAACTGCCGCTCAGTATGAGAGCGATGGGGCGAGCCGTCAACACGCGAGCACGTGGCGGAATCGAGGGAACCGCGGCATCCTCCAGCGCGCCTGTTACCGCAGCGGCTCCCACGCTGCCAGTGCGACGACACGCGGCAACTGGAAATCGTCGGTCCCGCTCACCAGTCGCTCGTCCAGCAGCGCCTGCAGCCTGCGGTCCTTCTCGGACCCCTCCTCCAGCCAGAGGCGGCGACGCGCGCCGGAGCGCACATCCTCCTCGGTCATCGCGTGGTTCTGCCGCTGTCCGAGCTGGATCTCGGGTGTCGCGCCACGGGCCAGCAGGAGCTGCACGAACTCCCGCATGCCCGGCAGCTGGTAGCGGTGCTCGCCGTGGACCTCTTCCCATAACCGCACGAACCCGCCGGACGGCGCGCGGTCCATCATCATCGCGAAGCAACGCTCGCGGGTCGAACGCTCCATGGCGTCCAGAAACCCGCCGATGTCGCGGATGTCGTAGCCGACGTGAGCGGCCAGGCTGAAGTCCGACTGCGCCGTGTCCGCCCCGTCCGGCCAGCGCAGATCGAGCACGTCGATGTTGACGATGCCGTGCTCGGCCATGCCGCTGCGAAGAACATTGCGCATGCCCTCGCTTGGCTCGACGGCAATCACCCGCTCGCTGACCAGCGCCAGCGGCAACGCGAAGCGACCGCCCCCCGCGCCGATGTCCAGCCAGGTCGCGTCTGGGCGCGAGACGCTCTTCAGGTGTTCCAGCAATGGGTCGTCGCTGCGGTGTGGATCGGCGGCGAAGTGATGGGCGACCGGCGCGTAGTAATCGGTGTTGCGCCACTCCCGCAGGCGCTCGACCTGCTCGTACTCGGCTTCCACCAGCGCGCGCCAGGCGACGGCCAGTTCATCCGGATCGGGGTTCAGGGGGGATCGTTCAGGCACGCGTCTATTCTCCCGCTTCATGCGTCACGTCGTTCGACGGGGCATCGTATCAGGCGGGCTCCGGCAGCCGCACGAACTCGTCGAGCAGCTCGTCCAATGCCGCGTCAGGGTCGTCAGTCTGGCCGACGTGGATTGCGGAGGTCTGGATGACGGTGCTGCGCGGCGCGGTGAGCCAGTGAAAACGTTCGGCAGGCGGCAGCTCGGCGATTGGTCCGGAGGACCTGTCTCCCTGGCTGATCGCCAGAAACGTCGTCAGATGCCGCTCGATCGAGGCCACGTCGACGCCCGGCGAGAAAGCTGCCAGCCGCGCGCGGTCCAGCTCGATGCGCACCCCCAGAAAGGCGTCCTCGCGGGCGAAAAGGATCACCCCGACGTTCACGCACTCGCCCCGCTCGACGCGCGGCACGACCTTGATGACGGCGTAGCTATACCACACGGTGTGTCGCCCTCGGCGCATAGGGGACCGGTCCCCGCTCGCGCGCCGCGACCGCCTCGCGCAGCCAGGCGCGGGGTCCGTGCAGGCGCTGGCTCAGGTAGTCGACGTAACGCTGCCGGTGCTCATCGAGGCTGGCGAAGCCGGTGTCCGTCTCCAGCCACTCGGCGGGAATGTTGTCGACTGCGGCCCGCAGCGCGTCATCGGTCAGCAGCGGTCGCAGGCGGGCGTCCGCTTGCTCCAGGTCGCCCGAGAACGGCAGCAGCACGTGATCCTGGATGTGCGAGAAGGCCGACTGCGCGCGCGCCTCCCAGCCCTTCCATTGATGATGGATGTAGAGCGACGCGCCGTGGTCGATCATCCAGACCTGCTCGCGGCAGACCAGCAGGTTCACGTTGCGCGGCGCCCGGTCGACGTTGGTGATGAAGGCGTCGAACCAGACGATGTTTGCCGCCAGCTCCGGTGAGATGTCGCGGTCGGCCGCGGGGTCGAACGGCAGCGCGCCGGGCAACCAGGCCAGCCCGAAGTTGAGCCCGATGCTGCCGCGCAGGATGTCCTGAATCTCCGGGTCCGGCTCCCCTTTGCCAAAGCCCTCGCCGAGGGTAATGAAGGCCGGCCGCGGGACGGGCAACCCCAGCGACAGGGCCAGATGGGCCCCCAGCGACTCGGCCACCAGCGCCTTCGCCCCCTGCCCCGCGCCGAGGAACTTCACGACGAACGGCCCGGCCTCCCGCGTGTCGACGACAGCCGGCATCGACCCACCCTCGCGCAGCGGGATGACGTAGCGGGCGCCGGTGAGACGTGGCGTGGGCACGTGGGCTCCTGTTCGTGGCGGATGGCGCGGGGTTCGCCCGCACAAGTGCTGCCGCACGAGTGCTGCGGCGCCCCCCAGCCCCCTCTCCAAAATCGGTGAGTGCGGCAGCACTTGAGAGGGAGTTGGGGTTGCGCTTTCTCAGCACTCAGCACTGACCCCGCATTGCGGCTCCAGCCACAGTCTACACGCGTTCGGAGGCAAGAAAACGGGGCGGATCATGCGATCCGCCCCGTGGGAAGGGTTGGAGAGGAGGATGCAATTGGTGGAAACTGTAACCGGGCCATGCGGCGTCGGCTACACGTTTCCGACGCCGCATGATGCATGCCAGCGGGGACATGGCGGGGAGGGGCGGCATATGGCGGCAGTGAAGCTCGCGTATGACATCGAGGGCGCCGGGCCGTGGCTGACGCTGCTGCACGGCTTCTCGCAGAGCCGCCAGGTCTGGAGCGCCCAGCGCCCGATGTTCGCACGGCGCTACCGGCTGCTGCTGGTGGATCTGCGGGGGCATGGCGAGTCCGAGGCGCCGGAAGGCGGCTACGGGCCGGTCGAGTACGCCACCGATCTGCTGGCGCTGCTGGACAGCCTGGACATCCGCGCCACGCACCTGTGGGGCACGCACACCGGCGCGTCGATCGGGCTGTATCTGGCCGCGCTGCATCCGGACCGTGTCGCCTCGCTCGTGCTGGACGGCGCCGTCATCCCCGGCGTCCGGATAGACGCGGTGGAGCGGCAAATGCAGCGCGCGAAGGAGATCGCCGCGCGCGACGGCCTCGTTGCGGCGCGGACGATGTGGTTCGAGGAGGGGGAATTCTTCGCGGGCATCCGCCGTTACCCTGAACGGCGGCGAGCGGGCGAGCACCGGCAGATCATCGCGGGCTTCTCGGGAACGCCCTGGCTGGCAACCGACCCGCCGCTGCCCGTGCCGGACGTTGCGGGACGGCTCTCCAGCATCCGCCAGCCGACGTTGCTCATCAACGGCGCGGACGACCTGCCGGAATTCCTCGACACCGCGGCCCGGCTGGAGCGCGAGCTGCCCCACTCGCGCCGCTACCTGATCCCCGGCGCGGGGGCGTTTCCGCTCTGGGAAGAGCCGGAGGCAGTCAATCCGGTCGTGACGCAGTTCCTGAACGAGATCACATGATCGATTGACCGAAGGAGGGGGAATGACACTGACGAAGCAGACGCTGCCGCGTTGGGACATGAGCGTGGTCTATCCCTCGCTCGATTCGCCCGAGTTCGAGCTGGGCTTCGCGGCCACGGCGGCGGCCATCGAGGACCTGGCGGCGCTGCTCGACCGGCATGGCGTTGGCTGCCCGGCGCCGTCCATCGATGGCGCGGTGTCCTGCATCGACGAGCTGATCGAGCGCTTCAACGCGGTGCTGGCGCGGGCGCGCACGCTCGACACGTACATCTACTGCCACATCGCCGCCGACTCGCGGGACGACCGGGCGCAGGCGATGCTGAGCGAGTTCGATCGCCACGACACCCGGCTCTCGCAACTGGCTACCCGCTTCACCGCTTGGATCGGCGCGCTCGATATCGAGGCGCTGATCGCTGGCTCGGAGCTGGCGGCGGCCCACGCCTTCACGCTGCGGGAGGCGAAGCGGCGGGCCGAACACCTGATGTCCCCACCCGAGGAGGAGCTGGCCGCCGAGCTGCACGTCACCGGCGCCGCAGGTTGGGTCAAGCTGCACGGCAACCTCAGCTCGCAGATCGACGTGGAGCTGGAGCGCGACGGCGGGATCATTGCGCTGCCGATGAGCGAGATCCGCAACCTGGCGCACGAGCCGGACCGTGATCTGCGCCGCCGCGCCTTCGAGTCCGAGATCGCCGCCTGGGAGACGGTCGAGCTGCCGCTGGCCGCGTCGTTGAACGGGGTCAAGGGACAGGTAAACACGCTCACGGCCCGGCGCGGCTGGGACACGCCGCTGGACGAGGCGCTGTTTCAGAACCGCATCGACCGCGACACGCTGGACGCCATGCTCTCTGCGGCGCGAGAGTCGTTTCCCGACTTCCGCCGCTACCTGCGCGCCAAGGCCCGCGCGTTGGGGCTGTCCACGCTGCCCTGGCACGACCTGTTCGCGCCGCTGGGCGAGGCGGGACGCGCCTGGCAGTGGGACGAGGCGCGCGACTTCCTGATCGGCGTCTTCTCCGACTACTCGCCGGGCATGGGGGTCTTCACCGAGCGCTCGTTTCGCGAACGCTGGATCGACGCCGAGCCACGCCCCGGCAAGCAGGACGGTGCGTTCTGCGTCCCGCTGCGCGACGATGAGTCCCGCATTCTGGCCAACTTCAAACCGGACTTTTCCGGCGTCACGACGCTGGCGCACGAGCTGGGTCACGGCTACCACAACGTGCAGCGGGCAAAACGCACGATCCTGCAACAGACGACGCCGATGGCGCTGGCGGAGACGGCCAGCATCTTCTGCGAAACGCTCGTCCGCGACGCCGTGCTGCGCGACGCCCGGGATCGGGAACGGGTCGCCATTCTCGAAGCGTCGCTACAGGGCTCCTGTCAGGTTGTGGTCGACATCAGCAGCCGCTTCGTGTTCGAGCAGGCGATCTTCGAGCAGCGCCGCGAGCGCGAGTTGTCGGTCGATGAGTTGAACTCGCTGATGCTGGACGCCCAGCGGCAAACGTACGGCGACGGGCTGGACGGGGACGCGCTGCACCCCTACATGTGGGCGGTAAAGTCGCATTACTACAGCGGCACGCGCTCGTACTACAACTACCCGTACATGTTCGGGCAGCTGTTCGCGCTGGGTCTCTACACGCGCTTTCAGCAGGAGCCGTCCGGCTTTCAGGAACGCTACGATGACCTGCTGTCATCGACCGGGCTGGCGGACCCGGCGACGTTGGCAATCCGCTTCGGCATCGACATCCGCACGTCCGAGTTCTGGCGTTCCAGCCTGGACCTGATCCGGTCCGACATCGACCGCTTCGAGGCGCTGGTGGACGGCGCGAGCTGACCCAGTGCAGGGCGAGCGGGATGCCCGCGGGGTCTCAGCGTTGATGCCTGCCGTTCTCAGGGCATGGCTTCGGAGCGTTGCCCATCCGCTGGCCTGCGCGTTTCTCGCGTTCTGCGTGGCCGGACTGTGGGGAGCTGTCGTCCCGCTCGGCGAGGCGCCGGATGAGCCGGGGCACTACGACTACATCGTCAGCGTGATGCGCGGCGACCTGCCGGCGCTGGAAATGCCGACGACGCCGGAGGCGTTTCAGCCGCCGTTGGCCTACGTCGTCGCGGCGGCACTGGCGCGGCCATTCAGCGCGCCGCATCCCTCGGCGCTGGAACTGAACCCGACGGCGAGCTTCAATCCGGACACGCCGCGCACTCCGTTCTTCAAAGCGCTGTTCCATCACCCGCCGGAGCAGAATCGCCCGTGGCAGGGGTGGGTGCGTCTCTGGCATCTGCTGCGGATGGTGTCGGCGGGGTGGCTGGCGCTGGCGGCGTTCGCGACATTCCTGACGGCGCGACGACTGTTCCCCAGGAGTCCCGCGCTGTGGCCGCTGGTCGTGGGCGTTACGACGCTGCTGCCCCAGCAGGTCTTCATTGGGATGACAGTGTCGAACGACCCGGCCTCGCTGGCTCTGGCGGCGCTGGCGGTTTGGGCGCTGGTCGTTGCCTGGCAGGACAAGCCAGGAACGCGGACTGCGCTGCTGTTCGGACTGCTGGCCGGACTGTTGATGCTGACCAAGCTGTCGCTGGCCCCACTGACGCTCGCGCTCGTCGTCATGCCCGCCGTCTGGCGGCGGAACTGGACGTGGGCGGCGGCCAGCGGGCTCGTCGGAGGGCTGCTCTGGCTGCCGTGGGCCGCGCGGCTGTGGCGCCACGACGGCGACCCGACCGGGCAACGCGCGAATCTGGACCTGCACCCCACGTTGCGCCCACCGGACGACCTGACGCTGGCCTTCTGGCAGGACATGCTGCGCACCACCGAGGCGTCGATCTGGGGGCGCTTCGGCTGGATGAACGTGGGTACCCCGGTCGACGTGTACCGGCCCGCGACGCT
>DATKCN010000283.1:0-18799 GCA_035513175.1 Thermomicrobiales bacterium
GACGGCATGCCGTAGGCCGCGTTCCGGCTCCGTGCGTAACGCCCGGCAGGTGAAACGTGTTTCAATGGCAACACGTTCCGGCTGGGCTCGCATTCCATTCTCAACGGAGGCGCAGGCATGGATTCTCCCTTCGACGCGCTCGCGCACGCGGACGCGGCAGCCTCGGACGCGCCGCAGCCGCGCGTCACGCGCCGCGCGGCGCTCCTTGCCGGCGCCGTCGCCGGGTCGGTCGCGGCGCTGCTGGCGGCGGCCGTCAGCCTGTGGGCGGGCCAGCGCTTCGGCGGCGTGATCACCGCGCAACTGCTGGCGGACCGCATCACCGGCGTGACTCCCGTGTCCGTCTTCGGGCGCGTCTTGCAGCAGCTCGAAGAGAATGCCAAGCCCTTGACGCTGATTGGCCTGACGCTGGCGCAGGCGCTGGCTGGCGCGGCCATCGGCGCGGTCTATGGACTCGCCTGGCGACGATCGGCCTTCAGACCGCGGGCCGGCGCGCTGCTGCTGGGCCTGGCGGCATGGCTGATCCTGGCCCTCGCGGTAGCGCCGCTCGGGCAGATCGGGGCGCTGGCGCGCGATGCGCCCGGAGGGGCGACGGCAACGCTGCTGCTGTCTGCCGCCAGCGCCGCGCTGTTCGGGCTGGTGACGGCCCTCGCCGTCCCGCTGCTGGCCGGCAGCCGCGAGCCGGCGCCGGTCGATCTGTCGCGGCGGCGCTTCGCGGGCGGGCTCGGGCTGGCCGCGCTCGTCGTCCCGGCGCTACTGGCCGGGGGCTACACGATGCGCTACGCCCTGCGGCTGCGCCGGACGTCGTCGGCTTCCCCGGCGCCAATCGCGGACACGGTCGCGGACGCGGATGACGATGGCGCTGAGGCCGCCGGCGACGCAGGTCCGTTCGGCTTCGCCGGGATGCCCCGCTTCATCACGCCGACGGATGAGTTCTATGTCGTCTCGAAGAACATCGTCGATCCAGAGGTGGATGGATCGTCGTGGACGCTGGAGATCGACGGCCTGGTGCGCCAGCGCGTCATCCTGTCGCTGACGGATCTGCTGGCGCGGGAGTCGGTCGAGTTCACGTCGACGCTGGAGTGCATCTCGAACCCGATCGGCGGCGGCTACATCTCAAACGCCGTCTGGCGGGGAATTCCGCTCGTGACACTGCTGGACGAGGCGGGACTGCTCGACGGCATCGTCGACCTGGAGCTGCACGCGGCGGACGGCTACGTCGAGTCGATTCCGCTCGCCGAGGGGCTGGCGCCTGACACGATGCTCGTGCACACCATGAACGGCGAGCCGCTCAATGACAAGCACGGCTTCCCGGCGCGCCTGATTGTGCCGGGCATCTTCGGCATGAAGAATGTCAAGTGGCTGACGAAGATCATCGCCGTCGACGAGGACATTCTTGGCTTCTGGCAGCAGCGCGGCTGGAGCGACCCGGCGCCGGTGCTGACCATGAGCAGGCTCGACGTGCCGGGAAGCCAGGGACGCGTGATCGTGGGAGAGCCGTTCGTGGCCGGGGGCGTTTCGTTCGCGGGAGACAAGGGCATATCGCGCGTTGAAGTGTCGTTTGACGGGGGCGACACGTGGAGCGACGCCGAGCTTTCGGACGTGCCGAACGATCTAACGTGGCGGCTGTGGCGGATCGAGCACACGCCGGTGGATGAGGCGTCGTTCGACATGCACGTGCGCGCCACTGACGGCCGCGGAGAGCTGCAAACGGACGAGCGCACTCCAGCGTTGCCAGACGGCGCCACGGGCCACCACACTATCCGCGTGCGCGTCGAGGGCAGGGACGCAGCAAGCCCGCCCGTGCCCAACACTCCGATACCGGCGTTCCGGGAGGGCGTCAGCGGGGACGGCGGCTAGCGGAAGAGGTCGCGTTCGGCGTCCATTACGAGGTCGCCGGCGGAGGCGTCGGGATCGCTGGTGTATGGGTAGCCGCGGATGAGCGCGACCGGGCGGGCGTCGGTCTTGCCGGCCAGCAGCTCCGCCGTGGCCGCCAGCTCGTCGGCGACGGCCATGACGCTGACGCGCAGATCGTAGCCGTAGGCGTCGGTGACCCCCCGGTAGTCGGCGAACGGGCTCATGCCTGCCAGCCCGATGGCGACGTTGACGATGCCCCTGCGCCAGGGCCGCCCGAATGAGTCGCTGATGATCACCGCCGGGGCGGCGCCGTAGCGCGCGGCCAGGCCCTCCCGTATCCGCCGGGCCGAGGCATCCGGGTCGAGCGGCAGCAGGCAGACGGTGTGATCGCCCGGCACGTTGGAGGCGTCGACTCCCGCGTTGGCGCAGATGAAGCCGTGGCGGGTCTCGCAGATCAGCACGCCCCGGTCCATGCGCACGACGCGCTTCGCCTCGCGCAGCACCACCTCGACCTGGCGCGGGTCCTTCTCCGTGCGCTCGGCGTACGCCAGCGCGAACGCGGACGGCGTGATGGTCGCCAGGTCGACCAGCCGGTCCTCGGCCTTCGACACGATCTTGTGGGTGACGACGAGGATGTCGCCGTCCTCCAGCGAAAGGCCGCTGGTGTCGAGCGCGGTTGCGATCGCGTCCACGAGGTCGTCCCCGGCACGAATCTCCGGGATGCCGTCGAGCCCAAAGACGCGAATTTCAGCGGGCAATGCATTCTCCCTGTCGATCTGGTGGCTTGCGCCTAGTCCAGCCCGTTGATCACGGCCTTGTCGATCGACATCAGCAGCGTCAGGCGCCGCTCGGTGGCGAACCCGGGGTAGTCGCCGTCCTTGAAGTCTGGATTGTACCGCCGCGCGAGGGAGTAGATGTCGGCCTGAGTGGTGTCGTGGTCGTCGATTACCACCACACGACCGGCGATCGACACGTACCGATACTCATCCTCCACGCAGATGGAGACGCGGGGATCGCGCCGCACGTTGAGCGCTTTCAGGCGGCCGGCAGCCGTGTTCATCATGATTGAGTCGCCCCGCAACTGAAACCACATCACCGTCTGCTGGGGTGAGCCGTCCGCGTTGATCGTGGCCAGCACGGCGAAACGCCGCTCGTCAAGAAATCGCCGCGCGCCGTCGGTCAGCGCCATCTGCCCTCATCCCCTTCCACGCTGGCTCGCCTGCCCGCCGGGACATGCTACTCCAGATTCATCGTGCGCAGTCGCCAGCTGGCGAGCGCCATGGCGACGGTGGTCAGCACGAGGATCGTCACGACCGCCGACACGAACTGCATGGCCTGGCTGACGGTGATGTCCGGGTGGTCCATCAGCCGCACGTAAATCGACTGTATGTAATGGCGCACGCTGACCAGCCGGATGCCGGGGATGAAGCGGCCGAACAGGCTCTCCCACAGCAGGGTGTACATGACCCCGGCCAGCAGCGCGCGGGGCACGATCAGACTGACCGCCATGAACAGCGCCCCATAGCCCAGCACGCCGAACACGCCCGCGATGGCCATCGACGGCAGTTGAGCGAGGTTGTCCCCGGCCGCGCCGCGCGCCACGATCAGGAACGTGACGACGAGGCCCGCTAGCTGCAGGACGACGGCGGTGAGCACGACGGCCGTGAACTTCTCCAGCACGATCCGGGCGCGGCTGATCGGCTTCAGCACGAGATACACCATCGTGCGGTCCTCGATCTCGTTGCCGAGCGCGTTCGTCGCCAGGATCAGCGTCGCGATCGGGAGCAGGGTGGGGGCGATCAGCCCCTGAAACAGTCCGTCCATGAAGTCGAGGCGGGAGATGCCGCCGCTGTCGAGCGCATAGATGGCGGCGAAGACCGCCGGGATGAGCGCGAACGCCGCGACGATGCGCACCGCCTTGCCACTCAGGAACTGGCGCACCGTCAGCGCGAAGATCGGCGCCGCGTCGAGCATGTCGTCCGTGGCCGCCGGCGCGCTCATCGTCCCACCACGTAGGCGAAGACGCTCGCCAGCGAATCGTCCAGCGAGGCAATCTCGAACAGACGCACCCCCTGCTGTTGCGCCGCGCGCGGCACGTTGCGGTACAGCGCGCGTACGTCAGCGGTCTCGACGATCAGCGCCGGGCGCTCGCCGTCAACCAGCGTCTCGAAGCGCAGCGACACCACCGCCGGATCGTGGATGAGCGCCTCGGCCAGCTTGCGCGGGTCGTCGCCGCGAATGCGCACGGCGCGGGCGTGCTCGTCGATCTTGTCGCGGATGGCATGGTAGTCGCCGGCCGCTGCCAGCTTGCCGCGCGCGATCACGAGGATGCGGTCGGCGAAGCGCTCCACCTCCTGCAGCACGTGCGAGGAGACGAGGATCGTCTTCCCCTGCCTGCCGAGCGCGCGCATCAGATCGATCAGCTTGGCGCGCTGCAGCGGGTCGGTGCCGTTCAACGGCTCGTCCATCAGCAGGATCGTCGGATCGTGCACCAGCGCGGCGGCGACCTTGGCACGCTGGCGCATGCCCTTCGAGAAGCCGCGCGTGGGCCGGTCGGCGTCAGGCAGCAGATCGACGATGCGCAGCGCGCGCTCAGTGGCGGCGGCGGGGTCCGGCAACTTCTGCAGGACCGCGTTGAAGTGCACGAACTCGCGGGCCGTCATGAACGGGTAGATCAGCTCCTGCTCCGGGACGAGCCCGATCGAGCGGTACAGGTTCACGTCGCCGCGTGCGGGCTTGCCCAGGATGCGGATCGTGCCCTGCGACGGGGCCAGCAGCCCGGTCATCATCTCCAGCGTGGTCGACTTCCCGGCGCCGTTGGGTCCCAGCAGCGCCGTCACGCCCGGATCGACGCCGAAGGTGACGTTGGAGACGGCCACGACATCCCCGTACCACTTCGACAGGTTCTCGACCACGATGGTCGCGTCCGGCGAAATCGGGGGCGCAACCGGTCCGGCCTGAACGGCCCCTGCCCGCGCTGATGGAGATGTGGTCTGAATCATCGTGCTCCCAACATTCAGCATGCGCGAGGGGTTCAGTCCTCGGCAAGATAGCGGCGATACATGATGCCGGCGGCCAGCCCGATGACGACCAGCATGGCCGCCGCGTGGTAGACCCCCGCCAGCGCCGCCATGCCAGGCGGACTGTTGCCGAATATCCACGCGCTCGTGGCTTCCATCAGGTCCATCGGCGAGAGGAAGATGACGTAGTCGCGCGCGTTCGAATCGAGCGCGTTGAACAGCGCCGCGGCGATGCCGGCCAGCACGAACGCGCCGCCGATGATGAGGCCGGTCGCGACC
The DNA here is from genome assembly GCA_035513175.1 of Thermomicrobiales bacterium. GTDB lineage: Bacteria > Chloroflexota > Chloroflexia > Thermomicrobiales > CFX8 > DATKCN01. The sequence continues at coordinate 5,154 of DATKCN010000283.1, forward strand.
CCCTTGCGGTTCGTGTGCGCCGCAACTGCCAACCCGATGGCCGCGAGGAACGCGGCCGCGAGGGCGCCGCTCACCGCGATGCGGCCGAGGTCGCCGAGGTGGTCGAAGAAGTAGGCGATCGGGTCGCCCGCCAGTAGCACGTTGGCGGCGAAGAGCAGCGCCGCCGGGCCATAGATCATCGTGCCCATCAGGATCGCCATGGCGAACAGCTTGGACAGCAGGTAGTCGACGCGCGTGATCGAGCGCGCAAAGTACAGCGCGAGGACGTTCTCGCGTCGATCGTCGCTCAGCATCTCGGGCGCGAGCGCCGCGGCGAACACGAACAACACCAGACTCACGATCTGAAACAGATTGTGGTAGCCGAAGCTGACGCCGGTCGGGGCGAAGGCGAGAATGCCCGACACGATGACCGCCGGCATGAACGCCCCCGTGTACAGCAACGCCGGCATGATCTTGGAGGTCCACTTCTTCTTGATGCCCAGCCCGCGCTTGATGGAGTAGATCGTCAGCGCTCGAATGGCATGCGAGCGGCCGAGCCGGGGGCCGCTGTAATGCTGGTATCCGAGATCGTAGACCTCGCCATACGGCCGCGGCGTGTCACTCGCCACCGGCGACCATCGCTTCCTCACCGGCCAGGCCCCCGACGGTCTGAATGTAGACATCCTCCAGCGACCGCTCGCGCCCGCGCAACAAGCGCAACGGCACGTCCATGTCTACGACGGTGTCGCGGATGCGGTCGTAGACCGCCTCCGGCGCCTCGCTCCCGATCGCGACCACGATGTCGGCGGCCGCGATGGCCGCGGCGCTGCCACGCGCCCGCAGGCGCGTTATAAATTCGTCGCGGTCGCCGTCGATGCGCACGATGATGTCGCCGCCCCCCTCCAGCAGATCGTCGATGCGGCCCTGGATGACCAGCCGCCCCTCATTGACCATCACGACGTGGTCGCAGACGCGCTCGATGTCCTCGAGCAGGTGGGAGGAGACGATCACCGCGATGCCCAGGGTGCGGTAGATGCGCCGGATCAGGTCGAGCATGTCGTCGCGTCCCTGCGGATCCATGCCGTTCGTTGGCTCGTCGAGAAACACAAGCTCGGGATCGTGGACGATCGCCTGGGCCAGCTTGACGCGCTGCTTCATGCCGGTGGAGAAGCCACGTATGAGCCGGTAGCGCTCCTCGTCGACGCCGACCTGATACAGGATGTCGTTGGCGCGCTGGCGGGCCGCCTGGCTCGGCAGGCCGCTCATCTCCGCCATGTGCGCCACGAAGTCGGCGGCGGTCACGTCCAGCGGCAGGCAGTCCGACTCCGGCATGTAGCCGACGCGCTCGCGAATCCGCACTGCCTCCCCGGCGGCGTCGAGTCCGAAGATGGTCGCGGCGCCGCTGGTGGGCTGGATCAGCCCCAGCAGCAGCTTGATGAACGTCGACTTCCCGGACCCGTTCGCCCCCAGCAGGCCGGTCGCCGCGCGCGGCATCGACACGTCAACGCCATCCAGCGCGACGACGTTGCCGTAGCGCTTCGTCAGCGCGGAAGCCGTGATGACTGGCTCAGGCGTCGCCCGCGCGCTCACGTCGTGACCGTGCCATGCCGGCGCCACGCCGCCAGGCCGCCCCCCAGCATCTCGATGCCGGAGGCCAGCGCCACGTCGCCCCCCTCGCCGTTCGGCCAGACCGACACGATGGCGAACACGGCCACCTTGCCGGTCGACATGACGATGTCGATCGCGTCCAGCACCTGTTCCATGCTCGGGCCGTTGGGCTCCCGGGTGCCGTGGTTGGGGACATACGACTCGTCGAGAATGTCGGAGTCGATGTGCAGGTAGAGCAGGTCGCAGCGGGACGCCAGATCCTCGACCGCGGCGCGCAGGTCCGCGCCGGGAAAGCCGGGAGCGGGCGCGGCGATTACGATGTCGGTCGCGCGGATGAGCTGTTCCTCCGGCTCGTCGAGATTGCGGACATCGACCATCAGGATGCGATCGGTCGACAGCGGCGCGTCCTGCTTGGACAGCTCGCGCCAGCGCGGGTGCGCGAGCCCGGCCGAGACGGCGACGGGCATGCCGCCGAGCATGCCGGAGAGAGTCGTGCGCGTCGTGTTGAAGTCGCCATGCGCGTCGAACCAGATCAAACCGATGCGCGCGGTGGCGCCGTGCGCCTGCTGGAGACCTCCGACGACGCCGGGCGCCGACGCGCAGTTGCCGCCGACGACCAGCACCGGCCGCCCGCTGCAGCGCCCGGCCGCAACGGCGTCAGCGATCGCGCCGCCGATCAGCCCGAGATCGAGCACCGGGTCGCCGGTGCGCCGGTCTTCCGGGAACTGTGGCTCCGCGACGGCCGGCGTGCCTCCGAACCTGTCGTAGGCGCCCGTCGCGGCATAGGCGTCAACTGGGTCTTCCTCCGGGTGTGCGCGACGGCTGCCACCATAGCGGATTGGAACAATGTGCAGCCCGGGAGTCGCGTCTGTCATTGTTGACACACATGGTCCTTCCCCGTAGCGTGCACATCGTACCATCCCCCGCGAGGGCCGCCGTCAGGATCGAGGAAGGATTGCTCCGGTGAGATGTGTCGTGACCGGCGCGCTAGGGTTCGTCGGGTTGAATCTCGTACGACGCCTAGCGGCGCGCGGCCTTGACGTCATCGCCGTCGGGCGGCGCGAGCCGGACGAGTGGGTGACGCGCTTCCTGCGGGACGAACGGCAGCGGGTGGCGTTTCGGGTGGCCGACCTGGCCGTGCCTGGCGCGCTTCAGTCCGCGCTGGACACGGAGCAGCTCGATGTCCTGATCCACGCCGCCGTCATCACTGCAACCACGGGGCAGGTGGAGCGCGACGCGTCGCTGGCGATCGTCGCCACCAACGTCGGCGGGACGATGGAGGCGCTCGATGTCGCCCGGAGACATGGCGTGTCACGTTTCGTGTACGTCTCGTCGCCGTCGGCGATTGGCAACGTCGCGCCGGACATGGCGCTGGATGAGAACGTGGAAACACACCCGACGACGATCTACGGCATTACCAAGCGTGCAAGTGAACAGCTCACACGGCGCTATGGGGAGATTCACGGCCTGTCAACCGTGTCGGCCCGGATCGCGCAGCCCTACGGGCCGGGCGAGCGAGCGACGCCGTCACGCGCGCGGACCTCGCCGATCCAGGAGTGGCTGGTGGCCGCATCCAGCGGCGAGCGACTCATCACCGGGCCGGTCGACGTCAGCCGGGACTGGACGCACATCGACGACACGGCCCGCGGGATCGAGCTGCTCGCGACCGCGCCCGTGCTGCGCCACGACCTGTATCATGTCAACCGCGCCGAGCTGGTCTCCGTCGGTGAGATCGTCGCGCTCCTGCGAGCGGCGTTCCCCGACCTCACGACTGACGAGCGCGACGACGCCCCCGGACTGAATCCAAACATCGCCGGTCCGGCGCGTCGCAGGCCGTTGGACAACAGTCGCTTCGTCGCGGAGCTTGGCTGGGCGCCGGACACCGGTATCGACCAGGGCATGGGACGCTATCTCGGCTGGTGGCGGTCCTGGCGTTACTGATCCGGTGTCGACCGGCGCTCGCGCGCGCCGGCTTTCGCGCTCTCGTCCTCCCGCTCGCGCATGCGCGCGTCGTACATGCGCTTGTCGGCGATGGCGACCAGGTCGGTCGCCTTGCAGCCGTCCCGGCCGGAGATGGCGACGCCGACGCTGATGCTCATCTCCTCGGCGCCCGGTCCCCAGGTAATCCGGTTGACGGCGGCTTGCAGCCGCGTGGCCATTTCGACGGCGGTGGTCTCGTCGACATCGGTGACGATGACGGCGAACTCGTCCCCGCCGTAGCGCGCCACGGTATCTTGCGGCCTGGTTTCGAGGTCGAGCGTCATGGCCACCCGCCGCAGTGCGGTGTCGCCCGCGAGGTGGCCCGCGGTGTCGTTGATGCGCTTCAGACCCTCGACATCGAAGATGAACAGTGCCACCCGCTGGCCGTCGCTGAGCAGCTCCTCCAGGCGCGAGTAGAAGCTGGCGTGGTTGTAGATGCCGGTCAGCCCGTCGCGTTGCGCGGCGCGCTTGATGTCGTCGTGCACCTGCGCGAGCTGCACGGCTGGAGCGATCTGCGACGCGATCGCGACCAGCATCCGCTCGTCCAGGCTGGTGAACGCGTGAGGGATCGGAGACTCGATGTTCAGGACGCCGATGACGGTGGCGTCGACGGTGAGCGGCGCCGCCAGCTCCGAGCGCACGCGCTCGTTGCCGGCTGGGTAGTAGCGCCCATCCTTCAACACATCGGCGACGTTGGCCACACTGCCGTAGCGAAACACCCAGCCGCAGATGCTGTCGCCGATGGGCGCCACGCGGCCGGTGATGACGTCCGTTTCAACGTCCGAGACGTTGGCGCGCACGACGAAGTGCTCGCCATCCCCGGCCGGCAGAAGAATGCTGACGTTCGGATAGCGCAGCTCCTCGCTGATGATGCGCACGGTCTTGAGCAGAAAGCTGTCGACATCCCCGATGCTCGCGATCTCGCGAGCGATGCGATACAGCACCGACACGGGTCGCACGTCGACCGGGGTGATGTGTGTGACGGCGGAGGGCATGGGGCTGAACCCGTTGAGCGCGTCGACGCTGAGCGAGCTGGTCTCGATGGTCGATGTCAGGGCATCGACCGCCAGCGGGTGAAACTGGGTCGTCGCGTTTCTGCGCGCCTCGTCGAGCGCGGCGGCGACAGACATCGCCTGGCGGTAGGGACGGTTGGTCGTCATCGTGTCGAACGCGTCCGCGACGGCGATGATGGCGGCTCCGATTGGAATGTCGTCGCCACTCAACCCGTCGGGATAACCGCCTCCCTGATACCACTCATGGTGATGACGGATCAGGGGCACCAGACGCTCAATCTCGTGTCGCCGCGCGCCGCTGACAATCTCGGCGCCGAGCACGGCGTGCTCCATCATGATCGCCCGCTCGGAGGCGCTCAGCGCGCTGGGCTTGGACAGAATCTCGTTGGGCACGCCGATCTTGCCGATGTCGTGCAGCAGCGCCGCCAGCTCGATCGTGTCCTGATCCTCGCTGGGCAGGTTCATCTCGGACGCGATCTGGCGCGCGTAGCGCGAGACTCGTTCCGAATGGCCGCGCGTCAGTGGATCCTTGGCGTCGATCGTCGCGATCAGCGCACGGATCGTCGACAGGTAGACTGCCTGGTTGCGGGCCACGAGCCGGGTCGTGTGGATGATCGTCGCCAGATGCGGGACGAACGACGTGAACGCGTGAAACTCGTCGTCGGTGAACGGACGCGATCCCTCCCGGGAGATCGCGACGGCTCCAATCGTGCCGCCATTGACGATGAGCGGCGCGGCGATCAGGTTCTCCCCGTGGGTTGTGTCGACCGGGTCGTCCGGCGGATAGTGCGAGCGGCTGTCGAGATGCGCGTCGTTGACCAGCAGCGGCGTGCTATCGAGCACGGCGGCCCCGACGATCCCCTGCCCGATGGTCAGCGTCATCGTGACGTCAACCGGCGCGCCTCGATCGCGAACCCGGATCGTCGTCATCCGATCCGGCTCGTCGGACATCACATATACGGCCAGCGAGCGATGCGGCAGCAGCCGTTCCAGCTCGACCGAGACTGTGTCGATCAGCCGTTCGACGTCGCCCGAGTGGGTCAGCGCCTCGCCCCCGTGGATGAGCGCCTGCTGCCACTCGGTGAGCCGGCTGACGTTGCGGCGTTCCCGTTCGGCTTCATCGTGGAGGCGAGCGGCGTCGATCGCGTTCGCGGTTATGGCCGCCACGGTGACAAGGATCTCCAGCCGTTCGGTCGACCAGTGGTCGTCGCCCCACGCGGCCAGCGCGAGCACGCCGGTCGAGCGCCTGCCGCCGAGCATGGGGATCAGCGCCACCTCCACCGGGCGCACGCCTGCCCCCGCGAGGGTAATGACCCGCGGCTGGGCGCCGCCCACCACGTCGGGCGCGTGCTCCAGCACCGCGTTCGTCACCGGCGCCACGTCCAGCTCGTCCGACGCGCCCGCGTGGATGATGACAAATGGCCGGTCGTTGGCTTCGTCGTCGCGCGTGGCGATGATCAGCGTCTCGCACGCGAAATCGGCGCGCAGAAGACGCTCCAACGCGGCGCACGTGTCGTCGAGATTCAGCGAATCGTTGGCCGCGCGGCTCGCGCGGCCGAGGAGTGACACGTCGTCCGCGCGCCTGCGCAGCGTTTCGAATCGTCGAGCGTTGGACAGCGCGACGGAGGCTTGCCCGGCGATCGAGGCAAACACCTCGACATCGTCAGCGGCAATGACGTCGCGCCGCGAGCGGGCCGTGATGACGCCGGTGACCGCGCCGTCCGTCACTAATGGCGCGAGGACGGACGACCGCGCCCGTCGCAGCGGGCCGGTTGGTCGCGTCCGCCGTTCCGCTAGCGATTCGGGCGCTGCGCCACACTCCAGCAGGCGGCCGGTGGCGAGGACGTTGCGGATTGGCTCGCTGTCGAGCGAGATTTCCGAGGCAGGCAGGAGGCCATGCTCCCGGGATACGACAACCGGCACGTCGAACGCGTCGCGCCCCGGAATGTGAAACGCGATGTAGACCACGTCGACGTCGAGCGCCGCCAACACCGCGTCGCAGGCATGCCGGCAGATCTGCTCGATGTCATCTGTGGCCGCCAGCGCGCCGCCAATGCCGCTCAGCGTCTGGACCCGACGCAGCAGCCTCGCGCGCTGGATGCCGTTCCCGGCGACGACGGCCATCTCCGCCGCAAGCGAAACCCGGTCGGGCGCGAACGCGTCGTGCTCGCGATCCGACCAGACCCAGATCGCCCCGATCAGCGCGTCATCCGCGAGGATCGGCAGCAGCAGCGCCCGGCAGGGATTCGTTGACGCGGCGAGCGGCGCCGAGCCCAGCACCACGCGCCGCGTGGCGATCAGTTCGCGCTCCATCGCCGCGTCGATTGCCGGCTGCGTGACGGAGCCCGCTCCTTCCTCGTCCGCAAGATGAACGAATGCGGGGAGCCGCTTGAACTCGTAGTCATACAGGAACGACGCGACGCCCTGCGCGCCCAGCACAACACCGAGCGACTGCGCGACAGATTGCAGCAGCCGGCCGGTCCACTCACCGTCCGATTGTGGATCGGTCTGGACGTTCGGAAGCAATCCGGACATTACGTCGGCTGCTTGACGATCCCGGTACTGAATGTCGGAAGACATGCTCGCCCTTGTGCTTGACAACGTGGCCCATCAACGACACATGTCGTGCAACGTGACCGTCAATTTATCACGGGGGCAGGTCGCCAACAGCAGTCAGAAGTACCGACAAGGAGTATTCGAGACTCCTATCACCAGAAGACCGGGTCGCAACACGTTGATCCCGTTAGCTGGTGATTGTCCAGCCACGCCGTCCATCTCTCCGGCGCGGCAGCACATCTGACGGCGTTACGGCATGTTCGACAGCAGGGCGCGCATGCGCCGGCCGGCCTCCCCGACCATGGCCGCGTCGACGCCGCTGGCGACGCCGAGGCCGTCCAGCAGGCGGACGAGCTTCTCGGTGGCCAGATTGCCGGGCGCGCCGGGGGCGAACGGGCAGCCGCCCAGCCCGCCCGCCGCGCCGTCGAAGACGGTGATGCCTGCCTCCAGTGCGATCACGACGTTCGCCAGCGCCAGGTCCGTCGTGTCGTGGAAGTGCATCGCCAGCCGCTCGATCGGCAGGCGCGGGATCGCGATCCGCAGCAGCCGGTCGACGTCGAGCGGGGTGGCGACGCCAATCGTGTCGGCGATGGCGACCTCGTCGCAGCCGATCTCAAACAGCCGCCCGGCGACGACCACGGCCTGCTCGGGGTCGACCGGACCGCTGTACGGGCAATGGAACGCGGTCGAGACGTAGCCGCGCAGCCACACGCCGTTCTGTTTCGCGAGCCGGGCGACGGGCTCGAAACGCTCGAACGACGCGTCGATGCCCACGCGAATGTTGGCCTGGCTGAACGCTTCCGACGCGGCGGCGAACAGCGCAATGCAGTCGACGCCGCACGCCAGGGCCCGCTCCATGCCTTGCTCGTTCGGGACGAGCGCCGGGTAACGGACGCCCTCCCGGCGGTCGATGCCGGCCATCACCTCGGCGGCGTCGGCGAGCTGGGGCACCGCGCGGGGATTGACGAACGATGTTGTCTCGATCCAGGCCAGCCCGGCGTCCGCAAGCTCGTTCACGAACGCGACTTTGGCGGCGGCGGGCACGGCGGTCGCCTCATTCTGGAGGCCGTCACGTGGGCCGACCTCGTACACGGCAACGCGCCCCGGGAGACGGTCGATGATCCGGCGTTCAGTCGCGCTCAGCCTCGGTCTCCTTCGATTCACTGGGAGCGACGACTGCGAGCACCTGGCGGCTGCCGGCGAGGTCGCCGGGAGCGCAGGCGAGCGACGAGACGACGCCGGCGAACGGCGCGGCCAGCGCGATCTCGATCTTCATCGCGGTCATCACGACGAGCACCTCCCCCTCGGACACCGGCTGCCCGGTCGTCACGTTCACCGCGACGACCGTGCCAGGCATCGGGGCGCGGACCATGCCGTCCTGGCGGGCGGTCTCGCTGCCGGCATGGGGGCGGACGCCGGTCTTGACGATCCAGCGTCCAGTGGCGTTCGACAGCTCGAAGCCATCGGGCCGCTCCAGCACGAGCGACGGGCAGTCCCGCGGCGCATCTTCAGCCGGATGGCCCGGATCATCTACGGTCCAGCCCGAGCGGGTCCGGCGGAGCTCTACCCTGTGATCCCAGCCGCCGCTCTCGTCGCCATGGAACACCTGCGACGCCTGTCCGACCAGACGGAACGGCCCGGCGGCGTCCCACGCCGCTCCGGACGCCTGCGCGTGGAGCAGCCGCGCCACGACGGGCGCGAGGTCGAGCGGCGCGCGGGCTGCGTCCGGCAGCCTGAATGCCTCAGCCGTCGACAGGTTGTGCTCGGCGCGCGCGAACGCGTCGGAGCCGGCCAGATGGAAGAGCCAGGCGCGGTTGGTGGCGACTCCGCCTATCTCGATCGCCGCGCACGCCTCCCGCAGTCGCCTGACGGCGCTGTCCCGGGTTGCTCCGGCCACGATGATCTTGGCGATCATCGAGTCGTAGGCGTCGGGGATCGTGTCACCGGCCTCGTACCCGGAATCGACCCGCAGGTGGGGCAGCCGCGGCCACGCGAGCGCGCGGATCGTGCCGGGGTTCGGCGCGAAGCCGTTGAGCGGGTCCTCCGCATAGAGCCGGGCCTGAATCGCGTGTCCTGTCGGCTCTTGCACGGCTGGCAGGTCGGTGGTGTACGCCAGCGACACCTGAACCCCAACGAGATCGACGCCGGCCACCTCCTCGGTTACGGTGTGCTCGACCTGCAGGCGCGGGTTGATTTCAAGGAACACGAGCTGACCACCCGCGCCGAGCAGGAACTCGACCGTGGCGACCCCCTGCAGCTCGACGCTCTCAGCCAGCGCGACGGCATGCCCGTGCATCTCGGCGCGCAATTCGTCGCTCAGGCCGGGGGCGGGCGCCTCCTCGATCACCTTCTGATGGCGGCGCTGGATCGAGCAATCCCGGTCGCCCAACGCGACGGCCCTGTCCCCATTGCCGGCGACCTGCACCTCGACGTGGCGCGCGCCCTCCAGGTAGCGTTCGAGGTACAGCCGGTCTCCCGCACCCGACGCGCCTGCCTCGCGGGCAGCCGAACGGACCGCGCTTCGCAGCTCCTCAGGACCGCGAGCGACGCGCAGCCCGCGGCCTCCGCCGCCCCCGGCGATCTTGGCGATCAGCGGGAACCCGATCTGCTCCGCGGCTGCCAGCCAGCCGGATTCGTCGTCGAGGGCCAGCGGGTTGCTGGCGGCCAGCACCGGCGCCCCGCAGCGCACGGCGACCTCACGCGTGGCGATCTTGTCGCCGCAGAGCGCCAGCGTCTCCGGCGACGGACCGATGAAGGTGATGCCGTGCTCTCGGCAGAGGGACGACAGCTCCGGGCGCTCGCTAAGGAAGCCGTAGCCCGGGTGCAGAGCCACGGCGCCGGCGCGCAGCGCGGCGGCGATGACGAGCCGCGGGTCCAGCTCGGACCCTGCCGGTCCGACCAGCTCGACGCGCCCAATGTCGCGCGCGACGTAGGACTCGATGTCCGGCTCGCCAAGCAGCACGACGGGCTGCCACCCAGCGGGACGCAGCGTGCGGGCGATGCGGATGGCGATTTCGCCCCGGTTGGCGATGGCGACGACGCGTCCCAACGACATCAGGCGTCCACATTCCAGGCGGCGGGCCGCTTTTCAAGATACGCGCGCATGCCTTCCTGTCCTTCCGGGTCGGCCCTGCGGTCTGCGGCCAACTCCATGCAGCGCCGGCGCTGCTCGTCCAGCGCGAGGTTGCCGAAGGCGACGTCGTTGACGAGCAGCTTGGAGTCGCGCATCGAGCCGGGCGCGTTGGCGCGGATATGGGACACCCATTCGTCGACGACAGTGTCGAGGCCCGCCTCCGGCACGGCGCGCTGGATGAGACCGGTCCGCAGGGCTTCGGCGGCGCCGAACGGCTCGGCCAGCAACATCATGGCCCGCGCGTGACGGGGACCGACGGCGCGCACGACGCTCGTGCCGATCATCGCGGCCACGAGGCCCAGCCGCGCTTCCGAGAGCGAGAAGCGCGTGTCATCGGCGGCGACGACGAGGTCGGCGGCGGCGATCAGCCCCAACGCCCCGCCAAAGGCCGCGCGCTGCACGCGGGCGATGACCGGCTTGGGCGCGACAGTTATCGCCTCCAGCAGGTCAAACAGCCGGCCGCCGTCGGAGAGCAGCGCGTCGCGGTCGGTGGCGACGCGGTACTGGTTCACGTCCGCCCCGGCGCAGAAGACGCGGCCGGCGCCCGCCAGCACGATGGCGCGCGCGTCGGGGTCGGCGCTGGCGCGGTCGAGGCCGTCGCGCAGCGCCTGCACCAGCTCGCGCGCCAGCGCGTTGCGGACCTCCGGCCGGTTCATCGTCAGCCAAATGGCCGCGCCGCGCCGCTCATACAGGAGAATGTCGTCGTCCATCGCGCGTCCTTCAGTCGTTCAGGCAGGCCGGTTCACTTACATGCGCAGCACGCCGATTGGCGACGGCTCGATTGGCGTGTTGAGCGTCGCTTCGAGCGCCAGGCCCAGCACCGTGCGGGTGTCGCGCGGGTCGATCACTCCGTCATCCCACAGGCGGGCGGTCGCGAACCAGGGCGACGTCTCCTGCTCGTAGCGGGCCTGGGTCTCGGCGCGAATGGTGGCGGCCCGCTCGGGGCCGGCCAGGTCATCGCGCGCGCGGCCAACGGTCGCCAGCACCCCGGCTGCCTGCTCGCCCCCCATGACGGCCACGCGGGCCGTCGGCCAGGTGAACAGGAAGCGCGGGTCGTAGCCGCGCCCGCACATGGCGTAGTTGCCGGCGCCATACGAGGCGCCAGTGATGAGCGTCAGTTTGGGAACCTGAGCGGCGGCGACCGCCGACACCATCTTGGCGCCGTCGCGGGCGATGCCGCCGTGCTCCGCCTCCCGCCCGACCAGGAAGCCGGTGATGTTCTGGACGAAGAGCAGCGGAATGCGCTGCTGGGCGCAGAGCATGATGAAGTGCGCGCCCTTGCGGGCCGAGTCGCTGAACAGCACGCCGTTGTTGGCCACAACCCCGACGGGGATGCCGAACAGTCGCCCGTAGCCGCAGACGAGCGTTTCGGCATAGTCACGCTTGAACTCGTCGAGCACGCCGCCGTCGAGGACGCGCCGCAGGATCGGTCGCGGATCGGATGGCGTGCGCGGGTCGGGCGGCACGAGGCCCAGCAGGTCATCGGGGTCCTCATCCGGGTCGCGCGTTGGCAGACGCTCCCAGGGCAGCGCCGGGACCGCACGGCAGGGAACGGACATCAGGCGGCGCGCGAGCTGCAGCGCGTGCTCCTCGTTCTCCGCGATGTAGTCGACGACGCCGCTGATCCTGCCGTGCGCGTCGGCCCCGCCCAGCTCCTCGGCGGTGATCTCCTCGCCGGTGGCGGCCTTCACCAACGGCGGACCGCCCAGGAAGATGGTGCCCGCGCCACGCACGATGACCGCCTCATCCGACATGGCCGGCACGTAGGCGCCCCCGGCGGTGCAGGAGCCCAGCACTACCGCGACCTGGCGAATGCCCGCCGCCGACAGCAGCGCCTGGTTGCGGAAGATGCGTCCAAAGTGCTCGCGGTCCGGGAACACCTCGCTCTGCAGCGGCAGGAAGGCGCCGCCGGAATCGACCAGGTACAGGCACGGCAGGCGGTTCTGCTGGGCGATCTCCTGGGCGCGCAGGTGCTTCTTGACGGTCAGAGGATAGTACGTGCCGCCCTTGACGGTGGGATCGTTGGCGACGACGACGATCTCGCGCCCAGCCACGCGCCCGATGCCGGTGACCATGCCCGCGCCGGGCGCGTCCCCGTCATACATGTCGTCGGCGGCCAGCGGCGACAGCTCCATGAATGGAGAGGCGGGGTCGAGCACGCGGTCCACCCGTTCGCGCACCGGCAGCTTGCCACGCTGCCGGGAGCGTTCCTGAGCCTCCGGACCGCCGCCGAGCGCGACGCGCTCCAGCCGCGACCGCAGCTCGTCGACGAGCCGCAGGTTGGCCTCGCGCCAGTCCTCTCGGACAGCAGTCTGCGCCGCGGTCAGCATCAGCGGGCAATCTCCTCACGCGGGTCCGGCACGTCGAGCCTGCCCCGTCGCGCGCTAGACGGCGGCTCGCGCGCGGGCGGGCGTCGTTGCGTCGGCGAAGCCGAGCAGGCCCTTGGACAGGCGCATCTCGCCAATGTGGTTCCACGAGTGGGCGACGACGTGCTGCGCGCGCAATCCAGTCGACGAGGGTTGGCCCATGAACGTCGTCTCACGCGTCAACTCGGCTTCGTCCGCGCCGGCCAGATAGGCGCGCGTTTCCGCGAGGAGCTGCTCGTGGTAGCGGCGCAGCGGCTCCATCCGGTACGGAATCTCGTCGACCTCCTCGTCGGTGTAGCCGAAGCCGTTGCCCGCTCCGCGCCCGCCCTTGCCGTCGGGGTTGTAGCCCATCGACTCGCTGTGCCCACCACGATGCCAGGCGTCCTCGGACGGCCGCCTGCCGTGGATGAGGACATTGAGGTCCAGGTCCCAGACGCGCAGGATGTGGAAGTAGATGAAGCCAAGCGGGTTCAACTCCGGACCGGGCCGTCGCGCGAGCGTGTCATCATCGATCTCCGACAGGACGTTGTCCAGCATGGTGGACATCGCATCGATCTGCTGCTGGTAGATCCCGGCGATGGACATGGGTGGTCTCCTCCCCTGTGTGGTCGAAGAGCGGCGGTCTCTATGTGACAGTCTACCCGCAACCGCCGCGATCACGCAGTAGTAAGCCCGTCCGGCTCGGCGGGATCGAGCGCCGGTTGCGCGGGCTGGGACCAAGTGACGGCGGCCAGCGCGGCGATCGCGGTGAACACCGCTGTCACGGCGGCCAGCGCCAGCATGGTCGGGTGATAGCCGAACGTGTCGATCGCGAGGGCCGTGAGCAGCGCGCCGATACTGCTGCCAAGGAACAGGGAGAAGGCGAACAGCGAGACGCCGGTGGCGCGCGCGGTCGGCGCCAGCTCGGTCGCGCGCGTCTGGAATGTCGAGTGCATGACGGTGAACGAGCCGCCGAGCACGAACATCGCGATTGGGAAGAATACGACGGCCGGCTGCAGGATGACGACGGCG
>DATKCN010000284.1:0-11857 GCA_035513175.1 Thermomicrobiales bacterium
TGGCCGGTGTCCTGGAACCGGTCGAGCGAGCGCAGGGCGCGCAGAAAGACCTCCTGGGTGAGGTCCTGCGCCTCGTCACGGTTCTGGACCGTGCGGTAGACCAGGTCATAGACCGGCCTCCATTCGCGGCGGCAGAGCTCCTCCAGGGCGGTTCGACTCCCTGATTGTGCCTGGCGGACCAGATCGTCTGTTTCCACGCCTGCTTGCCTCGTTGGTGAGTAGAACGCTGGCGTTCGGATTTTGTGACGGGACTATGGGGATCATACAGCAGAAGGGTGATTCCACTATGGTTCGAGCAGTGTGCAACAATTCTGTATACGTTCTTGTATATGCACGGAGTAATCGATCGACTAATTCGGGATCAGGGCAAGGGAGTCTGCTCATGGCTATCGCTTCTCGACAGCGTGTCGTACGAGTGAATGAAGCGACCCACGATGCTCTGCGATCGCTTGCCGCAGCCGATGGCGAGTCCATGACAGACATTCTGGATCGCGCTGTCGAGCGGTATCGCCGCGACAGGCTGCTTGAAGTTGCGAACGAGGCATGGGCGGAGGTTCTGGCTGACCCGGTCGCGCGTGCCGAAGTCGAGCGTGAAGACGCTGTCATTGACGCGATGATGGGCGACGGGCTTGAGGCCGAAGAGTGGTAACCCCCGCTCGCGGAGACATCTGGTGGGTAAATCCTGACCCGACGATCGGCCGAGAACAGTCCGGAAGGCGACCTGCGCTGGTGGTGTCGTAGGACATCTTCAATCGCGGTCCTCGCGGCCTCGTCATGGTGTTGATGATGACACGAATGGCGCGCCCGTATCCGTTTCATGTCGAAGTTCTGCCAGACGAATCGGGCCTCCCAGACGTGGGATACGTCATGTGCGAGCAGCTGCGTTCGATCTCCGTTCGACGGTTGATTGGAACGGCCCCGGTTGGCCGCGTCACGGCGTCCAACCTCGCCATCATTTCATCCCACGTGCGAACCATTCTCGATATGTAGGTTGACGCCCGTGAATTGGTTCGAGGGAGAGGCCGTCGGGCTGCTGGCAGATGGACGCGACGCAGGGCTGGGAAGCAGCTCCCAGCCCCGCGTCGCGTTGTAGAGCAAGGGTTGTAGCCTGGTCGTCGCCGCCCGGTTCGGCGGCGAAGGCGATCGCCGGGGCGACCGCCGGGCGGGCGCCTTCGACGTTGACGTTCGGCAGTCAGTGCAGCGCGCGGCGCAGGCGCCAATTGCGGTTGCCCAGCAGCGCCCTGCTGGCGGAGACGGTCTGCAAGCCCAGCAGGTCCGCGCCGTCACCCTTCTGGAAAACGGCCACGGGCCGCCCGTAGGTCGCGGCGACCGAGAGCAGGTTCGTCGGGATGGCCTTCAGTGGCGCGACGATTGAGCGGAAGGCGACCATCAACAGCAGGAAGCTCAGCCCAGACACGAAGGTGAACACCAGCGGCGTATAGGTCGAGATCAAGTCGCTGAAGTCGCGGGTGAACGCCGTGTCGCCTGTGACGTAGACCTCATCGGACGTACTGTCGAAGGTGGCCGTAGACGGACTGCTTCGCGACGGCATCGTCGTCGTACTTGCGGCGGCGGAGAATCCCCGCGATTCAGCCGCCGCTGGTCAGTCGACTGTGCGTGCTAGCGACGGAATAGCTTCCTCCGGGCGATCTGGCGGCGGACGCGGGCCAGTTCGTCCTGGGTGTACTCCGCCATGTACTTCAGCATGATGTCGTTCAGCATCGAACGTTCCTCTCTTGTGCTTTGCGACGCTGCCACGTCTCGGGCCGCCTCGGCGCGGAGGTGGTCTCCGTTGACCACCGTTCCCGACACTTCAGAGGATAGGTGGAGTCGAGCCGAGACACATCCGGCGGATGATCTGTTTTGCGCCTGTACCTTCGGACAGCGCCTGTCCCCGCCAGGACGCGGAGAGTGTGATGATGGGCGCGCCGTCGTCTCAATGATTGCGTTCGCGCGGGTCGTCGTGCATGATCCCGCTATCGTGATGTCGCAATCGATGAAGGGGGCTGGCGCATGCTGCAGGAGTTCAAGGCATTCGCACTCAGAGGCAACATGATCGACCTCGCAATCGCCTTCATTCTGGGCGTTGCGTTCAGCGCGGTCATCACCTCGATCGTGGATGACCTGTTGATGCCGATCATCGGCGCGATCGTGAGCGACAAGGACGTTTCACAGCTCACATGGGATGTTGGCGGGGCGCAGGTGCGCTACGGCAACTTCATTAACACGGTCGTGATGTTCCTTATCGTCGCCTGGATCCTGTTCATGATCGTGCGGGCGATCAATCGTGTCCAGCGACCGGCGGCCGAGGACCCCGCGCCGAACACGAAGGAATGCCCGTTCTGCCTGTCGTCCGTTCCGCTGCTGGCGACGCGCTGCCCGCAATGCACGTCGGAGCTGGCGGTGGCGTAACGGGGGGCGCGGGATGCGGGACGCGGCGCGGATAAGCACGGGACATTGCGGCGATGCCGAACCGATCCGGGGTTGTCGTGACGGTTTCGGGCGCCTTCGACGGGCGATGGGGAGGCACGACGCAGTCAAGGACGCCATTTGGCGGTGTATGGATTTGGCGTCCTTGAAGGCGCCATGAAAAACATGCGAACGCCGCACACGTGCCTCGATCGTGTCCGGTCCAACCACGCGGCCAGCGGACCGCGGGCCGGGCAAGCCGCGGCCCCTACGGAGGTCGGGGGCCGTCCGCGCGTCTGTCTCGGTCCGGAATAGGGGCGGCGGCCTCGAGGCCGTGGCCGGCACACGACCGGCCCCTGCCAGGATCGGGGCGTTCCTCTCACCGTAGTGCGCGTCACGCTGAACGCGTCACGATCCCTCGCGAGCCAGCTCCCGTAGTTGGCCGAGGTGGTCGTCATCGTGGATGGCGAGGAAGAGCAGGGAATCCCGCACACCGGTGGGGCCGAGCTTGTCGTCGATGACCGTGCGTTCGAGGTCGACGGCGTCCGGGAGGGAGTCGAACACCTCGATGAGGTCGCGGTCGGCGTCGTCGAGGATGGCCAGGGACGCCGCGCGGGAGCGCACCGGATGCACTCCGTCGTCGTCGGGTCGCTCGGCGTCGCGTCCGGCCGCAAGACCGGCGGCGGCGCGGGTGGCGCGCAGGAAGATGTTCATCTGAGCGTGCCGCAGGTGAGCGACGATCTCCCCGGCTGACCAGACGGGGTCATCGTTGGCCGGCTGGGCGGTAAATGCTGCACCGGGCAGAGTCTCCAGCAGCAGCCGAATGTCGCGACGCATGCTCAACAGCGTGACCTCCAGGTCGACGACGCTGAAGCGGCTTGCCTCGTCAGCCAGGGTCGATTCACGCCGGCGAAAGACCGTCGCGCGAATCTCCCGGATCGTCTCGCTGGAGACGCGGGACGCCGAAACAGGGTGCAGCACCATGGTTTCCTCCGTCGTCAATGGCGCGGGACGCTCGAACGGGCCAGTGTGGCGCGGCCCGTTCCGCCCGCGGGGTGTGTTCGAGCGTCAGTGATGTCCGGCGCGTCGTTCGCTAGTCCTGGGACATGGGGGTGTAGAGCGCGATGTTGTTGCCGGTCGGGTCGCTGAAGATGCCGAACCAGCCCTGGCCGGGGATCTCGGTCTTGGGCACGACCATCGAGCCGCCCAGCGACTCTGCCTTCGCCAGCGACGCTTCGATGTCGTCGGTCGAGACGTAGATCAACGGCTGATTGACCTGATGCATCTCGCTCACGAGCGGGAAGCCGCCGCCGGGGCCGTCACCGGCGGTGAACAAGGCGTAGTTCATTTCCGGATACGCCTGGTATTGCCAGCCGAACAGGTCCGAGTAGAACTTCCCGGCCGTCTCCTGGTCGTTGACCGGGATCTCGATGTGGACGATCGAGTGGTTGGACAACTCCGATTCCTTTCACGCGTACGTACGCATTCGACTCCAATATAGTAGGACAAACGTTCTAGTGTGTCAAGTGGTTTCGCGCGGTCGCGCCGCGTCATTGGCCGCGCCGGATGGGGCCGTCAGGCGCGGAAGGATCGCGGGAAGCGCGAATCATCCAGCCACGATGGCGTAGCAGGCCTGCCCGCATGACGTAGCAGCAGGCGGGCAGCGCCGGGAACGGGGAGGTCAGCGCGCGGGCAGGCTCCGCGCGGTGCGGGAATGGGCGGGCGCGTCGATCTGGATCAGCATGGCGGTCCAGGCCTCGTGCCAGTGGCGCGCGGGGAGCAGTCCGGGGTCCTGCTCGTAGCGCCAGCCGTCGATGACGCCGTCGGCGGCCAGCCGTGACAGCGCCTTCTCCAGGCGGTCGCGCGCCCGTTGTGGGCGCGCGGCTGCCGCGTTGAGGGCAGACTGCTCGATGAGCGTGCCGACCCGACGGCGCAGGACGCGAGAGCGACGGCGGGCGTTCCAGCGGAACTGGAAGGCGAGGTACTTCGAGAGCCACTTCTCGGGACGCTCGCGGTAGGGGTCGTAGCGCAGCGACTGCTGGGCGATCTGGCCGGTCTGACGCAGGCCGCCGTCCCAGTAGGCTCGCAGCCAGTCGCCGGGGACGACGCGTGCGGCCAGGAAGACGCGGTGGCCGTCGTCGTCGAGGCCGACCATGCGGTCGAGGATGGCGAGCGCCCGGCTCTCGGCGCTGACGGCCCGTGGCGCGTGGCCGCGCCGCCCGGGGATGACCTCGACATCGACGATCTGCAGCCAGAGGTCGTCGAGCTGGGCCAGCGCGCGCCCGGCGGCGAGGCGGTCCTCGCGGCGGTGGCCGTGCTGCCAGGAGCGAGGCTCGCCCGCGCGGCGGATGCGCTGGATGCCGCGCGCGTCGAGGATCGCGTCGGCGGTGACCCATACGGGCGTGTCGGGTTGGGCGTCGGCGGCGGTCCAGTGCGCCAGGCAGACGAGCAGCGCGTCAGAGGTGAGATCGTCGAGGGCGCGCACCTGCTCCCACAGGCGTGGGAGGTCGGCAGGGGCAACGGCGGTGTCGCCGTGCGCGGGCCGGACCGACACACGCACTTCTCCGCGCCCCTTGTTGGTGGGGGTGACGTGGGCCGGGGCCTCCATGCGGCGGGCGTCGCTCCAGCCGCGAGCGAGCGCGGCGTCGCGGATCGCCTGCTGGAGCGCCCAGGTGGCGTGGTTGGCCGGCACAATGCCGACGCCGTCACGGAACGGCGCCGGGGCGGGCGGCGCGCCAGCGGGAAAGGGACGGCTCAGCAGCCGCGCGGCGCTGTCCGGGTCGAGCGGTCGCAGGCCGAGCATGCGCTCCAGATCGGGCAGGTCGTAACGCAGCAGGTCTGCGCGGCGCAAGGCGTCGGCAGCCAGATCGCGGGCGAAGGCCAGGGCCGCCGGGCTCATTGTGCCGGTGCAGCGTTCCGAGGCGCGAGCCGTCGCGCGAAATGTGGCGCTGAACGTGTCGTCGTCCAGAGCCGCCAGGGCACCGGCGGACGAGGCGCCGAGCATGTCGTCCAGCACGCACGCGGCGACATCCCGCAGGACCGTCTCGGCCAGCGGCTCGACGGTGGCCGCGTCCCGCACGACGTCCCGCGCGGCGACTTGCAGAGCGTGGATCGCGCCGCGCACGTCATAGGCGTCCTGGTTGACGCGCACAGTGTCGCGGCCATCGACGGTCTCACGCACGAGATGCGGCAAGGAGGTGTCAACCGCGTCAGGCCCGCGTTCGCGCAGGGTGCGGGCGAGGACGGCGCGGTAGGCGGTATCCATGCCGTTGACCGTCGCGCCAGCCACGCCCATGGCCAGCATGACCGGGTGAAAGCCGAGCCGCATGCCGAGATAGGCTGTGAGATCTGTGTCGACCGCGTACAGGCAGCGTTCGAGCAGCGCCGCCTCCTGCGTCTCAAGGTGTTCCACGCACCACCCGTTCACTGACACCAGCGCGACACCGAAACTAGGCAACCGGGCCCGCGGCCCGACGTCAACGTCTCAGGCGGATGATAACAGTGAGGCGGCGGGCGGGGCCCCTACGCCCCGGTCGGCGCGCTGCGCCGTAGCGACTCGATGACCCGCACCAAGCGCTCGCGGGCTTCGCGGGCGACGGGGCGAATGTCCTCGCTGTCAACGATGCCGAGCGCGGCGTCCGGGTCCATCACGGAAATGCCGGTCTGGCCGTCACCCGCCTCGTAGACGATGACGTTGCACGGCAGCAACAGGCCGATCTCACGCTCTGCCTGCAGCGCGCGGTGCGCGAGCGCGGGATTGCACGCGCCGAGAATGATGTAGGGCGGGACGTCGACATCGAGCTTCTCCTTCAGGGTGGCGCGCACGTCGATCTCGGTCAGGACGCCGAAGCCCTCGGCTTTCAGCGCGGCCTTCGTCCGATCGACAGCGGTTTCGTAGCTGTCGGAGACGATGATGCCGATGCCGTACTGGAACTTCTGCTTCGTCGCGGTCATGCGGGGCTCCCTTCACTCAGTCATCGTCGTCGTTGCGGACCGCATCGCCGAAGGTGGCGATGAAGCCGTCGATCAACTCCTGCTTCTCCTGCTCGGAGAGGCGCGCGTCAGGGTGCGCGAGGGTGTAGCCGAACGGTGGCATCTCGCCGTCCTGCACCGTTTCGACGACATCGCGGACTTCCTGCTCGCGGTCCCATTCGGAGAAGTTCAGCTCAGCCCGGCCGCCGTCGACGTCACGCTGCGTCAGCCATGACATCGGCGCGACGTTGCTGTATAACGGCCACTCGGTCTCGTTGCTGTGGCAATCGAAGCAGGCCACACGTGCCAGCGCCTCGGTGCGGGGGCTGTTCCACTGCACGGCCTGCGTAACCGGCGGGTTGGCGTGGTCGCGCCCATAGGGGACAAGCTGGATCAAGAGCGCGAAGGCGATCAGCCCGCCACCGATCAAGTACAGCACGCGGCGACGGCTCCGTCCTGGACGGGCTGCCGAATGCGGAGGTTCGTCCATCGCCACGGCCTCTCTCATTCCACGCCAAAGCGGCGTTACTGAGCTCAGTAAACACCCGGAGGGATGCCTGTCACGTGAATATCCCGCGAGCAGCGTGCCAGGAACGTAACGAGAGCGAGGGGAAGGGGAAAGTGGAAAGTCGAAAGTGGAACGTGCTGCTGACTGGACTGCCCATTTCGAGCAGCGCGTCGTCGACCCGCTGGGGCGGCAGGAAGCGCGGAGCGCCCGGTTCGACTCGAATCTGCGGCACGTGCTGGTCCGCATACCTGCAACGACCTGCGTTCAATCGGCGTCGTTGATGCCGAAGCTCGCGATGAAGCCGTCGATCAACTCCTGCTTCTCCTGTTCGGAGAGGCGCGCGTCGGGGTGCGCGAGGGTGTAGCGGAAGGGCGGCATCTCCCCGTCGCGGATCGTCTCGGGGGCGTCGTCGACATCCAGCTCGCGAACCCGTTCGGAAAGGTTCAGCTCATCCCGCCCCTGGTCAACATCGCGCTGGACAAGCCAGGACATCGGCGCGACGTTGCTGTAGAGCGGCCATGCCGTCTCGTTACTGTGGCAGTCGTAGAAGGCGACGCGCGCCAGCTGCTCGGTGCGCGGGCTGTCCCACTGCACGGCCTGCGTCACCGGCGGGTTGTCGTGAGCGCGCCCATAGGGGACGAGCTGGATGGCGACGGTCAGGACGCTCATGGCGCCGCCGATCGCGTACAGGAGGCGCCGACGGCTTCGCCCGGCTCTGGACTCCGGCTGTGGCTCGCTCGCCGCGCTCATCGCCACGCCCTTTTGCGTGACACTACGAACCGGCCTGTCGAGCAGGCGTTGTCCCGTCCGGTCCTTGCGACATTGTAGCCGTCAGACCCGTGCGCACTGACGCTTGCGTGTTGCCGCGCGTCGAGCGATTGTGGCCGCGGGCCCACTCAGAGCGCCCGGCGTGGCCACTTCTGCGCGCGGCGCACGAACTCCCCGGCTGGCACGAGCACGGGCGCCAGGAAGGCGACGGTGTGGTCGACAACGCGCAGCCGCCAGAAGAAGCGCAGCATGGCGGCCCAGCCGATGACGGCGAAGATGATCAGCAGGTAGCCGCTGACCGGCAGCGCCTCCAGCTCGTAGAAGTCCCGCAGGGGCTTGACGGTCAGCGCCAGCAGGAAGAGCGCGAGCATGCCGAGCGCCATCCAGGTCGGGCGGCGGTCGCCCGCGACCTCATCGTCGCCGCCCGCCCAGGTGGCCGTCGGCGGCTCGACGAAGGGGATCAGCAGCAGGCCGCAGAGCACCATCGTGACGGTGAGGGCCGTGCGGGCCTCCTCGACGGGCGAGCCCATCGCCAGGAAGAAGAAGTAGATCGTCAACGTCAGCGTGGCGATCGAGAGCGCGGCGGGGACGACGAAGTGCCCCGCCGCGACGACCAGCCGGCGTGGCGTCTCGCCCGGCTTGGCCCAGGCGGCCAGGAAGATGGTCGGGATGCCGACCGTCAACATCGCCAGCAGGCCGTTCTGCTTCGGCGTGACCGGAAAGACCTCGCCGGCCAGCGACACGATGAAGATGACGAGCGCGACGTACAGCGTGCGCACGAGGAAGAGCCGGAAGATGTCCTGCATGCCGCGCAGGATGCGCTGTCCCTCGCGGAAGGCGGCGGGCAGGGCCGCGAAGGAGTTGTCCAGCAGCACGATGTCAGCGACGCTGCGCGTCACCTGGCTGCCGCTCAGCATCGCGACCGCCAGATGCGCCTGCTTGAGGGCCAGCACGTCGTTCACGCCGTCGCCGATCATCGCCACGTAGTGGCCGTTGGAGCGCAGCGCCTTGACGATGCGCTGCTTCTGCTGGGGCGTGATGCGGCCGAAGACGGTCGTCTGCTCCACGATGTGCTGGAGCAGCCCGTCGTCGTACGCGTCGAGCTGCTGACCGGAGACGACGCGGATGTCGCCCGCGAACCCGGCCTGCCGGGCCAGCGCGGCGACAGTGTCCGGGTTGTCGCCGGAGATGATCTTCAGCGTGATGCCGCTGGCCATGAAGCGCTCGATGGTTGATGCGGCCTCGTCGCGCAGCTCGTCGCTGAAGGCGATCAGGCCGAGCGGCGTGAGGCCAGACGGCAAGGCAGGATCGGGGTCGCCGTCGCGGAACAGCCTGGGGTCGGGATGCCGGGCGAAGAGCAGCACGCGCAGCCCGCCGTCGATCCACTCACCGGCGCGGCTGCCGACCTCGACATCGGGCGCAAGGCCGGGGCTGACCATTTCCGGCGCCCCGAGGATGTACGTGCCGCGCAGGTCGCCGCTCTCGAAGGCGAGCGCGCTCCACTTGCGCTCGGAGGAGAACGGGACGGCGGCGGCAGCCTGCCGGGCCTGCTCCGGGATGCTCTCGATGAGCGCGTCGGTCGTGCGGTTGCCGCCGCTGGTGCTGGCGGCGAAGACGCCCAGCGCGCGGCGCAGCTCCGCCTCTCCGGCTCCGAGCGGCTCCAGCGCGTGCAGCTGGATGCGGTTGGAGGTCAGCGTGCCGGTCTTGTCGAGGCAGAGCACATCGATCTGGCTGGTCGACTCGACCGCGTTCATGCGCTGGATGAGCGCGCCCTTGCCGGACATGCGCACGGCCGCCATGGCGTAGGTGACGGTCATCATGAAGACCAGGCCCTGCGGAACGAGGGCGACGATGACGGCGGCGGCCTTGACGCTCTCCGTGACCGGGATGCGTTCGTAGAGCTGGCGGAACGAGTCGGCGACCTGCACGCCCAGCATGATCGTCACGACGATCATGACGCGGATGACGAGGCCGACCTCACGCTGCAACGGGGTCTTGACGTTGCGGTAGGAGCGGGCCTGCTCGGTGAGCTGGTTGGCGAAGCTGCCGCTGCCCAGATTGTCCGCCGAATACGAGCCGCTGCCGGACATGCAGAAGCTGCCGGAAAGCATGGTGTCGGATGGCAGCTTGTGGACGAGGTCGGATTCGCCAGTCAGCAGCGACTCGTCAACCAGCATGCCCTGCGCGTCGAGCACTTTACCGTCGACGAGCGCCTGATCGCCGGGACGCAGCAGGAGCAGGTCGTCGCGCACGATCTCGGAGGCGCCGATCTGCTGCTCGCGGCCGTCGCGGATGACGGTGGCGACCGGGCGGGTGAGCAGCGCGACGCGGTCGAGCTTGCGCTTGGCGCGGGACTCCTGGATGACGCCGACGACCATGTTGGCAACGACGAGGCTGGCCGTCATCAGCGCGTCGCCGAACAGCCCCAGCACCATCAGGAAGATGACGATGCTCATCAGCAGGACATTGATGGTGGTGATGGTGTTGTCGAACAGGATGCGCAAGTAGGAGCGGCTGACCGAGCGGCTGACGGCGTTGACATCGCCGCGCGCGCGCCGGTCGGCGACCTCGGCGGCGGTGAGGCCGGGCATGGCCGGGCGCGTGGGGCTGCCGGCGACGGGTAGCTTGCGTGCCGGCGCGTCCGCGCGCTCAGTAACGATCGATTGGTCCAGCATCCGTGGTTCCGATGGTCTGCAATACTGACACGCGCCGCTGAGCGGGTCATGTGCGTGTGCTTGTCGAGCGTTCATCGTACACCGATGTGGGGCGAGCGGGTAGCGGGTAGCGGTTAGTGGATAGGGAACGGAACGGGATTGTGGTGCGGTTGAGGGGGAAGGTGGCGATTGTCACGGGCGGGGCGTCGGGGATCGGGGCGGCCAGCGCGCGGCTGTTCGCGGCCGAGGGGGCGCGGGTGGGGATTTGCGACCTCGATCGGGGGGCGATCGACGGGGTGGTTGGGGAGATCGTTTCCGCTGGTGGCGAGGCATTCGGGCAGGCAGCGGATGTCAGCGATACGGCGCGGGTGAAGGCGTTCGTTGACGCGATGGCTGCGCGTTTCGGCGCGTTGCACGTACTGTTTTCGAACGCGGGCATCTCCGGCAGCGGCACAGTGGTCGAGCTGTCCGAGGAGGGGTTCGACCACACGCTGGCGGTGAACCTGCGCGGGGCGTTCGTCTGCTCGAAGCACGTCATCCCGCACATGGAACGGTCGGGCGGCGGGTCGATCATCTTCACGGCCTCGGAGCTGGCGCTGAAAGGCTCGCGGCGCAACGCGGCCTACACGGCGTCGAAGGCGGGGCTGATCGGGCTGGCGCGCTCGATGGCGCTGGACCACGCGCCGGCGAAGATCCGGGTCAACGTGCTGTGTCCCGGTCCGATCGACACGCCGATGCTGCGGAGGTCGATCGAGCGGCACGCGGACAGCGAGGCGTACGAGCGGATGATCGTGGATGAGACGCCGCTGGGCATCGGGACGGCGGAGGAGATCGCGCGGGTGGCGCTGTTCCTTGCCAGTGATGAGTCGAGCTATTTGACCGGATCGACGGTGGTGGCGGACGGTGGGGCGACGGCGTGAGTGAGCGGGTAGCGGGTAGGGGACGCCAGGAGAGAGCCGGATTATGTAAGGCCACCAAATGGCGGTGCGGTTTCGGCGGTCTAACGGTCGTCACGCAACACTTGTTGGTCGATATGCGGGACGCGGATTGGCGTGCCCAAACCCCCGTGGTCGTCATGCCCGCGGGCGCCACCAAGTCATGAAAACGGGCTGTTTTCAGACCGGGGGAGGCCCAGCGTGGCCTCCCCCTGGCTTGCCACCACCTGGTCGGACGCGGGGCAGCCATCGCCGATCACGTCGCTGGACGCCGGTGTATCCAATCCGGGAGGCCACGCGGGGACTGCCCTACGTGGATTGGCGAGCGTTGCGGGCGCCGCAGGATCCGTGGGGGGCACATTGCAATGTGCCCGGTTGCCAACATGTCCTCGAGTCGGCAGCACCGTCTCCTGCCACGCGGGGCGCCGCAACGGTGGCGGGTAGCCAGCCGGGCACATTGCCATGTGCCCCTACGGGTGAACTGGCTACCTGACGCTGCGATGGTGGATGTGTCGGGGGATGAGCGCCTTTCGATTCCAGGTCGCCCGCGTCCCGACCCGACCGTTACCCGTGGGCCCATCGTCACGTCTATACCTGCAAGAGCGTGGGAG
>DATKCN010000285.1:0-3280 GCA_035513175.1 Thermomicrobiales bacterium
GGCGCTGGAAGACCTGCACTGGTCGGACCCCACCAGCCTCGACCTGCTGCGCGCCATCGCCCGTGACGTGCGGGAGCAGCGCATGCTGCTGGTCGTCACCTACCGCGCCGGGGAGGACGAGCGCCTGCGTCCGGTCATGCCGCTGCTCGTGCGCGAGTCGACGCCGGAACGCATCGACCTGCGCCCGCTGGAAGCGCCGGACATCGAGTCGCTCGTCGCGGCGCGCTATGCGCTGAACGCCAGGGAAACGCGCCGCCTCGTCGCCTACCTCCAGTCACATGCCGAGGGCAATCCCTTCTTCGTTGGCGAAACGCTGCACACGCTGGAAGCCGAGCGCCTGCTGCGACCCGAGGGAAGCGTCTGGACGCTCGGTGACCTGGAGCAGGCGCCGGTGCCCGCGCTCGTGCGCCAGATCGTCGAGAGCCGGCTGGAGACGCTGAGTGAGGGGACGCGACAGGCGCTGTCGCTGGCGGCTATCGTCGGACACGCCGCGCCGTTCGATGTCCTACGCGCCATCAGCGGGCTGGACGAGGACGCGCTGCTGGACGCGGTCGAGCTCGCCATCGCCGCGCGGCTAGTCGTCGCGACACCGGATGGCCTTGGCCTGCGCTTCGTGCATGCGCTGGTGCGCGAAACGGTCTACGAGGCCATCCTGCCGCCCCGCCGCCGCGCGCGCCACCGCGAGATCGCGGAAGCGCTGCTCGCGGCGGGCGACCCGGACCCGGACGCCCTCGCGCACCACCTGCAGCAGGCAGGCGATCCTAGAGCCATCGAGTGGCTGGTGCTTGCCGGAGAGCGCGCCTATCGCGCCTACGCCTGGCGCACCGCGATCGAGCGCTTCGATGCCGCCGCGCAGCTCATGGCGGACGATCCCGATCGGGCGCGAGATTGCGGCTGGCTGCTGTATCGCACGGGCCGTATGCTGCGCATGTCCAACCCGGCGGACGGAGTCGAGCGTCTCGTGGAGGCCGAGCGCGTCGCGCGGTCGATCGGGGACGACGTCCTGGCCGCCTATGCGCTGGCCGACCGGGGGCTCGCGCGCTGCTTCGCCGGCGATATCCGGCGCGGCATCGACGAGATGGCCGCTGGCGTTGCCGCGCTGGACGAGTTGCCCCCGGACCACCTCAGCCGTGACCCATCGATCGCCACCTGGGTGGCCGACGCGTTGCGGACGGATGATCCGATCGTCGGCGGGGATACGAACACCGCTGGCTCTCCGGCCCCGCACAACATTCGACGTTCGGCGCTTGCGCTGTGGCTGGCGGTCGTCGGACGACATGCCGAGGCCATCGCCATTGGCGAGGCGTGCAAGCAGGAGGTCGCGGACGCGACGCAGCTGACAGAGCTTGCGGCGGGTTCGCTAGGTGATGCCTGCGGCGCGCTAGGTCTCAGCTACGGGGAGATGGGACGACGCGATGAGGCTGATGCGGCCTACGAACAGGCGCGCGAGACCTATCGCGGGTTCGACCACCACGAGCTGGTGAGCGGCACGGCTACGAACCACCTGTGGGTAGTCGCCTGCCCGTACTTCGCCACGGATCTGGCGCGGCTCCGCTGGCTCGTGGCCGAGGCCGAGGCCGCGAGGTCGCGAAGTCAGGGAGCGCTGGGAGGCACGGTCTCGCCTGCCTCCTCCGGTGCGCTCGCGCTGGTTTTCCCCACGGGCGAATGGGTCGAAGCGCGGGGCGTGATCGACGCCGCGCTCCAACAGACGAACATGGCCTTGCGCCCGTTCGCGGTGTGCGGCGCTGCATACGTCGCCTGGGGCCAGGGTGACGCTGACATTGCTTGGCAGCACATTCAGGAGACGCTTGCGGATGGGCCAAACACCCAACCAGGCGGCCAGAACTTCGGCCCGGCGCTCGACCTGCAGCGCCTCGCCGTCACGCTCGCGCTCGATGACGGTGATCTGGACCAGGCCCGCGCCTGGCTGGAGTCACAGGACCGCTGGCTGGCCTGGGGCGGCGCGGTTCGACGGCAGGCAGACGCGCAGTTGCTCTGGGCGCGCTACCGCCACGCCAGTGGTGATGCCGAAGCGGCTCGCGAGCACATCGTGCAGGCGTTGCGCCTTGCTGGCGATCCGGCTCAGCCGCTCGTGCTGCTGGCAGCGCATCGCTTCGCCGCTCAGCTCGACACCGGAGCGGGCCAATACGCTGACGCCGAGCAGCATCTGCAGCAGGCGCTCGTCCTGGCCGATGCCTGCGCCGCGCCCTTCGAAAGGGCGCTGTCGCTGCTGGCAAGCGCTGAACTCCACGTGTCCATTGGGGAGGTCGATCGCGTGCGTGCGGTGCTGGATGAGGCACGCGGGATATGCCTCGAACTTGAAGCACGCCCAACACTGGAGCGAATTGCCGCGCTTGAACTGGAAGCTGCTGCGGTCGGTCCCGCGCTGCGGGATATCCCCGATGGACTCACGTCGCGCGAGGTTGAAGTGCTTCAACGTGTTGCAGTTGGACAAAGCAATCGCCAGATTTCCGACGCGTTGTTCCTGAGTCCCCGAACAGTTGAACGGCACATCGCCAACATCTACCGCAAGGCTGATCTGCACAACAAGGCGGAGGCGACCGCCTATGCAATGCGGCATGGTCTAGCCTGACCGGCTGCGCCATTGCCAGTCTACGTAGTACTGCACCAGAATCTACATACCCCTGTTTACACACTTTGACGGATGCGGACTGCTCCCTGATTTCCTACTGTAGGAGATGCCGGGGGATTTGAAGGACGCCAGTAACATTCGCTGCCGGCATCCGGCGATTCTTCCGGCGCTTCCTGCCCTCTTCCGCGTCAACACCACCATCCGTCCAGCAGTTGGACGGAGAACAGGACCATCATCAGATTCCCGAGAGGAGGCAACCGATGAGGGATACATGAAACGCTCCAGCACGTCTATCGCTGTAACGAATAGATAGTAAACCCCCGCAACGCGGCAACGTCGCCAAGGGGTACGGCAGCAAACGGGAATGAGCATCCGCTGCGACTGCGTCGACACTCCTCAGTCTCGCGCGTCTCCTTCCCCTCCCCTGCCACCATGAAAGGGAACAATCCCATGTTTGCTAGCAAGACGATTCGATTGGCGCTCGCCCTGGCCCTCCTCGGCACCATGCTGAGTGCCCTCTCCGTCTCGGCGGCCCCCGCCGACCGCAGTACGAGCATGGTCCAGAAGATCCCGGGCGGGATGGTCGGATAACGTCACTACCTGTGTATTCATTGGAAACAAGAGGGATGGAATGAAGATCACTCGTTTACGTATCACCGCATCCACACTCATGGCGTTCGTCCTCAT
>DATKCN010000286.1:0-7897 GCA_035513175.1 Thermomicrobiales bacterium
CGTTCGTGAGGAACGTGGCTCGTAGCTCTTCATCGTCGAGCTGATCAGCGAGGCGGTCGACGATCGCCCGGGCGTCCTCCTCCGCGCGCACGGCCTCCGGGCGCTGCCCGCGCATCCGGTAGAGACGGCGCTGTGCGTCCAGAATGCGCCAGTGGATGAGCGGGTATCCACGCCCGATCGCCACGGCCAGCGCATCGTCAAATTCCGACTCGCCTTCGTCCAGGCGGCCATGGGCAAGCAGAATCTCGCCACGCAGCCGCATGAGGTCGGGAGACAGCGACCCAGGACCAGCCGGTATCGACTCGATCAGACGATCGACAACCTTCAGCGCCTCAGGTGCGTGCCCCTGTGCCAGGTGGAGCTCTGCCGTTGCGAACCAGCAGATCCTGGTGGACATCATGTCTATCGCAAGGTCAAAGTCCACCCTGCGATGCAGCGCGCGCGCCGCGTCTTCGTAGGCGCCCAGCTGAATGTGGGCGGACGCCAGGCCACCGGCTATGCCGGTTTCAAAGAACGACGACGCGACCATCGTCGCGATACCAGATGCCTGCTGGAGATGCTCCAGCGCTCGTGCCGGGTTCAGCACTTCGAGGCAGACGCTCCCAAGTCGAAAATGCGCGTGCGACGTCCACTGATGATGGCGGATACTCAGCGCAATCGAAAGAGATTCAGAAAGTTGTCGCAGGCCGCCGCGCAGTTCTCCGAGCGAGCAGAGATGCATGCCCGATCCGCCGATCACATGCGACTCGCCCGCCCGCCACTCGATGTCACGCGCGATCTCGACCGCCTCCGCAAAGACCGCGTTGCTGTCCGTTCCAATAGACGCGGGCACGGGCTCGGGACGCCATGCTCGTAGCCCCCAGTCTCCAGCCGCAGCGCCTGCCGCGTTTGCGAGAGATGACGCAAGCGTCTGCCGGTCGTCGAGCTGCCGTAGGAGCGGAATCGAGCGCGAGAAGCTTTGCAGCGATCGAACGACGTGACCGCTCATCTGCAGCGTCGCGCCACGCAGGTCGAGTGTCGCCGCGATACCGTGCCGATCGCCAATCCGCTCGAAGATCGCAAGCGCCTCATCGTGAAACCTCATCGCTTCGACCGGCCGTTCAGCGTTGGCGTGCCAGTTTCCCAGCCGGTTCAGGCTGTGGCCCAGCGCCGCTGGATCATCCATGCCTCGGGACAGCTCGACTGCCTGCTCGCAGTATTCCCGCGTGCGCTGGTAGTCCCGAGACGCCCACAACGCGCCGAGGTCGAGCAGCGCCTGCCACTCGGCGCGCGCGTCACCGCTCTGCAGCGCCAGCTCCAGCACACGCTCGAGATCTCCGAGCGCGCCATCGAAGTCGCCGACAGATTCTCGCGCTCGCCCTCGCAACCGGTGCATCTCGGGAGGAGCGACTGCTCCCAGCTCCTTCGCCAGCTCCAGCGCCTGGCCGCACGCCGCGATCACTGCCTCCGGGGCGAACAATCGCTCAGCCTGCTCTGCTGTCCGGCACAACCACTCGAGCGCCCGCTCGTCGCCTGCCTCGTAAAAGTGGCTGGCTATCGCTGTGGGATCGGGATTCGTCCGTTCGGCCAGCAGTTCGCCCGCGCGTTGGTGCAGCTCGCGACGCCGCATGAGCGACATTCCGTCATAGATCGCCTGACGCACCAGTGCGTGCTGGAAGTGGAGCGCCTGCCGTCGTGGTTGCGCCATCAGCACATGCTGCTCGTGGGCTTCCCGCAACGCCGCGTCAACATCGACGACGGACCCCGCCCACATGCGCCGCAACAGATCGAGCGACGGCTCGAAACCGACAATCGCCGCCAGCTCCAGCAGCTCGCGTGTCGCGCCGCCAAGCCGCGCCAGCCGCCCGGTAATCACCTGCTGGATCAGCGCGGGCACGCCCGCCTCGGCCAGATCGCCAAGCTCCCAGCCGCCAGCAACCGGCCGCAGCAGTCGCCGCGTGTCCAGCATGTGTAGCAGCTCATGGGTAAAGAACGGGTTGCCTTCCGCCAGCCGGTCGAGGTAATCGAGCAGCCGCTCCTCGTCGGCCGTGCTGAGCAGGTAGCGCTGCCGGGCGATCTCCAGCACGCCCGTCTCATCGAGGCGCTGGAGGTCGAGCCGGTGTGCTCTCGATTCGCGCACCAGCGGTGGCAGCAGCGGGGCCAGCGGATGCTCGCCGGTGATCTCATCGTGCCGGTAGGTGGCGACGAGCAGCAGGCGGCTGTCGCCGATCGAGCGCGCGACGTGCCGCAGCAGGTCGAGGCTGGCCGCGTCCGCCCAGTGCAGGTCTTCCAGCACGATCACGAGCGGTCGCCGCGCCGCAACCGATCGTAGAAAGCGGCTCGCCAGATCGAAGAGCGCAGGCTGGGAGTCGATGCCCGCCATCCCGCCCGCCGCGCGTAGCTGTCCGGGCACAGGCGGCAGCAGGTCGTCGTCAGGATAGGCGCTGATGATCTCGGTCCACGGCCCATATGGCGGCGTGGTCGTCAGGTCGTAACAGCCGCCGGACAACACGAGACAGCCGAGCGTCTCAGCCTCGCGTGTCACATCCCGCGCCAGCGTCGTCTTGCCGATGCCCGCCTCGCCGCCGATCAGCACCAGCGACCCCGAACCGTCGAGCGCTCGCGCCAGCGCCTCGCGCAGCTCGTCCCGCTCGCGCTCGCGCCCCACGACGGCGTCCAAGGATAGCGGCGCTCCGCCTGGTTCGGACCGCGTGAGCTCGTTCCGCGCCTCGGCCGGAAGCACACCGAGCGAACGGGCCAGTGTCGCCAGCGCAGCGGACTGGTTCGACTCGCTGGCATCGATGAAGTTCAGCGAGATGTAGCGGTGCGGGACCTCGCACGGCTCGATCTGCAACAGCAGCAGGCGCCGCTCGTGCGCGATGGCCCAGTCCCACTCGTTCTTCACATTGCGGCTCTCGACGGCCTGCGGCGACAGAACACCGACGACCGTCTCGGCGGCAGACAGCGCCGCGTCGATCGCATCCGGCCAGTACGCCCCGGGCTGGATGTCGTACTGGTCCATCCACGTCGGGACGCCATGCGCCGCTAGATGCTCGCGGACCAAGCGGGCGAATTCTGAGTCGGCCCGGTCGTAGGAGATGAAGACGTGCGGCGTGTCTGGCTGCACTGGGCTGCCGTTCCATGATGCCGTGCTGCGGGCAGTCGACCATCCGGATGCCTGCAGGATACGGACGGATCGCGCGTCTGGCAAGCATTGCGCCGTGAGTGGATCAGACGACGCCGAGGTCGCGGGCGGCCCGTACAGCCGCCGTGCGGTTGTTGACATCCAGCTTGCCGTACACCGAGCGCAGGTGCTGGCTGACCGTGCGCGGACTGATGAACAATCGCTCGCTGACTTCGATGTCGGTGAGTCCATCAGTGACAAGGCGCAGCACCTCGATCTCCCGCGCCGTCAGCCCGGCGGGGTTTTCAGCGGACCGGGGTTCAATCGCAGGCGGCGGCTCGTGCAATTTCGCGAGTGCGCGGCTGAGAAACGCTTCACGCATCTCCTCGTCGTCAAGCTGTGACGCCAGCCCGTCGATGATCTCCCGCGCGTCAGTATCGGCACGATCGGCCTGATCATGCTGTCCTCGCGCCAGCGCCAGCCTGCGTTGCGTCGCCAGCACGCGCCACAGGGCAAGCGGGTAGTTGAGCCGGGTCGCGACCTCGTGGGCATTGCGCAGCTCCCGCTCGGCGTCATCCAGCCTCCCGTGCGCCAGCAGGATCTCGCCATACAGCCGGGTGAGGTATGGCGAGAGGTCGCCCGGTCCGTCCGGGATCGACTCGATCAACGTCTCGATAGTAGTCAGCGCGTCAGCGGGATTGCCCCGCGCCAACGCCAGCTCGACGGCGGCGAACCAGCACACCCGCGCCGACATCGAAGCAGGCGGTCGTGCGCGGTCCACCCTGTCACGTAAGAGTTGCTCGGCACGGTCGTAATCACCCGACACGACGTGCGCGGAAGCCAGAAATCCGGCGGAGCACGCTGCCTGGAACGTCGCGGCCATCTGCGTTGCTCGATCCAGCGCGTGCTGGAGCAGATCGCTGGCTCGCTCCGCGATGAGCATATCGAGGTAGGACTCGCCGAGTGAGATGTGTATGAGCGCGGACCACAGGTGGTGTTGAATGTCGTCCGCGATCGCCAATGCGTCAGACATGTGCTGTAGGCCGCCGCGCACATCACCCAAGGTCGCGACATTCTGGCCCAGGACGCCCAGCGCGAAGCATTCGTGCCCCCGGGAGTCGATGGAGCGCGCGATACGGATCGCCTCGGTGGCAGTGTCCTCCGAGCTCTTGCCGATCGATGCCGGATGGCTCAACACGCGGCTCGCTCGGAATCCATAGCCACCTCGCGGCGCGGTGGTCGCGTTCGAGAGCGCCGAGCAGAGGTTCTGCCTGTCATCGAGCTGGCGCAGGAGCGGAACGGCCCGCTCCCACAGCCGCACTGCCTCGCCAGAGCTGCCCGATATGAGGTTCGAGATGGCGGCGAGGTCGAGCGTGCTGGCGATCCCCTGACGATCGTCGATGGCTTCGAAGAGCCGCAGCGCCTCGTCGTGAAGCCTGATCGCTTCACCTGGGCGCTCTGAGTTCAGGTGCCAGTTCCCCAGCCGGTTCAGGCTGTGACCCAGTGCTGCCGGATCATCCATCTCACGGGCCAGCACAACCGCCTGCTCGCAGTAGTCGCGCGTGCGCTGGTAGTCGCGCGACGCCCACAGCGCGGCCAGATCGAGCAGCGCCTGCCACTCCGGCCGCCGGTCGTCCAGCCCGGAGGCCAGGAACAGGATCTTCTCGTGGTCGTGGAGCGCTCCCTCGAAATCGCCAAGCGCCTCGTGCGCCAGGCCGCGCATGCGGTAGAGGGCAGTCGACGCGTCCGCGCCGAGACGGATGGCCAGGTCGATACCCATGCTCGCGTAATCGATGACCGACTGTGGGGCGAAGAGTGACTGCGACCGCTCCGCCGCCTGCTCCAGCCATCCGAGCGCCCGTACGTCCCCGGCGGCGTAGTAGTGGCTCGCGACGGCTGCGGCATCCGCTCGCGGCCTGGCCGCCAGCGCGTCACCCACTTTCAGGTGCAACTGAGGAC
Source organism: Thermomicrobiales bacterium (assembly GCA_035513175.1). Lineage (GTDB taxonomy): Bacteria > Chloroflexota > Chloroflexia > Thermomicrobiales > CFX8 > DATKCN01. The sequence continues at coordinate 5,063 of DATKCN010000286.1, forward strand.
GCCGCAGCACCGGGATTGCCTCGTAGAGCGCCTGCCGGATGAGCGCGTGGGTGAACCGGGCGGCCCGCTGCTTCGCGGCCACGCGCAACAGGTGATGCTGGCTGGCCTGCTCCACCGCCGCGTCAACCTGCTCTGCCCCAACCGGCAACAGGTCAAGCAGCAGGTCGAGCGGCGCCTCGAATCCGACGACGGCGGCCATGTCGAGCAGGCTCCGAGCGCCGTCGCCGAGCCGCGCCAGCCGCCGGTCGATCACGTACTGGATCAGTGAGGGAACGCCCGTGTCGCTCAGGTCGCCAAGCGCCCAGCCACCGGCCACCGGGCTCAGCAGCCGGTTCGCTTCCAGTGTGTAGAGCAGCTCGTTGGTGAAGAAGGGGTTCCCCTCGGCCATGCGGTCGAGGTAGTCGAGCAGCCGGGATTCGGCAGCCGGGTCGAGCAGATACCGTTGCCGGGCCATCTCCAGCACGGCCGTCCCGTCGAGGCGCTGCAAGCCGATCCGCTGGGCGCCGGATTCCCGCACGAGCGGCGGCAACAGGGGGGCCAGCGGATGCTCGCGGGTGATCTCATCGTCGCGGTAGGTGGCGATCAACAGCAGGCGGCTGTCGCCAATCGAGCGCGCGACATGCCGCAGCAGGTCGAGGCTGGCGCTGTCGGCCCAGTGCAGGTCTTCCAGCACGAGCGCGAGCGGTTGCGCCGTTGCGACATCCTGGAACCAGCGCGTCGCCAGGTCGAACAGCGCCACCTGCGAATCGATGCCCGCCATGCCCCCTCCGGAGCGCAACTGCTCCGGCAGCGGCGGCAGGCTGCCGTCAGCGGGATAGCCCGCGATCAGCTCGACCCACGGACCGTACGGCGGAGTCGTCGTCAGGTCGTAGCAGCCGCCGGACAGCACCAGCGCCCCGTGTTCCTCCGCGCGCAACGCAAGGTCTTCGACCAGCGTCGTCTTGCCGATGCCCGCCTCGCCGCTGATCAGCACGAGTGATCCGGCGCCGGAGAGCGCGCGCTCCAGCGTCTCGCGCAACTGCTCCCGCTCGCGTTCACGGCCCGCGATGACGTTCACGGGCTGGGGTCGGATCCGCGCGCGCGGGCGGGGCATTGCCGTGGGAGCGAGACGCGCCGTGTCGTTCGACTCCGGCGCGAGGGCGATGACGAGCGAGCGGGTCAGCGTTTCCAGCGCGGCGGGCCGGTTCGGCTCCGTCGCGTCGATGAAGTTCAGCGAGATGTAGCGGTGCGGGACCTCGCACGGCTCGACCTGCAACAGCAGCAGGCGCCGCTCGTGCTGGATCGCCCAGTCCCACTCATTCTTCACGTTGCGGCTCTCGACCGCCTGCGGGGAGAGGACGCCGACGACCGTCTCCGCGCTGGAGAGCGCCGCGTCGATCGCGTCCGGCCAGTACGCCCCGGGCTGGATGTCGTACTGGTCCATCCATGTAGCAATGCCATGGGCGGCCAGATGCTCGCGCACCACGCGGGCGAATGGCGCGTCTTCCCGGTCATAGGAGATGAAGACGTGCGGCGTGTCTGGCTGCACTGGGCTGCCGTTCTCTGATGCCGTGGCCTTGGCGGTCAAGCGTCCGGATGCTCGCAGGATACGGACGAAACGCGCGTCTGGCAAGCGTTGCGCCCGCGAGCGGGTCAGACGACGCCGAGCTCACGGGCGGCCCGTACAGCCGCCGTGCGGTTGTTGACATCCAGCTTGCCGTAGGCCGAGCGCAGATGCTGGCTGACCGTGCGCGGACTGATGAACAGCCGCTCGCCGACCTCGATGTCAGACAAGCCCTCGGCCACGAGCCCCAGCACCTCGATCTCCCGCGCCGTCAGTCCGGCTGGAATCTCCACTGCCCGCTGGCCGGCAGGCGGCGCCTCGGACAGCAGCGTGTCCGCGTTGCGGAGAAATGTGGCGCGCACGTCCTCGTCGTCAAGCTGCTCGGCGAGGCTGTCGACGATGACGCGGGCATCGGCGCCCGAACGCGTTGCCTCGGCCTGTTGTCCACGAGTGAGATAGAGGCGTCGCAGCATCGCCAGCGCCTGCCAGCGAGAATGCGGGTAACCTCTTCGGATTGCCGTCTCGAGCGCGGCGGCGAGTTCCGATTCGGCATCGCCGAGCTTGCCAAGAGCCAGTAGAATCTCTCCTCGCAGGCGCGAGAGATCGGCAGACAGATTGCCACGACTGTTGGGGATCGACTCGATCAGGCGGTCGATGATCTCCAGCGCCTCATCCGGTCTGCCCTGTGCCAGGCGAAGCTCCGCGGCAGCGAACCAGCAGCTCTTCGCCGAGATCAGCAACGGTGAACCGTGAACGTCAACCTGGCCGCGAAGGAGTTCTTCCGCGATGTCGAACTCGGACAGGAGCACGTGAGCGGAGGCCATGCAGCCTCGAGTGCTTGTCTCCGAGTAGCGTGAGGACATCGCGATCGTGATCTCGAAGGCAGGCTGCAAGTATGCCAGCGCTCGACCAGAATCCAGAAGATAGAGATGGGCAACGCCAAGCCGGAAATGGGCCTGCACTGTCCACATGTGATGCGTGATGTCCGTGGCAACTGCCAGAGAATCGTGTAGCTGTTGCAACCCTGCACGCAGGTGGCCACGTTGCGCCGCGCGGATGCCTGCCGCGCCGAGTGCGTAGGACTCACCCGATCGCCATTCCATCGCGCGGGCGATATCGAGCGCTTCAAGCATTGGAGTCTCAGCGTTCGTGCTGATCGACACAACCGGCGCCCGACCTACCCAGATCCGGGAACACCAATCTCCGGAATCACTCGAGCCGGCATTTGTGAGAGCCGACACGAGGGTCTGCCGATCGTCGAACCGGCGCAGCAGCGGGATTGCACGTGCATA
>DATKCN010000287.1:0-34015 GCA_035513175.1 Thermomicrobiales bacterium
GGGACTCATCACCGTAGCCGTCGTGCTACCTGCCGCGCTACGCATGGGAGAGGCGGTCGCGATGACGCTCGCGGTCGTCGTTTTCATCATTGCGACAGGTGTGGCAGGCGTCGTTGGACCTGCTGAACGAGAGTTGTTGAGGCGCGCGTTGGCGCGCCGTCCTTCGGCGCCGATCGCCTGACGCGCTTGCAATCGGGAAGAGCCGATGGTATGGTTTCTCGGACTTGGAGGCGTGGTGTAGCGGCCTAACATGCGGCCCTGTCAAGGCCGAGATCGCGGGTTCGAATCCCGTCGCTTCCGCCACATTGAGGACCGCGCGCACAGCGCGGTCCTCGGTTGTATGTTCCCGTGTCGTTACTCTGCTGCTCCTCCCCAGGTGATCCGCACTACCGTTTGTGACAGCCTGACAGCGTGCTGCCTTCGGCTCCGGCTTAGTGCCGTGCGCCGCACCGATCGGCAGGATTGAGCGGCGCGACGCTGCCCGACTTGCGCGGCGCTAGCTGGTTGCGATGATCGGCACGTTCGATTTCAAGAGAAGTCGATTCAGCTTCTCCACGTCGTCGCGAATGACCTGGCCAAGCCGCGCTTTCGTCGCCTCCACCTGATCGCCAAGCTGCGCGTGGAGTTCCTGCGCCCCCTTCGTCGGAGCGTCGTCCGACTCATCGATCATAACGCTGAGCGCAACCAGCTTCTCTTTCAGCTTGGATGTCCCGGGTTGCGGCTTGTTCGCGTCAACGTTTATCAACGTCGATTCGACCTCCGACAACGCGTCCTTGGCCGCCGTCGCCGCGTCCGCGATTTCTGGGTTGTCACCATCCTTGAAGCGCTCTTCCCAGCTCTTAACGTGCTTACGGATCATCCGAAGCTGGTTCAGCGCCTCGTGCGTCCGCGACACGTCGTCCCGGACGGCCGCCTTGAGCTCATACTGCCGCCGCAGATCGTCCGCCGACACCGTTAGTCGAGGGTCCGCCAGAATCTCGAATGTCTCGGTCACGACCGTCTCGCCCACCGTGAGCCGGACCTGGTACTCGCCGGGGATGACCCTTGGCGCGACAGCGTCTTCCATCATCTGCCCGAAGCGGTCGTTGGGCGGCGGGTCATCGAGCTTCGTTGCCTTTCTGCCCCGCATGTCCCAGATGAAACGATTGGCGCCCTGCCCGGTCGGCACGCGTGGCGGGTCTTCGCTCTTGCTGGAGAACGATCGAATGACTTCGCCATCCGCTTCGAGGATCTCTAACGTTACGTCCTCCGACGATGCGTCCTTCAGATAATAGTGAATGATCACCCCATCCGGCGGGTTGCTCCCCGCGTCCAGGAATGCCTCACGTGTGGCGCCGGTGGCCGTTTCGACGGGCCGGTACGCGACTGTCACCGGGCCGGTCATCTTGTAGTTCGTAATACCCGAAGTCCGGCCAAACGCGCGGCCATATACGCGGAACCGGATCGTAGGACGCGGCTTGAACAGCGCGACGGACTGCGCGCTCATCGCCTCGTGCATCTGATGCAGCGGCGTCAGGTCGTCTAGAATCCAGAATGAGCGCCCGTGCGTTCCCGCGACGAGGTCCGTGTCTTTGACCACGATGTCATGTATCGGGGTCACGGGCAGATTCGACTCCAGCGGTTGCCAGTTCTTCCCGTCGTCAAACGAAACGCAGACTCCCAGCTCGGTGCCGGCGTACAGCAGCCCTTGCCGCTTCGGGTCCGCCCGGATGACGCGCGTGAACTCGTCGACGGGGATGCCGTTCGTGATCGAAGTCCACGACTCGCCATAGTCGTTGGTCTTGTACAGATACGGCTTCGTGTCGTCATGCTTGTAGCGAGTCGCCGCAACGTAAGCTGTTCCAGCGTCGTGGGGTGACAGCTCGATCACGCTGATCAGCGCCCACTCGGGCAGGTCGGGCGGAGTAACGTCGTTCCAGGACTTGCCGTCGTCACGAGAAATGTTGACGAGGCCGTCGTCACTGCCTGCCCAGAAGACGCCTTTCTCCTGCGCCGACTCCTTGAACGCGAAGATCGTGCAGTAGATCTCGGCGCCACTATTGTCCGCGGTGATCGGGCCGCCGGACGACTTGATTTTCTCGGGATCGTTGCGCGTCAGATCGGGGCTGATAACCTCCCAGCTCGTGCCTTCGTCCGTCGAGCGGTGTACGTAGTTGGAGCACGCGTAAAGCGTGTCGTCATCGTGCGGAGAAAATTCAACCGGAAACGTCCACTGGAAGCGATACTTCATCGCGTCCGCGCCAGCGCCGAAGCCGTGCACTTCAGGCCAGACTGTCACATTGCGCTTCTGGCCCGTCTCCGGGTTCCAGGCGATAAGGCGGCCATGTCCCAACCCGGTGCCTATTCCGCCCCCGTAGACCTTGTGGGGCGGCTTGGGGCTGATGGCGATGTAGCCGCTCTCGCCGCCTCCCGGTTCGACGTAGTTCCGCTGTGAAATCGCACCTTCGAAGTCGATACTCGGTACCCGCATCGCCCAGTTGTCCTGCTGCGAACCGTACACGTTGTACGGTATCTGATTATCGGTGGTGACATGATAGAACTGCGCGGTCGGTTGGTTGAGAATGCTCGACCACGTGAAACCGCCGTCGAACGTGACGCATGCGCCGCCGTCGTTGCCCTCGATGATGCGCTTTGAGTCGCGTGGGTCGATCCACAATCCGTGGTTGTCGCCATGTGGGGTGGGTATCTGCTCGAACGTCTTGCCACCGTCAATCGACTTCCAGCACGCCAGGTTCAGAATCCACACGGTGTCGCTGTCGGATGGGTCAGCGAAGACGTGCATGTAATACCAGGGCCGCCGCCGAAGATCGGGATTGTCGGTCAAGTTCTGCCAGGAATCGCCGTTGTCGTCGGAGCGGAACAGACCGCCTTCCTCGGCCTCGATCAGCGCCCAGACCCGACCCGAACGCGCGGGAGACGCTGCCACACCGATCTTGCCCAGGATGCCTTCCTGAATCAGTCCCTTGTTGCGGGTGATGTCCTCCCAGGTGTCGCCGCCGTCTGTCGAGCGCCAGATGCCCGAGTCTTCGCCGCCGCTGCTGGCGGCGTGCGGGTACCGCTGTCCTTCCCACATCGCGGCGAAGATGACGCGCGGGTTGCTGGGATCGAGCGAGATGTCGATCGCGCCGGCCTTGCTACTCTTGTAGAGGATGCGGTCCCAACTCCTACCGCCGTCGACCGTTCGGTAGACGCCCCGATCCTCGTTGGGCCCCCAGGCGTGACCGAGCGCGGCCACGTATACGATGTCCTCGTTCTTCGGGTGGATCTGAATGTCCCCGATGTGGCGCGTCTCTTTAAGGCCCACATTGGTCCATGACTTGCCACCATCGGTCGTCTTGTACACGCCGTCGCCATGTGAAACGTTGCTGCGGATGCTGGTCTCCCCGGTTCCGATGTAGATAACGTTAGCATCCGCCTCTGACACGGCGATCGCGCCGATAGCGGATGTCTTCAAGTACCCGTCAGATATGTTCTCCCACAGCGCCCCGCCGCTCGTCGTCTTCCAGACGCCACCCGCCACCGCCCCGAAGTAAAACGTCCCTTGCTCGGTGGGATGCCCTGCGACCGCGACAGACCGCCCTCCCCGATGCGGCCCGATGCAACGCCACTCTAATGACTGGAGCAACTTCTGATCCATGTCTCTCCCTGCTTCCTCGACACGTCGCCATGCGTTACGTGACGACCACTCGCTCCAAGGGCAGTTGCCGTCCTGTGCACTCCGCCGCTCGCGCCTGATTCTTCACAGCCAAATGCGCATGTCAACCGGACGAAATGCCGGCGCCGTCAACGCCGTCTCCGGCTGTGGCAAGTTCCATGCGCGGACAATCGGGACCGAGCGATGCACAGGGAGGATGTATGCGTGATGCCTGACCGATCGGATGAACGTCAACACCTGCCAGAGACTGCGACGCCGGATTCCGAGCAGGCGGCACGGTTCGAGCTGTTGGGTCACATTCAGGCGTTGCTGGAACCACTCATGATTGCGCTCGGGATCGCGTTCCTCGCCTTCCTCTTCGTCGACCTCGGCGGCCTTGTCGTAGGGACTCCGCACGCGGTGCTACTGTCACGCACCATGTTCGTCATCTGGGCAATCTTCCTCGCCGACTTCCTGTTGCGCTTCATTGTCGCGCCGGAGAAGCTACTCTTCCTGCGGGGCAACTGGCTGACCGTCCTGTCGCTCGCGATCCCCTTCCTTCGTCCATTTCGAGCTCTCAGAGCCATCCGGGCCATCCGCTCGTTGAATCTGGTGCGCCTTCTCGGTGGCGTAAACCGGGGCATGCGAATCGCCCGTCGCGTTAGCCAGGGGCATCAATTTGCATACGTCGGCGGATTGACGGTTCTCGTCGTCCTGACAGGCGCTGTCGGCGTCTGGTTCTTCGATCGCGGTCATCCTGCCGCAACGATTGATGGCTTCGGATCAGCGCTATGGTGGTCATCGACACTGATCACGACCATCAACAACGAGCAATACCCGGTTACGCTGGAGGCCCGCATCCTTGCAGTGCTGATGCGCGTGTACGCCGTAAGCGTCTTTGGATTCATCACCGCAACCATCGCCAGCTATCTGGTCGAGCAACGCATGCAGCCCTCCGACAATCGTTTCGATGCGCCAGACGCGGGACGTGACAGGCAGCTTGAGGCGCTGCGACTCGAAATCCACGCGCTCCGCGCCGAGCTTCAATCGGGGAATGACGCCTCACGGACTGTTTCGCCCTCATGATCCAGTTCGAAGATGGGATCTCGATCGCCAGCCTCACCATCGAAGCCGCGGTTCCGATCCTCATCGTGGGCCTCGCGATATCGTTGGTGCGCTACCTCAACCGACTGCGCGCGGGAGTCAAGGCGACAAGCGCTGATCGCGCGTGCCGCGTCCGACTCGGTCGCGTAGTCCTGCTCGGTCTCGAGTTTCTCGTCGCGGCCGGCAATTGTCGAACCGTCGGCGTGTACCGCACCTAGGAGAACGTGGCGTCGCCTACCGCAATCGTGGCTATCAGAACCGTCCTCAGCCTGGCGCTCGACGTAGAGCTTGAGGGACGCCGGTCGTGGAAGCACCAGCGTGAAGACCAGTCCGAAAATCCCATTCTTACCAAGGAGGAGCCCGGCGACTAACGTTCATTCGGATTTCCAACCACTGCCATCGTTCGCTACAATAGCTGAGAGCCGCCACTCAGCGTCGCCTTCTTGGAGAACACGGGTGACAGACATCGAACCACCATCCGTCGCCCGCCCCGCACAGCCCGTCGCACGAGTCATGCTACTCATGTCGCCGGCGACCTATCGCGCATCGGCGTTCCTTGAAGCCGCAAGGTTGCTGAACATCGACGCGGTAACCATCGTTGACATGCCCGACAAACTGAGCGACTACTGGCAACACGCGAACGGCGTTGCGTTCGGAGACCTCGAGGAAGCCTCAGCCCGCATCGTTTCCCTCGATCGTCGTGACCCGGTTGACGCCTTGCTCGCGGTCGATGACAGCGCGGCAGAACTGGCAGCCCGTGTCGGAGCGGCGCTGGGTCTCATTCACAACGATCCATCCGCGGCGCTGGCCGCGCGCGACAAGTTCATCATGCGGTCGACACTCTCTGCGGCCGGCGTGCGTTGCCCGCCGTTCCGGGCGCTCGATTCGTCAATCGATCCAGCGTCGGTCGCTTCCTTGCAGTCCTATCCGTGCGTCGTGAAGCCACTGCGGCTGTCGGGCAGCCGAGGAGTAATCCGTGCTGACGACGCCGAGGAGTTCATCCGGGCGTTCGATCGTCTCTGCCGCATCCTCCGTGGCGACGGGGAACAGATGACCGAGGCGACGATTCTCGTCGAGGAATACCTGCCCGGCGACGAAGTGGCTCTTGAGGGACTGCTGACGAATGGAGAGCTGCAAGTGCTGGCGCTCTTCGACAAGCCTGACCCGCTCGTTGGCCCGTTCTTTGAGGAGACGATCTACACGACGCCCTCGCGCCACTCCTCTGCCATCCAGGACGCGATCGCGCGTGAAACGGAAGCAGCCGCCCGCGCGCTCGGGCTTCGTCACGGTCCGCTACATGCCGAGTTGCGCGTCAACGAGAGCGGTCCGTGGATACTCGAGGTCGCGGGACGCTCGATCGGCGGGCTGTGCTCGACGATCCTCTCCTTCGGCTCAGGCATGTCGCTGGAAGAGCTGATTCTGCGCCACGCGGTTGGGTTGGACATCCAATCGTTCGATCGCGACGGCGAGGCGGCGGGAGTGATGATGATTCCGATTCCGCGTTCGGGGCTGCTTCGTTGCGTCGACGGCGTGGACACGGCGCTTCAGGTCGAGCATATCGACGCCGTTGAGATCACGGCCAAACTGAATTACCCGATCGTTCCGCTGCCTGAAGGCGCAAGTTACCTCGGATTCATCTTCGCTCGGGCCGGCGACCCCGCCGACGTCGAGCACGCGCTACGCGCGGCGCACGAGCGATTGAGGATTCGAATCGATCCGATGGTGTCAATGGCGACGGTTACGGCGCCGGCAAACGCGGAGTGACGGCTATTTCTTTCGCGCGGGCGCGCCACCCTTGGACTGCTGGCCGGCCGGTTCGCCTTTCCCGCTTGTCGCGGCTGCAGGGTCGACCCAGCCCTCCGGCATCTGAGCGTCGGTTCCGAAGAAGAATTCTTCCATTTCCTTACGCAGCATCTTGCGAGTGTCGGGGTCCGCGGGATGAAGCCCATAGTGATTGATCAGGATCGTCGCATGCTGGCCCCACAGCCTGTAGCCTTCAGCTGACACGTTTTCGAATATCCGCAGTCCCAGCTCGCCTGGAAAAGGGGGAGCGTCCAGCCCGGGGAGTTCCCGTCCCAACTTTACGCAGTTCACTGTTCGAGCCATCGTGCCTCCTGATCGATCGAGGCGTCGCACATGCGTCAGACACCAGGTTCAGATGTCGTTTCAACTGTACCATCGCCCACGTCGTCTCCGCGTGTCCTGCTGTTCGGCATGCGCTGCCGATTTACCAACAGGGTCGTCACGCGTCTGCTTGAGCGACGTGTTCCCGTCGTTGGAATCATCCTGCCCGGACCACCCGGTCTGTCCGAGCCGGTGGGCGTCGTGCCGTCCCGGTCCACTCTTCCCGTCGCGGACAGCCCCACGGCCACCTTCACCGCGATCTCCCGAATTCCTCAATACATCATCGGACAACCTCGAAGCTCGGCAACACGACGGATCATCGAATCCATCGGGCCCGACATAATCCTCGTCGCGTGCTACCCTCGGCTCGTCCCAGCGTCACTTACGAACACTGCGCGCGTTGCAGCGTGGAACATTCATCCATCACTGTTGCCCCAGAACCGCGGACCGGACCCGCTCTTCTGGGCATTTAAACGCGGTGACGGACGTTTCGGCGTGACTGTCCACGAGCTCAGCAACCAGCTGGACGCCGGCGCGGTCATCGCCCAGCGCGAATTCGCCGGATGGCATGGAATCAGCGAATCCATGGCGGAGTGGAAGCTGGCAGAGGAGGGCGTGGATCTCGCCGCCGATGCCATCGAATCGCTGGTTTCCGGACAGGCGCAGCGTGAGCCGCAGGACGAGCGAAACGCGTCGTACGAAAGCTGGCCCGTCGACGACGACTTTCGAATCGACACGAGCCGCTCCGCCCAGTCCGCCTTCAACTTCATCCGTGGAATGAAGGACCGAGCCATGCCGCTGCTCGTTACGATAGATGGACGTGAGCTACGGATCGTCGACGTCGTCGCGTATGCCGAAGACGACGTAGCGCCTCCCGCGCTGGTAGGCGACGATGTGTTCGTCATTCGCTTCAACCCCGGCGCGCTTTTCGCGACCGCTGTCGTTCCACGCCTGCGGCCGGAACTATGACGAGCGTGATGCGCGCAGACCGAGCCAGCTTCATTGCGATTGATGGTATTCTGAACCGGCGTGCCCGAACGGCGCCTTGCGATCGCCAGGACCGAACCCGAAAAGGATCGCAGCATGCCCATCGATTGTTCGCGGGAATATGCCGAAAAGCTGTCTCGAGAGGACCCGCTCGGACACTTTCGTGACCGCTTCTATGTGCAGCCCGGCACGCATTACATGGACGGCAACTCGCTGGGTCTGCTGTCACGCGACGCGGAGCAGGCGCTGCTTGACACGATCGGCTCCTGGAAAACGCAGGGCATCGATGGCTGGATGCGTGCCGACCCACCCTGGTTCTTCATGGGCGAACAGCTCGGCGCACGGCAGGCGGCCCTGTTCGGCGCGCAATCAGACGAGATCGTCGTCGCCGGAACGACCACGGTAAATCTCCACGCTCTCGTCGCCACATTCTATCGCCCGGTCGGCGCGCGGGCGAAGATCGTCGCCACGGAGCTCGATTTTCCATCCGACGTGTACGCCCTGCAGGCGCACATTTCCCGGAGCGGCGGCGATCCCGCCTCGGACCTTGTCAAGATTCACAGCCGCGACGGCAGGATAATCGAGGAAGACGACATCATCGCGGCCATGACGAGCGATGTCGCGCTGGTCGTATTGCCAAGCGTGCTTTATCGCAGCGGGCAGTTGCTCGATATGCAACGCCTGACTGCCGAAGCGAACGCGCGTGGAATCCCGATTGGTTTTGATTGCGCTCACTCGGCAGGTGTCATCCCGCATGCGTTCTCCGCATGGGGCGTGGACTTTGCGCTCTGGTGCAATTACAAGTACCTCAATTCCGGGCCCGGAAGCGTCGGCGGGCTGTATGTCAATCGCAAGCATTTCGGCGCCGTGCCAAAGCTGCCAGGTTGGTGGGGGTATCAAAAAGAGCGCCAGTTCGACATGCTGCACGAATTCGAACCCGCCCATGGGGCCGGCGCCTGGCAGATCAGCACCATTAATGTTTTGAGCGCCGCCCCGATTGTCGGGTCGCTCAACATCGTGGACGAAGCGGGCATCGAGCGTATCCGCGCCAAGTCGCTTGCTCTCACCGACTATCTCATCGCGCTGGTCGAGGCCGGGGGCTTGACGGACGTACGCTACGGCTACCGTATCGGGACGCCGTTGGAGCACGCGCGACGCGGCGGACACGTCGCGCTTGAGCACGCCAACGGACCTCAGATTGCCCGCGCGCTCAAGGCCCGTGGCGTCGTGCCCGACTTCAGGCCGCCTAACGTCGTCCGTCTCGCTCCCGTCCCACTCTATTCGTCGTTCGTTGATGTCTGGGAGACGGTGCGCCACTTGCGCGAGATAGTCGACACGGGCGAGTTCCATGCGCTAGCTGATGTCCGTGAGGTCGTCGCCTGACCGCGAGGAGCGGTTCGGGTAGATACGTGCAGTGGGTGGTCCGGCCCTTCCGGATCAGGCAGCGAGAGGTTGGCTCATGCCAAAGATCGAGGCAGCAGGCATTACGACGTTCGAGACGAAACCCGGACGCCGGCTCGTGCTGGAGTTGGAAGACCACGGAGTTGACATTCTGCACCGGTGCGGCGGGTTGTCGAAGTGCACCACCTGCCGGGTCGTGGTCCTGGAAGGCAACCCCGGCGTCATGACCGAACGGGAGCGCGAGCGCCTCGAACGCGAAGATCAGCTTGCTCCGGACACCCGGCTATCGTGCCAGATATTGTGCGACACCGATCTGAAAGTTCAAGTTCTCCGTCGCTTCAGCGAATCTGGATTGAGCGATCCCGGGCCGCGCCCCCACGAGGACATCGACTCTGAGGTACACGCGTAAGTACTCATCGGTTGGAAGGCGCCGCGCAGACATGCGGCGGCTGAATGCCGTCGCTGCCGTGTGTGTGGAGCGTTCAATCTCTGAGCCGATTCATCGGCTAATCTTGACATTAGTCTCACCTAATACTATCCTCAGATCTGATGGCAAGCCGATTGCCCGCCGTCGTTTCGTGGAAGAGTAAGTTGGGACAGAAGCTATGAACAGGCACGTTGCGCTCTTGCTGACCGGCATGGTGCTGGTGCTCGTCGCTGCATGTGGCGATGACGAAAACAGCGCCGACGCGATCGGCTCGCGGCCGATTAAGGTCGTCGCGACGACAGGCATGATCGGCGATACGGTGGCCAACGTCGGTGGCGAACGCGTTGACGTTGAGTCGTTGATGGGTCCTGGTGTCGATCCTCACCTGTACCAGGCGAGCGCGAGCGACGTAAACCGCCTCGACGACGCCGACATTATCTTCTACAACGGCCTGGAGCTTGAGGGTCGGATGACTGACATCTTCGTGCGTCTCGCGTCCTCACGGCCAACAGTGGCTGTAGCCGGCGATGTCGATCCCACTCTGCTCCGCGAGCCACCAGAATTTGAAGGCAAGTACGATCCACACGTCTGGTTCGATGTGACGCTGTGGGTCCACGTGACCCGTACGATCGAGCGTGAGCTGAGCGAACTCGATCCCGGGAGCGCCGATCTGTACAAAGAAAACGCCGACGCCTATGTCGCTCAGCTCGAAGAGCTCGACGCCTGGGTTGCCTCAGAGATCCAGAGGATTCCGGAGCAGACGAGAGTGCTCGTCACCGCGCACGACGCGTTCGGCTATTTCGGCGCACGTTACGGCATGGAGGTCGAAGGCTTGCAGGGCATCAGCACTGCCTCGGAAGCCGGGGCGGCAGATGTCCAGGATCTCGCGAGAATGATCGCTGACCGGGGCATCGTCGCCATTTTCGTCGAGACAAGCGTCCCCCAGGCGACGATCGAAGCTGTCCAGGCGGCCGTGCGCGCCCATGGAGGGGAAGTCGAGATCGGCGGTGAGCTGTACTCAGACGCTATGGGTTCGGAGGGCACACCGGGGGGGACGTACATCGGTATGATTCGTCACAACGTCGAGACGATTGTTACCGCGCTGGCAGGGCCGTGAAAGACGCAACCCAATCGTCACCCGACAAGCCGCTCCCGCCCGGCGACCCCGTTACCGTCCGGGACCTGACCGTCGCCTATCGTGACGCTCCAGTGTTGTGGGACATTGACCTGACCGTCCCCGAGGGTCGGCTCGTCGCCATCGTCGGACCAAACGGGGCTGGCAAGTCGACGCTCATCAAGGCCATCCTCAATCTCGTCCCGGCGACCAGCGGCACGATATCGATCTACGGTAAGCCGTATGCCGCTCAGCGACATCTCGTGGGATATGTCCCTCAGCGCGGCAGCGTCGACTGGGACTTCCCGACCAACGCGCTCGATGTCGTTCAGATGGGCCTCTACGGACAGATCGGCTGGATCAGACGCCCCGGCAGCCGCGAACGGCGCATCGCTCTTGAATGCCTCGACAAGGTAGGCATGGTTGACTACGCGTCGCGCCAGATCAGCCAGCTTTCCGGAGGGCAGCAGCAACGCGTGTTCCTCGCGCGCGCGCTCGCGCAGGACGCCCAGATATATTTCATGGATGAGCCCTTCGCCGGGGTCGACGCGACGACGGAGAAGGCAATCATCGACGTGCTCCGGGAGTTACGCGCGCGGAACCGCACGCTCGTCGTCGTCCACCATGACCTTGAGACCGTCCGGGAGTACTTCGACTGGCTCGTGCTGCTGAACGTGCGCGTCGTGGCAAGCGGTCCCGTCGAGGAAACCTTCACGCTCGAAAACATGCAGGCGGCCTACGGCGGCCGGATCGCGTTCTTCTCCGGCTTCCATGCCCCAGCCATCGTTGGAAGCTCAACCGGCAGCCGGGCGTTGGGAGACTGACACTCGTGCCTGACATCTTCAGGGACGTGATCTTCGACTATACGCTGCGCAACGTGGCGCTCGGCTCCGCCCTGCTCGGGCTCGTCGGAGGCGTTCTCGGCACGTTCGCGGTGCTTCGCCGCCAGGGGCTGCTGGGCGACGCGCTCGCGCACGCCGCGTTGCCGGGCATCGCGCTGGCCTTCATGTTAACTGGCTCCAAGGCCCCAATCGTTCTGATGGTCGGAGCCGCCGTCACAGGCTGGCTCGGAACGCTCGCGATCATCCGCATCGTTGGCGACACGCGCTTGAGCGAGGACGCCGCCCTTGGCATCGTGCTGACCGTGTTTTTCGGACTCGGCATCGTGTTCTTGACACATATCCAGCACTCCGGCGACGCCAGCCAGGCCGGGCTTAATCGCTACCTGTTCGGCCAGGCCGCAACGCTCGTCCAGGAGAACGTCGTCACAATGGCGGTGAGTGGCGCAGTCGCGCTGAGCATCGTCGCCCTCCTGTTCAAGGAGTTCAAGATATTCTCCTTTGACCCTGAGTTCGCCGCCAGCATCGGTTACCCCGTTGGACGTCTCAACGTCCTCCTGACATCACTGATCGTCGCCGCCGTCGTCATCGGGCTGCAAACCGTGGGCGTCGTGCTCATGGCGGCGATGTTGATCGCCCCGGCCGCCGCCGCCCGCCAGTGGACGAACCGGCTCGGATCGATGGCCGCGCTATCCGCCTTCTTCGGCGCCGCATCCGGCGTGGCTGGCGCCATGATCTCGGTCTCAGCGAGTCGTCTCCCGACCGGACCGATGGTGATCCTCGCCGCGACCGCCATCGTCGTCGTCTCGATTCTGTTCGCGCCGGAGCGCGGCATCGTTTGGGACAGCCTGCGCCGCCGTCGTCTGCGCCGTGAGCTGTTCCGCGCCGATCGAACGGCCCCCGCATGAGCGCCCAGGCCACGGTGCTGCTGACCGCTGTCTTCGCCGCCCTTGCCTGTTCGCTGGTCGGCACATTCCTGATTCTCCGGCGCATGGCGATGATGGCCGACGCCATCAGCCACGCGATCCTGCCCGGCATCGTGCTGGCCTACTTCGTCGCTAACGGCCCGAACCTGATCGCCGGTGTCGCCGGGGCCACGCTGGCGGGACTGACGACCGTAGTGCTCGTCGAGTTCCTGGAGCG
This sequence comes from Thermomicrobiales bacterium, assembly GCA_035513175.1. Lineage (GTDB taxonomy): Bacteria > Chloroflexota > Chloroflexia > Thermomicrobiales > CFX8 > DATKCN01. Next base: position 12,774 of record DATKCN010000287.1, read on the forward strand.
CACCGGGCTCGTCAAATCGGACGCCGCCATTGGCATCGTGTTCCCGGCGCTGTTCGCGCTCGGAACCTTCTTTGTGTCGCGCTTCTTTTCTCACGTCCACCTCGATGTCGACGCGGTCCTGTTCGGCGAGATTGCGTTTGCGCCGTTCGATCGCCTGATCGTCGGCGGCCGCGACCTTGGCTCACAGCCATTGATCGTACTGGCGGTGCTGACCGTCATGAACCTCTTGCTCGTGACCCTCTTCTACAAGGAGTTCAAGCTCGCGACGTTCGACCCCGGCCTCGCGGCCGCGCTCGGCTTCTCCCCGATCGTCATCCACTACGCGCTCATGGCGGCCGTCTCCATGACGACCGTTGGCGCATTCGCTGCGGTCGGCGCCATCCTCGTCGTCGCGCTCCTGATCGTTCCCGCCGCCACCGCATATCTACTCACCGACCGGCTCGATTTGATGATCCTGTTGAGCGCTGCGTGCGGCGCCGCGTCCGCCGTGCTGGGCTTCTACTCGGCAGTCGCGTTCGACGTGTCGATCAGCGGGATGATGGCGGTGTCTGCGGGAATACTGTTTACGCTCGCGGCGCTGCTGTCGCCTTCACATGGCCTGGTGGCGCGCACACTCCAACGTCGCGGGCTCCGCGAGCAATTCGCGATCGAGCTGTTGACGCTTCACCTGCACCACCACGAAACCGCATCGGAGCGCTCCACCGCGCTGGCTGGCGAGCTGAACTGGGACTCGTCGTGGCTGAACCGAGTCACCCAGCGTGGCGTCGAACGCGGCTGGCTGTGGACAGATGAAACCGACGTGGGGCTAACGCCGCAGGGCCGCGAGGCTGCGCGACAGCACTCCATGTCAATCGATCAGATGAGCAAGATTGCGCCTCCAGCCCCGGCCCACCCCACTATCACCCCCGCGTGAGGCCAGCGCCCTGACCATAACCAAACATCCGGCGCCGTGCTATCCTCGACGAACGATACATACGATCCGTGTTTCCACGAGGAAGGACGTTGAAAGCTCGATGGTCACCACGACATACGACACGGCGACACTGGCTCAGCTGGACATCGACCATATGCTGCACCCGGTTACGAACCTGCATCAACATGCGAAGACCGGACCGCTCGTCCTGACGCGCGGCGAAGGCAGCAGGATCTGGGACTCGGACGGTAAGCGGTACATCGACGGCTTCGCGGGGCTGTGGAACGTAAACGTCGGACACGGCCGCGCGGCGCTGGCGGACGCCGCCAGCGATCAGATCAATACGCTGGCGTTCGCGCCCACGTTCTTTGGGCTTGCGACTCCGCCCGCGATTCAGCTCGCCGCGAAGCTTGCGACAATGTATCCCGGCAGCGTCAATCACTTTCAGTTCACGTCGGGTGGCGCCGAATCCAACGAGACCGCCATCAAGATCGCCCGCTACTTCTGGTCGATCCAGGGCAAGCCGGACAAGGTCAAGATTCTGTCACGTATGCAGGGTTATCACGGCATCGCCATGGGCGCGCTCTCGGCAACCGGTATCCCAGCCTACTGGCAGCATTTCGGGCCTCGTCCGGGTGGCTTCATCCATCTTGCCGCCCCATACGCGTATCGAAACGCCGACGGTCCGGACGAGGATGCCTTCGTCGACTCGCTCGTCGCTGAGCTGGAACAGACGCTCGCGAGCGAAGGAGCCGGAACGATCGCCGCCATGATCGGCGAGCCCGTGCAGGGCGCCGGCGGCGTTGTCGTGCCGCCAGAGTCGTACTGGGGTCGTGTTGCGGACGTCCTGAAAGCCAACGACGTCCTGCTGATTGCCGACGAGGTCATCACCGGTTTCGGCCGCACCGGCACGATGTTCGGCGTTCAGCAATACGAGATCGAGCCGGACATCGTTTCGATCGCAAAGGGCATCACGTCGGGCTATGTTCCGCTTGGCGCGGTGGGCATCAGCGACCGCATTTACGAGCAGATGATCGAGCCGGATCACATGTTCATGCATGGTTTCACCTACTCTGGACACCCCGTCGCGTGCGCCGTCGCGCTGGCCAACATTGAGATCATCGAGCAGGAGGATCTGCCATCGAACGCAGGCGAGCAGGGCGCCTACCTGCTCGACCGGCTGCGTGAGCTTCTACCGCATCAGAATGTAGGCGAGGTCCGGGGCAAGGGCCTCATGATGATCGTCGAAGTGGTTGACAACAAGGACACCAAAGCCAAGTTCGATCCCACTCTCAACATCGGCGGCAAGTTGCAGGCCGCGACCCGCGAGCGAGGACTGATCGTGCGGTGTTCGAACGACGGCATCGCCATCGCGCCGCCGCTCATCCTGACACGCGCCGAAGCAGATCAGATCTCGAACGCCATCCAAGGGGCAATCGTCGACGTGCTCGGGTAGCGTCCTTCGCAACAGTAGACGAGAGGAAGGGTGTACACGGGACCCCTTCCTTTCGTTCTCAACGTGCAGCAGTGATTACCGGCGGCGTCTTCGCTCGGATCGAGGCGTCTCGCGCTGCGCCGTCGTCGGCTCGATCTCGACCCGCCCGGCCTCTGGCGTTATCGTCCCCGGCTGCAGAAGGTGATGGTAGAGCAGCGCCGCGCCAACGGCCCCGGCAACAGGTCCGACCCAGTAGACCCAGAAGTTGGTCCAATCACCCTGCACGAGCGCCGGTCCGAACGAGCGAGATGGGTTGACTGCCCCTCCCGTGACGGCTCCGAACGCCAGTATGTCTATCGTAATGATTAGACCAATGACCAGCGGCGCGATCTCTTTCGCCCCCCGCTTGTCGACGGCTGTCCCAAACACCGCGAACATCAGGAAGAACGTCCCAATCGCTTCGGCCAGGATGCCCGCCCCGACGCTGAAACCTGGGGCGATCGCGGGCACGCCAAGATTCACAGCGTCGATGTCAGAACCGAAGAACACCGCTTTCAACGCCAGCGCGGCAACGGTTGCGCCCGCCAGCTGAGCTACCACGTACACCCCTGCCCGGTTTACTGGCAATCTTCCGGTGACAAGTAGGCCAATCGTCAACGCCGGGTTGTAGACGCCGCCCGAGATGTGCCCCGCGCTCGCAACCAGCAAGCCAATCGCGAGTCCGTGGGCCAGCGCGATCGCAATCAGGTTCTCGCCCGCGGTCGAGATGATCGCTCCGACGCCAATGAACACCAGCGCGAACGGTCCGATGAACTCGACGACTGCTTGACGGAGCAGCTCGCGCTCATCGCCCGCGTTCCTCTTTTTCGACACGCAGCTCCATCCCTTCCTCCAGGCCGCTCCCGGAGCGGCGTCGTCGTCGGTATCGCGCGGCAAGCAGTGTAGTTTGGTCACACTCACCAGACAAGGGGCGCACGTTCATCGTGGCTATTGTCTACGGCGTTGAAGCATCGCCTGAAGAGACCGACGTGAGGGCACGCGACGTCGCCTCATACGCCGACCGCTTGAGCACGCAGATAAACGGCAGATTGCGATACTGCTCTCGATGGTCAAGTCCGTACCCGACGACATAGTCGTTCGGAATGTTGAAGCCGACGTAGCGCACGTCCACTGGCACGATCCGCCGCTCTGACTTATCAAGCAACGCGCATACGGTCAGACTTGCGGGAGACAGGTCCTGCAGGCGCCGCAGCACAAAATCCATCGTCAGACCGGTGTTGACAATGTCCTCGACGAGGATCACGTGCTTCCCGCTGATGTCGATATCGAGCCCACGATCGAGCCGCGCTCCATCCGGGGACGACGCGGGACTCGACACTGACAGATAATCGATTGCCAGCGGTCGGGTAATCGCTCGCGCCAGGTCGGCCAGGAAGAATGTAATCCCTTTCAGCAGCCCGACGAGCACCAGCGACTGTCCCGCGTAATCTCGTGAAATCTCGCTCCCCAACGCATGCACGCGCGCCTGGATCTCACTGGCGGACAGGAGGATGTGCTCGATGTCGGACTCGGCCAGGGATGTGATGTCGATCGCCCCATACCCGAATCGGCCGAGCAGCTCGTGAAACGCCTTGCGGTTCATCAGCATGACGTTCACGTTCGGATACAGCTCCCGCAGCCGTCGCACCTTACGATTCTTGCGCGTAACGAGAGATTGCTTCATCGTCGTCAACTCGACGAAGAGGTCCTGCTCCGGCAGATAGAAGTCCGGCGTGAACATTTCCGCGATGCGGCCGTCGCGCCAGCGCAACGGAAACGAGCGCGGCTCATACTGCCAGCGAATCCGGTAAAAGTCGAGAAAGGCGGCGAACTCGGCCTCCGCCGGATGAACGAAAGGATTGGCCACCGCCCGATGAACGACATGGAGCTCGTTCGCGTCGTCAGCGTCGCTGAGAGATTCGACGCTCACCAGCGCCACGCGCTCGTCAGGCACAGCGGCGCCCATCAGCTCGCAGACGCGCAGGACAGAGCGTCACGCGGCCCGCTCCTCGCCGACGCGTGCCGCTCGGAACGACAGCTGGCGGAACACCGGCGCCGTGACTGAAAGCCAGTTGCCCGCAAACATATAGGCGTACAGCGCAATTGCGCACCCGACGATCCCGTCGATGACATAGTGCTCCCCCGTGTACACCAGCGAGAAACCCATCGCGATCGCGTAGACCAGCCCTGCGATGCCCCATGCGCGACCGGCGTGGCGGGCGAACAGGAAGACGATGAATGTAACTGCCAGGTGCAGCGACGGCATCGCCGCAACCGGGTTAGGGTCTCCCAGGGCGCTGTAGGTTCGATCATACAGGCTCGAATTGATGCTCCGCCCCACGTTCGCCATGACGCGAAAAATGTCCTGTTGCGGCGCGCGATCGGCCGTCAGCCAGGGTGGCGCGGCGGGCGTGATGAAGTAAATGATCAATCCGATGCCGAGCGTGATCATGACCGTCAGCAAGAACCGGCGGTAAAGTGCAGGGCTGTTCTTCCATATTACGACTGCGGCGACGTGCGGAACGAAGAAGTACGACCAGTGGATAAACGTCATCACGTAGTCGTACCAGGCGATTCCGGACGGATCGAACATCCTCGTCTGCAACCAGATTGTCGGCGTCGCGCCGAAGAACATCCAGCGTTCTATAGCGGTCACCTCGTCCGTGCGCAGCGGAATACCTGTTTCGTCCGCCAGCGCGCGCAGCAGAGTGAAGCTGAGCCACGCGAGTCCGTACGGGAGGAACGCCGCGGTGTACGACCTGAACCGCGCGCTCGGCACGGCAATGATCGTAGCCGTTACCGCCGCGCCCCAGCCGAGGAAGCCGGGGTTGAGCAACGCGATCGCGACAATTACCAGCAGGCCGATGCCTAGCCGCGTGAGGATTGAGCGTCGCATCCGCGCCGCGACGGCGTACCGCTGCGCTCGGCTCTGGGGAGGCTTGAGGATCGGGGGCGCCGGCTCCTCCGCGGGTGTCGTGTCATCTCCGAAACGACGCGGGGTCTCGTCGCCAGTCACCAGACTGTGGCCCAGTTACTCTGACGCAGCGGAGACCTCGATCCTGTATCGCATCAACGACTTGGTCGTTACAACAATGCTTGCCACGCCGTCGATCTCCTTCCGGGCGATGAAGCCTCGCCGCGCCTGCTCAGCGATCCAGCTCGCATCGAAGCCATGTGCGTCCGCTAGCGCGGCGAATTCTTCCGCGGGCATGGACGCGCCGCTCGCGACAGCCTCGCGAAAAAAGCGCTCTCTGGATTTCTCCGCCGGTGTGTCCGGCGTCAGGACGAGCCGCGCCACTGGCTCACACCCTTCAAGGTGCTGGATCACGTCCTTTAGGTCGCCGACGCCGACACCTGAGTAGATCGTGCCTTCCGGGTACACGACAATGTTCGGACCAATGTCGCATAGCTCGATCGAATCGCACGTGTTTACCATAATGTCATGGTCCAGCCCGCGCCGCTTCAACTCGATGCGCAGCCGGCCCGCCACGTTGTTGGCGCCCTTTTGCATGCAATGAGAGGCGGTGCACACGAGCACATGCTTGCGATTCCAGTACATCAGCTACTCCTGCCCTCGTGGCTGCTGTCAGTTGCGGAATGCAGGGCGCGCTACCCAAACCGATATTGCACGCCAAATCCGTCTTTCGGGTAGGTCCATTCGATGTTGTCGAACTCGTTGCAGACAATCCGGCACGAGCCGCATTCGACGCACCCCTCGTAGGAGAAGAGCACTGTCCCATCGGGCTTCGGCGCATAACAGGCTGCCGGGCAACAGTTGATGCACTGCTGCCGCTCACACTGGAGGCAGACGAGCCGGTCGATGATGCGAATGTGCGCGCGCTGGGAGTCGACGGCGTACGCGTTGATGCTGAGCTTCTTCTCAAGCCCCGTGCGATCACGAATGCCGTCAACCACCACGCTTCGACTCTACTCCCAGTCCTGGACCCATCGTCAATCGTAGGAATGGTATCATCGCGACCTTCGGGACCGGCTTGCCGGCTGCAGCGCGCTGGACGGTAGGACTACTCTGACAGTTAACGCCAGTGTGCCGCGACTTCAACGCCGGTCGGAAACCAGATCTCCGGGAATCCCTGCGCGAAGTCGATGAATCGCTCCAGCATCATCAACCGCCCGGTCCGGCCAATCAACTGCGGATGCATCGTCAGGTTGAACAGTCCTCCGTGCCGGTAAACGCCTCGGAACTCCTCGGTCCACACCTGATAGACATTCTCGGCGCTGCTGATCGGCCTGTTTTGCCCGGCGCCGAAAAGAAAGAACGGCGCGTCGTCGAGTATCCATTGCACCGGAAGCTCAATGAGATTGGTCCCCGGATACGTCCACGGGACGAAGTCACTCATCAGGTTCGACGAGTATACGAATCCGTACTGCCGCAGCAGGTCGAGCGTATTCGCTGAAAACGCCCACGCTGGTGATCGATACCCGGCTGGCGCATCTCCAGTGATCGCGCGCAACGCCTCGATGCCGTCGACCAGCACCCGCTATTCCTCGTCGCGCGTCAGATTCGTGGGCCATTCGTAAATCCAGCCATGGTGTCCGATCTCGTGACCCTGCTCGTGGATCGACGTGATAGTGTCCGCGTGCCGCTCGGCGGTCCAGCCGGGCACGAAGAAGGGTCCAGGAAGGCGGCGGTCTCGCAGGAGCTTAGGGATCAACGGCACAGCAACCCACGCGCCGTATGTACCCTGCGACAACATGCCGGGCTTGCCCAGATTGGCCATGTTTCCGGACAGCTACAACGTCTCGGCATTGACATCGAACGTGAGCATAACGGCGCACTGGGCCCCGTTCTCCAGCGTCCCACTGCGCGACCTCTCGTTTCCCGTGCTGCGCTATCCCAGATCCGCGAGCACGTCCGCCAAGTCCTTCATCACACCCAGAAATATCGGGGTATCGAGCTTCGTGTACGGCCGCGATCCCGCGGGACGCAGATGCTCAACCATACGCACCATCTCACCGATATCGTCAGCCTCGAAGGCCACCACGAACTCATGATCCGCGATGCCGAACGAGCTCACCGTATTGGTCAGAATGTTCGGGTACTCCCGCCCCAGTCGTCCGTGCTCCCCCATAATCGTCCGCCGTTCTTCAAACGGCAATTGGTACCACTCATGCGACTTGATGAACGGGTAAACACTCAAGTAACGCTTCGGCGGCACGCCCTTGATGAATGCAGGGGCATGGTCGGCTGTGTACCGCGATCCGAGCGCGACTCCAAGATAGGTGTACCTCGACTCCAGGTACGCCCCGAGGCAGGACTGGCTTATAGCCACTGCCAGGCGTTGCATCGCGTCGAGATCCCGCGTCACGACCCACAGAATCATCTCCGCGTCGTGTCGCAGGCCGACCGTGGAGTACGCGCCACGCAGCGTCACGCCTTCGTCGCTCGCGCGTCCCAGCACACTCGCCAGCTCACAACGACCCGACTCCTTCTGATCTGCCGTCAATCGACGCCATAGGGGATCGACGTGGTAAATCCAGAAGTTCGCGTACGTCGTCTGGCCGGTGCTCTCAGCCATCGTATGCCTCGTCTCCCTGCAATCGTGACATTAGCTCGACGTCGCGATTATGCCACCCAACTAGCAGCTCACTCCCCCGCAGGACGCACAATCGCGATCGCGACGCGGTCCGGGTCCACGTACCGCCGCATCGACTCCGTCAGATGTTCCGGGGTAAGCGCCTTTATTCGGCTGCGGTATTGCCGTAGATAGCCGTTCCCAAGGTCGAAGAATGCGATATCCGCGATGAGCGCGGAAATCGCGCCAGCCGTCTCCATTCCCAGTGGCATCGAACCCGTGAGATAGCCCATCGCGTCGCTAAACTCCTCGTCCGTCGGACCGCCGTCGAGGAATTGACGGACTTCTGCCAGGATAGTGTCGATCGCGCGGTCGATGTTCGACGGATTCACTCCCGCCCGCGCGCTCCACTGTCCTGCCCCGATCCCGACTTCGAGTGCCGAGTACGCGTAGTACGCCATGCCCTGCCGCTCACGGACGCTCTCGCCCAGCCGTCCCATCAGCCCCAGGCGCCCCAGAATGAGATTTGCAACGTTGAGACCGTCGTAATCCGGATGGCCACGCGACAGCGCGAGCGATCCGATCGCGATGTCGGCCTGAGTCTTTCCTGGAAGCTCTCGCGTCTCGCGGACGGCTTGCGGAATAGGAACCGGATCGGCCACCTCCACTGGCGGCGTATCGCCCTCCCAGGAGCCGAGGTGTCGTTCCACGAGCGCGATCGCCTCGGCATGGCTGATGCTCCCCGCTATCGCAACGATCGCTGTCGACGGTCGTATTGCGCGATTGTGAAACGAGGCGAGGTCGTCGCGCGTCATTGCTGCGACGGTTTCCTCTGTCCCACTCACCCGATCACGATACGGATGCCCCTCGGGATAGATCATCCCGCGCATGACGTGCTCCGCTTCCGCGCGCGAATCGTTCTGCGCTTGCCTCAAGCCGGAAAGAATCTGGCCGCGAACGACCTGCATCTGGTCGTCCGGGAAGTCCGGTCTCAGCAGCGCCGACGCCAGCAGACCCGCGACGTGGTCCACGTCCTCGAGCATCGAGGTCGAGACAATGTCAAACGTTTCGCGCCCGACGCCTGCCGAGATCGACGCTCCGATGCCGTCAAGTTCCTCAGCAAGCTCGTCCGATGTTCTCCCGCCACTGCCCCTCGTCAGCATGTCGGCCGTGAAGCGCGCTACGCCGCGCCTGTCGCCGTCGGCCGAACTGCCGCCGGGCACGCGCACACGCATAACAACCGGACCCCCGTCCTCGCCCATGACGCGGTCGAGCGTTACCACTCGCAGGCCATTGGCCAGTCGTGTCTCCACGATGCCGGGCATTGTCTCATCGAGGGCGACATCGTCGCTGTCGGGAACATAACCTGCCGGCCGGGCAAATCCTGCACCGGTTGAGTTACCCTCGTCCCCCGAGGGTGTTGTCGGGATCAGCCAGCCTACTGTGCGCCGCTGTTCAACCAGATACGACGCGACTACGCGCTGCACATCGTCTGGCGTCACGGCCATGAACTCTCCGATCAGCGACTCCGGCGAGCGTTCAGGCGCCACCATAGCCAACGATCCGAGAAGATAGGCTTTGCTCGATACGCTCTGCTGGCCGTATGCGTGCTGAGCGCGGATCTGTTTCAGGGCGCGCTCGAATTCCTCGGCGGGAACAGGCTCGCTCGCCAGCCGCTCTACCTCGCCAAGCAGCACATCTTCGACATGCTCGGGATCGCTGTCAGGGCGCAGCGTCGCGCTCAGCCCGAACAGATATGGATCGATCGTCAGCGAAAACGAACTACCAGCCGACGATGCAAGCTCCGTCGTCACCAGGCGCCGGTAGAGCCGCGACGAGCGCCCCATCGCTGCGCCTCCGCCGAACCCCATCGCCTTGCCGCCCGAGAGGATGGCGTCAGCCACCATCAGCGCGGGCGCGTCGTCGTGCGAGCCCGGGATGACGCGATGACCAATCTGGAGCACGCGATTCGGCGCGGGTCGCCGAATGGTAACGCGCCGCTCGCCAAACTGCTCCGGCTCCGCTGTGCGCGCAACCGGAATCTCGGGGCCGCGCTCAAGCACTCCGAATCGATCGGCAATGCGCTCGACTGCCTCGTTCGCGTCGAGGTCCCCGACGAACACGGCCACCGCATTGTTTGGCCGGTAGTATGTCTGGTAGTGACTGTAGAGATCGTCCCGCGTCATCGCTTCCAGATCAGACATGAAACCGATGACTCCATGGCCGTATGCGTGAGCCTTGAACGCGGCCGCCGACATCTCCTCGGCCAGCAGGAACGTCGGCTGGTTCTCGTTACCCTGTCGTTCCGATATAATCACCGACCTCTCGCTGTCAACCTCATCCGCGTCGAAACGCGCGTTGACCATGCGATCTGCCTCGATGTCGAACGCCAAATCGATGCGATCGATCGGCAGCGTCTCAAAGTACGCGGTGTAATCGATCCAGGTGAATCCGTTCAACGAGCCACCGGCCGCCGTGATCGCGCGAAAGATCGCCCCTTTTCCGTATCTCTCGGTGCCCTTGAAAAGCATGTGCTCGGCCCAGTGCGACACGCCGGTGATGCCGGGGACCTCGTTGCGGCCTCCGACGCGATACCAGATCCAGAACGACCCGATCGGCAGATGGCGCTGGGAGCGGGCTATCACGGTCAATCCGTTATCGAGGACCCTTCGTACGGTGTCCGAAGCTGCGTGCGTCATCAGCGATCCATCCCCATAGTGATTCCGGCGCGCGACGTTGAGGTCATGCCGGTCTGCCCGCAGTATAAGTGCAAGCAGTTTATCGACGCCCGGCGGGCAAGCAGAACGAGGGTCGGCGCGGCGCCGGCCCTCGTTCGTTTACAGCATGCAATCCAGGCGTCAGGCCGTCGGAGCCTCACGCTTCGGCAGCCAGTCCATCATCGATCGCAACTCGTCTCCGACGCGCTCGATCTCGTGACCAGTCGCCTTGCCGCGCAGCGCCATGAAGTTGTGACGCCCGCTCTCGTTCTCCGCAATCCACTCGGACGCGAACTCGCCCGATTGAATGTCTCCCAGGATCTGTCGCATCGTGGCACGCACGCGCTCGTCGATCACGCGCGGACCCGACGTATAGTCGCCGTACTCCGCCGTGTCGCTCACCGAGTACCGCATGTACTTGATGCCGCCCTGATACATGAGGTCGACGATCAACTTCAACTCGTGCAGCACCTCGAAGTACGCGATCTCCGGCTGATAGCCCGCCTCAGTCAGGATCTCATACGCGGCCGTCACGAGAGCCGACACGCCGCCGCACAGCACGGCCTGCTCGCCGAAGAGATCGGTCTCCGTCTCTTCCTTGAACGTCGTCTCCAGCACGCCCGCTCGCGCCGAGCCGAGGCCGCTCGCGTACGCCAGCGCCGTGTCCTTCGCGTGCCCGGTCACGTCCTGGTGCACCGCGACCAGCGCTGGCACACCGATCTTCTCGACGAACATGTCGCGGACGATGTGCCCTGGTCCCTTGGGCGCGATCATCGCGACATCGACATTGTCCGGGGGCGTGATGTGCCCGAAGTGGATGTTAAACCCATGGGCGAACATCAGCGTGTTGCCGTCGGACAGGTTCGGGGCGACTGAATCGTTGTAGAGACGCTTCTGAATGTGATCCGGGACGAGCATCATGATCACGTCAGCTTCGGCGCTCGCCTCCGCGCTCGTCATCACTCTGAAGCCGTCGGCTTCCGCTTTCGGCCACGACCGACTTCCCTCGTACAAGCCGACGCGCACGTCCAGTCCCGAGTCTCTCAGGTTCTGGGCGTGCGCGTGCCCCTGGCTGCCATAGCCCAGTATCGCGATCTTCTTGCCGTCCAGCGCGTCGCGATTGACATCCTTTTCATAATAGATTGTCGCCACCCTCTGCTCCGTCCCTTCCCAGACACGTGCTTCTTCTCGTCAGGCGACCGCGTCTCGAACCAGCGCCAGCCCATTCGCGGCTGAACCCCGGACCATTGCGACGGAGCCCGTGCGTGCGACTTCCTTTATGCCATATGGACGAATCATCGTGAGCAGCGAATCGATCTTGTCGGTTGGTCCCGTCACCTCAAGGATCAGCGTGTCCGGCGTTGCGTCAACGAATCTCGCCCGGTAGATGTCGGTCGCCAGGCGCATGATGTCAGCGCGCGTACGCTCGGTCGCCGCAACCTTGACGATCGCCAGCTCGCGCTGAATGAGGTTTTCGCCCGTCACGTCGGTAACTTTCAGCACTTCAAGCAGCTTGTACAACTGCTTTGTCACCTGCTCGATAACCTTGTCGTCACCGGCCACCACGAATGTCATCCGCGAGATGCCCGGGGCTTCCGCGTGGCCCACCGCGACTGATTCCACGTTGAATCCACGCTGCCGGAACAGGCTCATCACGCGGTTGAGCACGCCCGGATGATTCTCTACCAGCACGACCAGCGTATGGAACCTGCTTGCCATGCTAGTCACCTTCCTCGATCAGCTCATTGAATGACCCGCCGCTGGGAATCATCGGGTAAACGTTCTCTTCCTGACCGACGACAAAGTTGATCAACGCCGGACCCTCGAAGGAGCGAGCCCAGTTGATAGCGTCATCCACTTCCTCGCTGCGCTCGACCTTGCGGGCTGGGATGCCGTACGCGGTCGCCAGCATGACGAAGTCCGGTTGGCTGATGAACGTTTCGGAATAGTTCTTGTCGTGGAACAGTTGCTGCCACTGGCGCACCATGCCGAGATAGCCGTTGTTGATAATCGCGACCTTGATGTTGGCGTTCTCCTGCACGACCGTGGCGAACTCGAACAGCGTCATCTGCACACCGCCGTCCCCCACGATCGACCACACTTCGGCGTCGCGTCGGCCCATGGCGGCGCCGAGCGCCGACGGCACCCCGAATCCCATCGTTCCAAGTCCGCCGGAGGAGATCCAGTGGTTCGGGATGTCGCACTTGTAGAACTGTGCCGCCCACATCTGATGTTGCCCGACATCCGTCGTAACGATCGCCTCGCCGTGTGTCAGGTGGTGCATGCGCTCGATCACGTATTGTGGAACCAGCGATCGGCTCGGTCTTGATGTCCGATACGGCGGAACCCGCCGCCACTCCGCGATCTCGTCCAGCCAGTCGTCGTGCCTCGTTTCCTCAAGCTCTAGAGCGAGTCCTGCCAGCGACAGCTTCGCGTCTCCAACCACCGGCACCACCGTTGGCACGTTTTTTCCGATCTCCGCCGGGTCGATATCGATGTGCACGATGCGGGCGTTCGGCGCGAATTCGGAAAGTCTGCCCGTCACCCGGTCGTCGAACCGCATCCCGACGCCGATGATCAGGTCCGCCTCGTGGATCGCACGATTCGCGTGCGCGAAGCCGTGCATGCCGACCATGCCAAGGCACAGCGGATGCGACTGCGGAAATCCACCAATTCCCAGTAACGTCAGCCCAATTGGAATCTGCGCCTTCTCGGCAAACGCGCGCAGCTCCTCGGAAGCCCCGGAGAGCAGGATGCCATGCCCCGCCAGAATCAGTGGCTTGCGCGCGTTGCGAACTTCCTGCGCGGCGAGTCGAATCTGACGCCGGTGGGGGACGTAGTTTGGCTTGTATCCGGGCAAGTCGATCGTTTGCAACTCGCCCAGGTCGCCCTTGGCAAGCAGCACGTCCTTCGGGATGTCAACCAGAACCGGCCCAGGTCTCCCGGTCGACGCCAGATGAAACGCCTTTTGAATCGTCGACCCGATGTCCGACGCGCTGCGCACGAGGAAATTGTGCTTCGTTATCGGAAGCGTGATGCCGGTGATGTCAATCTCCTGGAACGCGTCGCTGCCAATCACAGCCTGAGACACCTGACCGGTAATCGCCACTAGCGGAATCGAGTCGAGCATTGCGGTTGCAATCGGCGTAACCAGGTTCGTGGCGCCCGGCCCGGAGGTCGCGAGGCAGACACCCACTTTGCCCGTGGCCCGCGCATATCCGTCTGCCGCGTGCCCGGCCCCTTGCTCGTGGCGCACGAGCACGTGATGGATGCCGAATTCAGGCAGGACATCATATAGCGGAATGACGACGCCGCCCGGGTACCCGAAGATCGTGTCGACGCCTTCTCGCTCCAGCGCCCGGCAAAGGAGACGCGCGCCGATCAACGGCTCGGAGGACTGAATCACTGCCGGGATGCGTTCAACCGCCTCTGCGTCCGCTTCCGCCGGTTTCCCTCTCGTCGTCGCCAGCATACTGTCGTCCCTTGCCCGACGCGGATAACCGCGTGTCACGACCACCGTATATAACGAATCGAGCCTCCCGCTCTTGGGAGGCTCGCGATCTTCCTGGCTACCTGGCTTCCTTCGCGTGCGCCCCCTTATGTCTCCCCGGTAAGGAGTACTACCTCGATGATAATGATCGATACACCACGCGCGTCGATGCCGTGAACATCACTTGATGTCTCGGCATGTGTCTGCGTAGCGTGTCCGAACGATCGAGGCATGGGGTCACCCATCAAATATACGGAAACCATTGACGCGATCATAAGCGGCGGGCTAGCAGAATGTCAAGCAGAAATTATAGCCGAATTGTCACGTCGTGGATAAAACCAGCGAACTCCCTGCGAGCCGGAGTCCGCACGGCGGCGGCGCGTCGGTGCTCGATCGGTGGGTCGATTGGCGTCGGCGCTGCGACGACGACGCGCTGCGACGCCATCCAACGAGCCGCGACTCGATGTCCGGACTCGTCTACCGCTCGAGCGCCGGAACTCTGTGTGCTATCATTATTCGCGTCCGGGAGCGGCCCGTTGACGACATCTGCGCCCGTAGCTCAGCGGATAGAGCGTTTGGTTGCGGACCAAAAGGTCGGGGGTTCAAGTCCCTCCGGGCGTACAAGGAGACCTCGCGCAGCGGCGCGAGGTTCGTCGTTTCTGTCGACCTGGACGTTACGATCAGCGGTTGTCACACGACTGATCCCTCAGTCAAATCGCGGGTGGATGCCGTATACTTCACGGTGGAGAGGTGTCCGAGCGGTTTAAGGTGCCGATCTCGAAAATCGGTGTGGTGTTGAGCCACCGAGGGTTCGAATCCCTCCCTCTCCGCCGCCGCTCGGCCCCATGGCTGGGCCGCACGCATGGAAGGGTCGCATAGTTGGCCTAGTGCGCGCGCCTGGAAAGCGCGTAGGCGGGACCTCTCGCCTCGAGGGTTCGAATCCCTCCCCTTCCGCCAGCGTCGAATCTCGTCCCCGCGCGCTCACCCGCCGACGCCCGGATCGTAACGTTTCGTGCGGGCGGCCGGGATCACGCCTCGTCTAATCGTCGTCCTCGTGTCTCAATGGACAGGGGTCCGGCACAAGCGGTGCGACGCTCGCGTCCGTGTCCGATTTGATTCGTGAGTCGCGGAGGCCGGCGAAGTCCAAGCGCGGCATGCGTGACTCTGAGACCGTACGGCGTCGCTCTTGACCATCGTCCACGGTCAATGTCGGTTGGGGAGGGAAACGTGCATACGCCAAAATTCGACCCCCGCGCGCATGGACCGTCCCGCGCGGTTGAAGCCAGTGTCGCAGTCGCGGGGGTCGCCGACTTCTGGCGCCGTGTCGACTCCGCGAGCCACATCGTGCTGATGCTCGATTACGACGGCACATTGGCTCCGTTTCACGTCGACCGCATGCAGGCCCGCCCGTTGCCGAACGTTCTGGACGCTTTAGAGATCATCGACGACGATGACCGGACCACGGTTGCGATTGTGTCCGGACGCCCCGTCGAGGAGGTCCAGACCCTGCTGGGCAATCCACGCTTCAGGATCGCCGGCAGTCATGGTTATGAAATGTACGACCCTGCAGGTGAGCCGTTTACTGCGCCGATCACCTCCCGGCAGTCGACAGTCCTCGATGAGGCAGTTGCCAGGGCCATTTCCATCTTCGATCCGGCGCGCGTCGAGCGCAAGGCTGCCAGCGTCGCGGTCCATTTCCGCGGACTCGAACCCAGGCACTATCGCGACGTTGAGGACGCGTTGAGGAGTGAGTGGCGCGCGGTTTCGCCGGCGGATTCGATGGAGATTCGTCCGTTCAACGGCGGAATCGAGCTTCGGGCAACCGGGCGAACGAAGGGCAGTGTCGTGCGGGAAATTCTCGCTGAAAGCCCCGTCGATGCTTTGGCCATCTACATCGGGGACGATGACACCGACGAGGACGCGTTTGCCGCGCTGCCTGACACCGGAATCGGTGTCAAGGTCAGCCTCACCGGAGCCGAAAGCCTCGCCCGCGGACGTCTTCCTGATTGCGCCGCGGTCGAGCGCTTACTGATTGACTGGGGAATGCGCAGGAAGCGCTCGTGACGGGAACCGAGGACACCGGCGTCAATCGGTTGGTTGTCGTGTCGAACCGGCTGCCAGTCGTACTGGCGCAAGCCCCAGATGGCCGGGTAACAGCGCAACCCGGATCGGGGGGGCTGATCTCGGCCATCGCTCCAGCGCTGCGCAATCGTGGCGGCATCTGGATCGGTTGGCCGGGAACCGGCAGCGTCGAGTCGATCCGCCCCGCGCTGGATGACGCTTCCCGAGGTACCGGATACGCTCTGGAGCCGGTTGAGCTGTCGGCGGAGCTGATCGCTGGCTACTACTATGGCTTCTCGAACGAGATCATCTGGCCGCTGTTCCACGATCTCCCGTCCCGTTGCAACTTCGTCCCACGCTATTGGCGCGATTATCAAGCGGCCAACCGGGTCTTCGCAGAGGCCATTGAGCGCGTCACTGTCGGGGATGATTTCGTTTGGGTCCACGACTACCACTTGATGGACGTGGCGGAACAGCTCCACAACATTGGAGCGCGCCGTCGCACGGGCTTCTTCCTCCACATACCGTTTCCGCCCGTCGACCTGTTTCTCAAGCTTCCCTGGCGCTTCGAAGTCTTGCGTGGCCTGATGGAATTCGATGTTCTGGGATTCCAAACCGCACGGGACACCCGCAATTTCGTGCACTGCGTCCGGACTCTGCTTCCCAACGCTACCGTGTCCGGCAGGCGGAGCTCGTACGTGCTCCAGCTCCCCGGCAACCGGACCGTCGTTGGCAGCTTCCCCATCGGCATCGACGCGCGCGACTTCGAGGAGGGCGCCAGGAGCGACGATGTCCTGCGGGCCATGCAGCTGTCGCTCGATCGCCTGCCGAACATGAAGATGATCCTCGGAATCGACCGGCTCGACTACACCAAGGGGGTTCCCGAACGGCTCGTCGCCTTCCAGGAGACCCTGCGCGCGTATCCAGAGCTGCAAGGCTGCACCACGCTGATCCAGGTGGTCGTGCCGAGTCGCGAGGACGTTCCCGAGTATCAGATCCTCCGTTCCGAAGTCGAACGGCTCGTCGGCGAAGTCAACGGAGAGTTCACGCAGCCCGGCTGGGTCCCAATCCACTACATTTACCGGCCGCTTGACCGCACCGAGTTGCTGGCCTATTACCGCATGTCGGACGTGTGCGTGGTCACACCATTGAAGGACGGCATGAACCTGGTATCCAAGGAGTACTGCGCCTGCAACGTCGAGGGCGACGGGGTGCTGATCCTCAGCGAGTTCGCCGGCAGCGCGGCACAGCTTCACCGGGGGGCGATCATGGTCAACCCGCACGACATCGAGGGCACCGCGCGCGCGATCCACCAGGCCGTCACGATGCCCATCGACGAGCGACGCTCGCGCATGCGGCGTCTCAAATCGGTCGTCCGGCGTGACGACATCTTCTGGTGGACCGACATGTATCTTCGCGCCGCGATCAGCAAGCGCCTCGACGACTTCCTCACTAGTGAATACTTCGTGCCGCGCTCGAATCTTGAGGATCGTGAGCTCGACGAGCCCGGGGAAAGTCGTGGCTAACGGAATCCGAACGCTGCTCCGAGCGCCATGCGCCTCGTCAGCCGAAGATCGCTAAGTCGATGCAGTTGCCAGGCAGTAGTCTTCACGCGGACGGGCAGGCTCGCCCATCACACCCCGCCCAGCCGTCCTACGACAGCTTCGAGTTGATAAGCGACACGATCGCCTCGCGGCGAGGAAGAGACGGCTGGGCGCCGTGCTCGGTCACGGCCAGCGCACCTGCGGCGACCCCGGCCGGCGTCGCTTCGCGCACACTCGCGCCATTCGCGATCCATGCCGACAATGCGCCGCAGAAAGCATCCCCAGCGCCCGTCGTATCGACCACGTCAACGCGCGGCGCGGGCGTCACCCACACGCCGGATTCGTCGGCGGCAAACACGCCATGCGTCCCCATCGTGATCACTCCGCATCTGCTGCCGTATGTCCGCAGGTCGCGCGCATCCTCAAGCGCCGAGCCAGCGCTTACAGCGCGCCCCAACAGCCCAGATGCTTCGATCTCATTGCAAACGAGCACGTCGACACTCGGGAGCAGCTCGATCACGTTTTCGTCGTATGGCGCGGCGTTCAGGATAATCGTGGCGTTTCCAACAAGCCGCTCTACCGCGTAGCTCAGGGTGTCGAACGGAACTTCAAGCACGACCAGCAACGCGTCCCAGCTCCCCATCTCAATCGCGCGGTCGATCGTGGCAGGAGCGACCCGCGCGTTCGCGCCCGGGACAACGACGATCTGGTTCTCGCCGTGCTCGTTGACGACGATCAATGCAACGCCAGACGATTCACCCGCGACACGCTCGACGCATGTCACGTCAACGCCGTCGGCTACCAAATCAGCCAACCGCTGCCCGCCGAATTCATCGTCCCCGACCGCTCCCGCAAATGCGACCGACGCGCCAGCTCTCGCTGCCGCCACCGCCTGGTTCGCGCCTTTGCCACCGGCGAACACGCTGAAGCTCTGCCCGGTCAGCGTCTCTCCCGCGATGGGGAGGCGCGACGTCCGGCAGACAAGATCAGTGTTCGACCCACCGACAACGAGGACCCGGCCCATCGTCGCTCCTGCGTCAATCGTTACTCGAAGCTATTGCCAGTTGTCGGGATTATCATCCAATGGCGCCGATCCTTTCCACGGTCGCAGGCGCTGTACGAAGTGCTTGAACAGCAACCCGCGAAGCTGGAGCCAGGCCTGGCGCGCGCGGAGCATGTCTGCCTGCACGGGCGGGCGGTTGCCGTACGTTTCGCGCACGTAAATGTCCGCCAGAAATTTCGCCGACAGCCGTGATCCAGGAACGCTCTTACCCAGCAGATCGGCGTACTCCGCTGGCGTCATCGACGGGGTCTGACGGATTCCCGACCACGACCCCCCACGCGAAAGTCGCGTGTACATCTGCGCGGCCTGCGTCATCCCACGCAAACCACGTAGCCACAAATACATGACGACGAGTATGATCGACAGCAGCGAGGCAGTACCGACCCGCAGCGCGATGTCCTGGCGGGTCAGCGAATTTCCGTCCGAGCCCGCGGCCGCACCCGTGCCGCGACCCTGACCTATGTCGCGTTCAAGGGCGGCCAGCTCTTCATCGAGTGGAAAGAACTCGAAGCCTGGTCCGCTTCCAATGATGTCGTCGAGCTGCGGATCGCTCGATCCGCTCCCGGAAGGATCGCGCACGATCTCAGAACGGCTGGCGGTCGGCTCGAACGGCGCCCATCCATAGCCCTCGAAGTACACCTCCGGCCAAGCGTGTGCGTTGCGGTCACGGTACAGAAATCCGCCGAGCTCCGCGTCGCGCTCGGCTGGGAAGAACCCGGTCACCATGCGCGCCGGAAGTCCCGCGGCGCGCGCCATCACGACGAATGCTGAGGCGTAGTACTCGCAGTATCCCTGGCGCGTGTCGAACAATACGAAGTCAACGACATCCCGATCGTCCGGGGGGAACGCGATCTCCTCGGTGTAGACGATGTTCTCGCGCAGCCAGCGCTCCAACGCCTTCGACTTGTCATACGGCGACTCGTGGCCGTCGGTGATCGCATGCGCGAGGTCGATTGTGCGCTGCGTCACGGTCTCCGGCAGCTGTAGATACCGATCAGTGACCAGTTCAGGATACGTGGCAGGGCTTTCGCGCAGATCCGCGGCGAACGACTGCGTCTCCAGCGCCGTAACATCGTAGCGCTGACCGGCCGCCAATCCATCTCGCGCGTAAACGGCTTCCACATCATCGAAGACCGGGAATTCTCCCGAGTACGTCATGAAATCAACCCGGTAGGTTTCCAGGTTGACGACGTAACGAACGTCGATGCCGCGCGACGCTAGATCCTGGATCTCAAGCGTCACGTCCGCGGGCTCGGGCAACGGTGGCAGCGGCTCAGGATCGGGCGTTGGGGTCGCCTCGACCGCGCCGTCTTCGCCCTCGTCAGTGCCCCCGCCACCTGGTGTGGGGGTCGGGGTCGACGGGGGCGGCGGTGGGGGCGGGGGCGACAGGTCGAGTTCCGCGAGCAGAATTGCGATCTGGCGCACCTCGGCCGGAATGTGGTCGGGCGCGCCGTCCTGAAGATTGACCTGAACGTCGGTCACGACTTGCCACGGGAGCACGAGATTCACGCCGATGCTTGAGCTGAGGAACACCTCGGGCGAAAAGACCAGGCTCCCGCGCGGGTTCTCGAGCACCAGCGTAAACGTCGCCTCGCGGCGCACCTCGTGTTGGCGCGGATCGACGGGAACGGACGTATCTGGGCGCAGCTCAACCTGTGGCGGCAACTCCCTCGGTTCTTCATCTTCTTGCGGGCGCGAGAACTCGGAGCGCCACCCCGTTCCCGTGTACACCGAGTAGCGATGCGCCGCCAGATATGGCGAATACGTTTCGCCGATTACCAGCACGACTGGGGTGTCGCTGAGTCGAAGCGGCCCTCCCAGATTGAAGTTGTCGTCGAACGCGGCGAAACCCCCGACGCCCCGGCCTCCCGTGCCGCGCAGCCCCGAAAAGAGCGTGTCAAACCGGCTCTCGACCGCCCTCCACGGCGCGTCGACCGACAGCCACAGGTCGTGCGCCTGCCGGCTCTGGGCGCTGGCCGGGAACGCCCAGCCAAATATCAGAACCAGCACCGCGAGGTACGACGCGGCCCACATGCCACGCACAACGAGCAGGTCAGGGTAATCCATACGCATCTTGCGCCAGATCGTCTCGCGTTCGAGGATCGAAAATCGCACCAGGAGGATGAGGGCGAAGAACAGATACGCGACAACGTAACTGTTCGGGACCCGGAGGCTGTAGCCCAGATTAATGAACAGCACGATCCCGGGAAATACGAGCGCCGCCCAGATCCAGCGCGCGCGCAACACGAACCACATCGTGCCGTATGCCAGGAGAAACACCAGCAGCGAGCTGAAGAACACGAAGAGGTACAGGTCTTCGATCGGCTCCCCGGTCCACAGCTGTGCCAGCCACCGCTCCCAGCGAGCCCACAGCCACGTCAGCTTGGTCCATGGTCCTCCGATTCGGTCGTCCAGATACGCGGTCGTGAAGAACATGACCACGACC